>JAAVYI010000008.1 GCA_022791055.1 Clostridia bacterium | reverse complement strand
CAAAGCAAAAAACGGAAACTGTTTGGTAAATTTGTTTTCGCCGAATTCATTCGAGCGGCGCTTGCCTTTGCATATATTATCCAACTCTACGGAAAACCTGTCGAAATCTTTATCGACCAAACTCAAAAGACAGTTTACAACCGCCTTTCCCTCGATTGTAGTTTTAGACTCGGAGTAACGCCTACCGGTATCGACCGCTTCCGTTCGCCACGCTTCCTCGCCGTAGTACAAATACATTACCAGATTTGTCAGCCAACCGCCGCCGATTTTACTATGTACGTTTTCCTTCGGAAAAAACGCTCTATATCGCTGAAACGGTTAGCCGACAGCAACACGGAAAATAGATCCCAATCCGTTGACATCATAGTGAGCCTTTCCAGCGTGGTAACGGTATACAGCGTGTCGTCAAGATAACGCATGTCGTCTTCCCGTAACGCAAGCATTGCGCCGAGATACAGAAGATTATAGTCGACGCCGCCGAGCAGTCTGAGCCACATCTCGATCTGATATTCTTCGGATTTGTTGAAGAAATCGATATTGCGCCCGATTTGTTCGCGTTTAAAGCTATCCATATCATAATAGTAATATGCTTTATCCACGATATCATAATAAAGACTAACCAGCTTATCCTTTTGCGCTTTTGTCATCATGCTGTGGTTTCTCCTTTGCCTATCATATAATTTTACCCCACCGCTTTGCGGAGAGAGCTTGGTACTCCCGGTAAGATTGCCGCGGATTCGCGGCGGGCTTCGGCACAACCGAGCGCCTAGCGAACTGCGCGCCGAACGTACTATCTGTATATTTATATTTTACTGTTTTTTCTATAGTATCCTTTCATCGTAATTCTTGCGGTAAGCTTCTCATTTGCGGGTGTACCACAACAGAAGCCACACCCTAAGGCGTGGCTTCTGCTGTGGAGCTTCTGGGCGGACTCGAACCGCCGACCTAGTGATTACGAATCACTCGCTCTACCAACTGAGCCACAGAAGCATATTTAACGAGGGGTATTATAACATATTCTGCGGCGGTTGGCAATCGAATTGAGGTAAGTTTTTACGATTCTTTTTTGTCGAAAATATTCGCGCCGAGATGACGGGTTCAAAATCGGGGGCGTTCTTAAGGAATCGGCTTTTTATCGGTGGTTCGGCGAATGCGATTTGATTTCGCAAGCGGCAACAATAGACGAATTTGCGGTTTACGTGCGGTACTCGATCGTTTCGGGCAGGATCGTCAAGCGCCAGCGCCAGTTATTGCCGCCGAGCGTCGAGGGGGTATTCATGCGCGCGGCGCTGTCGAGGTTCAAAAAGTCCTGCATGGGTATGACGACGTACTTTGCGCGCGAGCGGAAAAGCATACGAATCATGCCCGGCACCGGCGAGCCGAACAGGCGGCGCGTTCTCAAACGCACGCGGCGGCGACGCGACGCCGACAACGCGTTAAACCAGCCTAGCGCGGTGTCGTTGTCGTGCGTTCCGGTGTACGCGATACAGTTGACCGGGTAGTTGTGCGGCAAATATTCGTTGGTGTTCTCGCCGTCCAACCCGAACTCCAGCACTTTCATCGACGGATACCCGGTCGCGCGCACCATAGCGCGCACGTCGTCGTCGAGTAGGCCCAGGTCTTCGGCAATGACAGCCGTATCGCAAGACGCTTGCAAGACGTCGAACAGCGCCATGCCCGGCCCCTTGACCCACTCGCCGACACAAGCGTCGGGTCGCCCGTAGGGAATGGTGTAAAAACTTTCAAACCCGCGGAAATGGTCGATCCGCACAATGTCGAACAGCGCGCCCGCCGCATTTAATCGCTCGATCCACCAACGGTAGCCGTCGGCGCGCATCGCGTCCCAGTCGTAGATCGGGTTGCCCCACAGTTGCCCGGTCGCCGAAAAGCAGTCGGGCGGCACGCCGGCGACCACCGTCGGGATCAGGCGATCGTCGAGCAAAAACAGGTCGGGATGACACCAAACGTCGGCACTGTCGTAGGCGACGTAAATCGGCATATCGCCGACGATGCGCACCCCGTTTGCGTTGGCGTATGCTTTCAGCTTGCGCCACTGCGTAAAAAACAGGTACTGCGTAAACCGATGAAATTCCAACTCGTCACGCTGCGCGCGCCGCACTTTTTCGAGCGCCGCCTTGTCGCGCAAACGGTATTCATCCGGCCATGCGTCCAACCCGACGTTGCCGCACAGCGATTTGACGGTCATAAACAGCGCGTAGTCGTCGAGCCACTTGGCCGACGCGCAAAAGTCGTCGTATTCTTCCCCGCCCGCAAACCGCGCGAACGCTTTGCGCAGTGTGTCCCACCGCTCATCATACAAGGCGGCATAGTCGACCGCGCCCGCGGGATAGTGCGGCAGTTCCTCGTTTGTCAGCAAGCCGTCGCGGACGAGGAGATCGAGATCGATAAAATACGGGTTGCCGGCAAACGCCGAGGGCGACTGATAGGGCGAATCGCCGTAACTCGTCACGTTGAGCGGCAGTACCTGCCACAGCGTCAATCGAGATTTGCGCACCAGGTCGACAAAGCGGTACGCCGCCTCGCCGAACGAGCCGATGCCGTATTCGCCCGGCAACGACGATATATGCAGTAGTACGCCCCGTTCCATAGAATGCCCCTCCTTATCGGATGATGTGTTTTAGCGACAAGATCGCCGCACCGCTTTCGCTTTATGCTGCGACGTTGGCCGTCAGATTTTCCAGATGTCGCGGCAGTATTCGCCGATCGTTCTGTCCGACGAGAACCGTCCGGCGTGCGCGGTGTTCATCATGCACTTGCGCACGAATTGCGGCGTTCCGTAGTCGGCATTGACGCGCAAACGCGCGCGCATATAGTCGTCGAAATCGCGGAATAAGAAATACTGATCGGGACGGTGCCAGCTCGCGCCTTTAAGCAGTGAATCGTACAACTCGCGGAACATGCCGGTGCCGCCGTCGTCGAATGTCCCGTCGATCAGCGTGTCGACAGCCGCCTTGAGCCGCGCGTCGGCCTCGTAGAACTTGCGCGCCTCGTAGGTGTTGCGAATGGCGTCCAACTCCTCGACCCGCGCGCCGAAAATGTAATTGTTCTCCTCGCCCGCCGCCTCGGCGATCTCGATGTTGGCGCCGTCGTATGTCCCCAAAGTGACCGCGCCGTTTAGCATCAACTTCATGTTGCCCGTGCCGCTCGCCTCGGTACCGGCCGCCGAAATCTGTTCGGACACGTCGCCGGCCGCGACCAACTTTTCGGCATAGGAAACGTTGTAATCGGAAACGAACACCACGCGCAAACGATCGTTCGTCTGCGGGTCGGCGTTGAGTTTACGCGCGATCTCGTTGATATACTTAATGACCGCTTTGGCGCGGAAGTATCCGGGCGCCGACTTTGCGCCGAAAATGTAGGCCGTCGGCTTGAAGTCGGGCAGTTCGCCGTCCTTTAACCGCTGATAGGTCGAAACGATCGCCAGCGCGTTGAGTAACTGCCGCTTATACTCGTGCAAGCGTTTGATCTGAATGTCGAAAATGAAATCGGGGTCGAGGCGTACGCCCTCTTTCTGCTCGATAAAGTCGGCCAGCGCCTGTTTGTTGGCGCGCTTGATTGCGACAAATTCGGCGGCGTCCCGCTCGCCCATGTGTTGCTCCAGACCTTCGAGCGTCTTGAGGTCGGTCAGCCAACCGTCGCCCACGCGTTCGGTAATGAACGCGGCCAGTTTGGGGTTGGCGGTCGCCAGCCAGCGGCGTTGCGTGATACCGTTGGTCATATTGAAAAACCGTTCGGGGTACAGCGCGTACCACTCGCTAAGCGTATCGGCCTTTAAAATTTCGGTGTGGATCTTGGCCACGCCGTTGACCGCGTATGCGGTGTAGCAAGCGAGATTGGCCATGTGTACCGTTTTATCGGCGACGATCGCCTTACGACCGAGCGGCACATTTTTTTCGCGCAACTCGTTTTCGAGCGCACGCTCGATCTTATTTAAGATCGGCAGCAGTGCGGGCACGATCTTTTTAACCGTCGCAACGTCCCACTTTTCGAGCGCTTCGGCCATGACGGTGTGGTTGGTGTAGGCAAAAACTTTTTTCGCCTCGGCAAACGCCTGCTCGAACGCGACGCCCTCGGCGCACAGCAGCCGCACGTATTCGGGAATGGCGAATACCGGGTGCGTGTCGTTGAGCTGAACGGCCACGTCGTCGCCCATGAGCGGCGATTTGCCCGCCGCCTTACGCCGCCGCAAAATGTCCTGTAGCGACGCGCTGGTAAAGAAATATTCTTGCCGCAGTCTGAGCGCCTTGCCGGCCTTGGTGTTATCGTTGGGATACAGCACCGACGAAATGCGTTCGGCCGCCTCGCGCCCCGCCGTCGACTTGAGATACTTGCCGCTGTCGAACGCCGGAAAATCGAAACCGTCGAGCGGTTCGGCTTGCCACAGGCGCAGGGTGTTGATCGTCTTTGCGCCGTAGCCGATGATCGGCGTGTCATACGGCACGGCCAAAACGCGCATGTCGCCGAACGTGACGACGACGCGCTCGCCGTAGCGCCGCACGCTCCAGGGATCGCCGGCCGCCGTCCAGTCGTCGGCCGCCTCGACCTGAAAGCCGTTTTCGAAACGCTGCTTGAAAATGCCGTACTGATAGCGAATGCCGTACCCGTCGAGCGGTTTACCCAGCGTAGCCGCGCTGTCGAGAAAGCACGCCGCCAACCGCCCCAGTCCGCCGTTGCCGAGCGCCATGTCGGGTACTTCTTCCATGTCCTCGAGCTTGCCGCCAAAACGCTCGACGGCGGCGCGCACTTCGTCGACGATCTGTAAGTTGGACAGATTGTTGAACACGGCGCGCCCCATCAAAAATTCGGCCGACAGGTAGTACGCCCGTCGCCCCTGTTCGGCAGCCGTTTGGTCGGCGCGCCACTTGACGGCGATCTCTTCCATGACCGCCTGCGACACCGCCGAATGCAAGTCGGCCGGCGTATGTACGCCGTACAGTGCCGCATACTTTTCGATTGCTTTTGCTGTTTCCATATTACCCCTCGCATATTCGGATATAACTATAGTATACCACAACTTTACGGAAAATGCAATTCTATCCATGCGTATTACCGGGCTTGGAAACTTTCGAAAATTTGCTTTCGTCCCAAAATAAAACCCGCTTAAACCAGCGGGTTAAAAGGCGACGATTGTCAAGCCGCGTAGTCGGACGGCATATATTGCAAAAGCGTCAGCGTCGTCGAAAGTCGCTCGTTGCCGCGATAATACACGATCTCCAGCGTATCGCTGACCGCTCCGGCAAGCACATACGCGTTCCATTCGGCCACCGTTTTGATCGCTTTGCCGTTGACCTCGGCAATATGGTCGCGCGGTTGCAAGACGCCCGCGTAGGCTTTCGACACGCTTTTTACATACACGCCCAAATAGTCGACGCCGTTGATCATCGCGGTGTAGCGGTCGGAAATCTCGACCGTCGTCAGCCCTGCGTCGGTGCGGCCGGTGACGTAGCCCTGCTCGATCAGCTGCGTCGCCACGTCCAACGCAGTGTTGGCGGGAATGGCGAACGCCAGCCCCTCGATCCCGGACCCGGACGACTTGGCGTTGACCACGCCGATCAGTTCGCCCGACGAGTTGAACAGCCCGCCGCCCGAATTGCCGGGGTTGACCGCCGCCGACGTTTGCAACAGGCTCATCGTAACGCCGTCGATGGTGACAGCGCGGTTGGTCGCGCTGATGATCCCATCGGTGACCGTGCCGCCCAGACTGCCGAGCGGGTTGCCGATGGCGATGACCGATTGCCCGACTTTGAGGACATCGGAGTTGCCGAACGTCGCGGCCGGCAACGGGTCTTGCGGGTCGATCTTGACGACCGCAATATCGGCGATCTTATCTGCGGCGACGATTTCGGCCGGATACTCTATGCCCGACGTCAGCCGCACGGAAACGGTGTTCGCACCCGACACGACGTGTTCGTTGGTGATAATATATCCGGTCGTATCGATGATGACGCCGCTGCCCGCGCCCGACTGCACGACTTCACGCATGAACGCGTCCGTCGTCACTTCCGACGTCGTGATCTCGACGACGGTATCGGCGACAGCTTCGACCAAATCGACGGTCGACAGTTCGGACGCCGTCAGATCGGGCGCTGCCGAATCGGCCGCGATCCGCACCTCCGGGCGCACGCTTTCGGCCGTCGTGTATCCGCGACCGACCAGGCCGACCGTGACGCCGGTAGCGATCATCAGTAGCACCGCGACAATGGCCGCAATGACGACCGTGCTGCGCTTAAAGGTCATTACTTTGCTGTTCGCTTGCTGTTTCATGGTATTTATGCACCCTCTGTTTAATACTATAACCAGTATAGCACGTCATTATGATAAACCGATGAAATGTGCTTGATGTGCGCGAAAAAAAATCGATCGTTTTCGCGCCGCAAAGTCGCAGTTTATTTTGCCCCGCGCGTTGACAAAGCACGGCGCGCGGTGCTATACTGGTACTATAAGGAGACGCCCATGGCTTATTATACGTCCGCCGATCAGCTGATCGGCAATACCCCGCTGCTCGAACTGACGCATATCGAAAAGCAGTTTGCGCTGAAAACCAAAATTTTGGCCAAACTCGAGTTTTGCAATCCGGCCGGCTCGGTCAAGGATCGCGTGGCCAAAGCGATGCTCGACGACGCCGAACGGTCGGGAAAATTGAAGCCCGATTCGGTGGTCATCGAGCCGACATCGGGCAACACCGGCATCGGGCTGTGCGCGGTCGCGGCGGCGCGCGGCTACCGCGTCGTCATCGTCATGCCCGAAACGATGTCGATCGAACGGCGGCAACTGATGCAAGCCTACGGCGCCGAGCTGGTGCTGACCGACGGCGCGCGCGGTATGCAGGGCGCGATCGACAAGGCGAACGAACTCAGCCGACAGATCCCCGATAGCTTTGTCGCCGGCCAATTCGTCAACCCCGCCAACCCGACGGCGCATTTTGCGACCACCGGACCGGAAATCTACCGCGACGCGCCCGAAGTCGATATTTTCGTTGCCGGCGTCGGCACGGGCGGCACGATCACCGGCGTCGGTCAATATCTCAAATCGCAAAAGCCGTCCGTGCGCGTCGTCGCCGTCGAGCCGGCCGCCTCGCCGGTGCTTTCGGGCGGCAAGGCGGGCGCGCATAAAATTCAGGGCATCGGTGCCGGATTCGTGCCGGCCGTTCTCGACACGTCGATATACGACGAAATCATCCAAGTGTCCGACGAGGACGCTTTTGCGACCGGACGTCTAATCGGCAAAGCCGAAGGTGTGCTGGTCGGCATTTCGGCGGGCGCGGCGCTGTGGGCGGCCGTCGAGGTCGCAAAACGCCCCGATAACGTCGGCAAAACGATCGTCGTCCTATTCCCCGACACCGGCGACCGCTATCTGTCCACGCCGATGTTTTCGGTGTAAAGGCAAACGACAAAACAGCCGAATGCAAGTTTCCGCGTTCGGCTGTTTTTGATTTTGTCGATCATATACCCGCTTTGATTTTTGCGATTATGGCGGCTTTGGCGGCTTGCGGATCGTCGATCGCCGCGACCGTCTGCTCCATCGGGCAGAGGCCGTCGCCTTTGCGGTTAATGATATGCGAGGTCGCAACGTCGTAGCCGACGGCGATTCCGTGCTTGCGGCACACCTCGATCGCCGCCTCGCTGATCACGCAAGCGTGCAATGCGGCAACGCCCATACAGACGTACAGGAAGGCCGCCGCCTTGCCGACGACTTTATCCGCAGCATAATAGCCCGCATAGTTGCCGCTGTCGAGAAACTCGAGAAGCGGCTTGACGCCCCGCGCGCGGCTTGTCACCGTGTCCGCGCCGTTCGACAATACGCAGGTATACCCTTCCCGCAATAAGATTTCCTTCAGTTCGCGCAGTTCGGTCATGCCCGTTACTGCTTGTCGCGGGCAAGCAGTTGCGACAGCCCCAGGACAATAGACGGAACCAAAACGGCTTGCAACACAAGTCCGACGAGGCCGGTCTGTATCTGCGCCCAAGCGGTAGCGGCCGACAGCGGCGAAACGCTTTGGAACACCGCCGCCAAGAGGAGAAACGTCGCGCGCCCCGAGACGGCGGCCAGCAGCACGGCCGGGAACGCCATCCAGCCGTTTTCGGCGATCTTTTCGGAGAACAGGCCGGAGACGGCGGCGAACACGGCCAGTTCGGCTACCATATACGGCAGACGCACGGCCGCAGGCATGGCGTTGCCGAACAGCGATGTGACGGCAAAGCTGATAAGCGGCGACAACACGCCGATACCCAGTCCCCAGCGCCAGCCGAGCAGGCAGCCGCCGAGCAGTACGGGCAGATACATCGGCAGCCACTGCGCGCCGCCTTGCGCGCCCGCCGCGATATGCACCAACTGCGGCAACAACACCGCCAGCGCGACAATGCCCGCCGCCAACAACGATTTGACGGTGATCTTTGTTTTTACGTTTACGTTCTTTCTTGTCAAAACCGATTCTATCATGTGCTTCTCCTTTATTTGAGTCTAGCGACAAAGTCTGTCATCATTTCGGAAATTTTGATCTGCTGCGGGCAGACCTGTTCGCAACTACGGCAACCGACGCAAGCGCTCGGCTGTTTGTCCGTCGGGTACGCTTGAAGCGCCATCGGCGCAATGAATCCGCCGCCGGTAAACCGATGCTCGTTGTACAGCTTGATCAGCTCCGGGATCGCCAATCCTTGCGGGCAGTGCGCGGTACAGTAGCGGCACGACGTACACGGCAGTTTGTCTTTGCCGGTCATGACGTCGGCGATTTGCATGAGCGCGCGCATTTCTTGCTTATTCAGCGGCTTATCCTCGCGGAACGTGTTGATATTGTCCTTGACCTGCGCCATATCGGACATGCCGGACAGAATGACGACCGTCTCCGGAACGGTTTGCAAAAAGCGGAACGCCCAGGCCGCGATGCTCTCGTCGGGACGCAATGCCTTGAGTATCTTTTCGTCCGGCGCGGCCAGCGACGCCAGTTTGCCGCCCCGCACCGGCTCCATCACCCAAACGGGAATGTTATATTGCGTCAGCAGTTCGACCTTTTCGCGCGCGTTCTGGAACTCCCAATCGAGGTAGTTGATCTGTAGCTGTCCGAATTCCATCGCCGCTCCGTACTTTTCGAGAAAGCGGCGAATGACGTTCAAATCGCCGTGCGCCGAAAATCCCAAGTGCTTGATGCGCCCGTTTTGCTTTTGCGCCGTCAAGTAGTCGTAAATGCGGTACTTTTCGTCAAGGTATGCGTCGATATTCATTTCGCACACGTTGTGGAACAGATAAAAGTCGAAATATTCGACGCCGCATTTGACCAGCTGCTTTTCAAAGATCTCCTCGACCTTGTCCATGTTGGCCAGGTCATAGCCGGGGAATTTGGACGCGAGATAAAATTTGTCGCGCGGGTGCTTTTTGAGCAGCTTGCCCATGACGATTTCCGACTGTCCGTCGTGATAGCCCCAGGCGGTGTCGTAGTAGTTGACGCCCTCCGCCATTGCGTAGTCTATCATTTCCTGCGCCGCCGGCTCGTCGATGTCTGCGTACACGCCGTTTCGCGTCGGCAAGCGCATCGTGCCGAACCCCAACGCCGACAGCTTGATATCCTGAAAATTTCTGTATATCATAGATCCTCCCATAAAAATTTTTTTTGCCGCGTCGCCCGCCCGTCATAAGCGTAACGGAATGCCCCGAAAAAAGTCCTTTTCTCCGCCGCTCCCGCGCCGCGCTCTTTCACAGATACAATTATACACTACCGACGGCAATATAGCAAATACCTATATTTTATAGTTAAGCATACTCTATGCGCATAGCTATATATATTCGCCCGTTTCGCCTAACCGACCCGACATAGCAAAATGCGGCGCGCCTCCGGGAATAACAAGGCTGCCGCATTTTTCTAAAGTCCTATTCCCGCCGCCTCCCGCGCCGCACGCTTTCGCAGATAGAATTTTTATACACCGCCGACAGCAATATAGCAAATACCTATTTTTGGTTAAGCATACTCTATCCGCATAGCTATATATATATATATATTCGCCCGTTCCGCGCGACCGTCCCAACATAACAAAATGCGGCGCGCCTCCGGGAATAACAAGGCTGCCGCATTTTTTCTTTAGTCGATATGCTTAAATAATGGGTGTACATGTATTGTACCACAATATATTGTGGTTGTCAATTTCGCATTTGGTGATAATTTGTTGCTTTGTGTCGAATCTGCCACTTTCTCGCATCTCCGTCCCCATCCGCACACCATAGCCGCACCCCCTCCCCAAAAAAACCGCCCCAAAATCCTTGCGTTTTTCCACCCGATGTGCTATTATAATGTAGTCTCGTTCTTTAAGTCTCGCACTATAAGAACACAAATCTCTGTGCCCGTGGTGGAATTGGATACCATAAAGGCCTCCGACGCCTTCGGTCCGGGTTCGAGCCCCGGCGGACACACCACCAAGACACACGCAAAAGGAGTTCTCTTAATGCCCCTTGCGTACGTGCTATGAAAAAACCTTTTCGGGTATTTTTCGGTCAGTTACCTTTTTCGTGCAATATGCCGCTTGCCGCGAGAGTGGAGTTGACTTTCTTTTTCTTGTCTTTGGCGGTTTTCGAGCTGCAAGCAACGAAAAGGTTTTTACCCATCAATGGATGAAATGGATGAAAAGGCGCATACTCAAAGATGAAATAAAGCGGACGGACGTCCGCTTTATTTCATCTGTTGTCGATTTTTTCGGGATACATATCGTGGTGCGAAAGCCTATCCCAAGCTACCTGTTCCCACTTGGTTCCCTTTTTGCCGTAGTTGCAATAGGGGTCTATGGAAATTCCGCCGCGGGGCAAAAATTTGCCCCATACTTCGATATACGCAGGGTCCATCAAATCAATAAGGTCGTTCATAATTATGTTCACGCAGTCTTCGTGAAAATCGCCGCGGTTTCGGAACCCGAAAAGATACAGCTTTAAAGACTTGCTTTCAACCATCTTTTCGCGCGGTATGTACGAAATATAGACCGTAGCAAAATCCGGCTGACCCGTAATGGGGCAAAGGCTTGTGAACTCGGGACAGTTGAACTTTACGAAATAGTCCCTTCCGGGGTGTTTGTTTGT
>JAAVYI010000007.1 GCA_022791055.1 Clostridia bacterium | reverse complement strand
GTCTGAAGTGTCCCTCCCTTTTGCAGTTTTCGCCGAGGCCTTTTGATGTCAAAAGGCCGGGGATTGTTTTTCGTTCTTTTTCAAAAGAAAAGCTGCCCTTTTTGCCGCCAAAAGGTAAGAATTGTTTTGTTGTCTTTTTCTTAAAAGACTTTTCTTCCCTTTAGAACGCAAAAGGCCGGAATACTGCGCAAATTGCTCCAAAAAATAACCTCAAATCGTGGAAAAATTTCTCCGCAAATTATAGAAACGTCCTTGCTTTTGCTTTGCAAATATGCTATAATCATTTTGAGGTGTACGTATGGAATATTATAAAAAGCGAATTGCGGATAAATTATTAGACATAAAGTTAAAAGCATTTGGGGCAACTCTTATCGTCGGACCGAAAGGTTGCGGTAAAACAACTACCGCTAAGCAAAGAGCGAAAAGCGTAATTGAATTTCAAGATGAAGATAAAAGAGAGAGCTATTTAACGGTGGCGAAAGAGATGCCGTCTAAACTTTTAATCGGTGAGAATCCGCGTTTGTTTGACGAATGGCAAGATGCGCCGAAACTTTGGGGGGCTATAAGAAAGTCGGTGGACGATCGCGGCGAAAAAGGACTTTATATTTTAACGGGTTCTTCGTCGCAAACGGTGGAAACGCCCCACACCGGCACCATGCGTATCTCTACAATGACGATGTACCCTATGAGCCTCTACGAGAGCGAAGAATCAAACGGTACGGTTTCGCTATCGGAATTATTTAATAATCCCGATAGCTTTGACGGCTGCATTTCAAAACTGACCGTTGACGACCTTATTTTTGCCATCTGCCGTGGCGGGTGGCCTGCAAGCGTATCAAGTGAAGTCGGTGACTATCAGCTTGAAATTGCAAAAGATTTATTCGTACAAACCTACAAAACAGATATATCCAATATCGATAAAGTCAAGCGTAACGCGAAGTGGGCAGAAACAATACTGCGTTCTTATGCGAGGAATATTTGCACGCTTTCGGATTTGAAAACAGTATACCGTGACGTAATGTCAACCTGCGACATTTCCGAAAAAACAATAGCAGACTATATCGGGGCGCTTGAAAAACTTTATATTATAGATGATGTCTCGGCGTGGTGCCCTGCGATTCGTTCCAAAACGTCTATACGCTCGTCGGCAAAAAGAAACTTTATTGACCCGTCTATTGCCGTTGCCGCGCTCGGACTTTCGCCCGATTATTTCAATACCGATTTTAAGACATTAGGATTTTTGTTTGAATCGCTCTGTATCAGAGATTTGAAAATCTACAGTTCTGCGCTTGGTGGGGAAATATCTTATTATCATGACAGATACGGACTTGAAGCCGACTGCGTTTTGCACTTGAACAACGGGAAGTATGCCTTAATTGAATTCAAACTCGGTTCGAGTGAAATCGGTTTGGGCGCAAAGCATTTATGCGAAATCGAGCGACTTATATCCGAATACAACAAGGCCGAAAAACAATGCCCTCTCCGCTTACCCGATTTGAAGATTTTAATTACCGGAACGGAATACGGATACAAGCGCGAAGACGGGGTTTACGTAATTCCAATCGGTTGCTTGAAAGATTAAGCGGAAATATTCCTAAAAGAGGAGAATAAGAAGCTAATAAATATCCACCGTCCATAGCAAATAGCCGGTGGATATTTATTTCGTTGAAAAGCACCCTACACCACTTTCACCCGAATCTCAAACCGCAGCTGCACGTCGTGGAGAAATTCGGCCTTGCCGTAGGCGGCGTAGCCGTCGTATTGGCCTTTGTAGAATGCCGAACGCACTTCGAAGATGTCTGCGCCCATAGCAAGCCCGGCGAGATACGTTTCGGTGATCTCTTTTTCGATTTTGGCGGTAAAGGCGTCCTGGATCTGTTTGGTCGCCTCTTTGATCCCGACCGAATCAGCCAGTTCGTTTAATGTGTGCTTGTCCTGTAGTTCGGCTTTGACGTTTAAACGCACGGTAAAGATCGGGACGCCGTTCTCGTCGAAGTGCGCGCAGTACTTGCGTTTTTTATGCCGCAAGCAAGCATAAATTCCGCCGTAGTCCTTGCCGTCGTACTCGAACTTGTCCAACTGGATCTGTCCGCTGTCGGACTTGCGGTCGACCCAAACCAGGCCGCGTGTCAATTCGGCATCGAACGTGCCGCACAGAACGCCGTCATAGAACACGGCGATCGACTCCGCGCTTTTGATGACCGTCTGCGACTGCTCGCCTCCTTGCTGCGCGGCCGCTTGCGCCGCCTGCCCGTCCGACTGCTCGCTTTGCTCGCCGCCGTCGTCGATTTCCAAAATCGGCATATACGACGTGTTGCTTTCGCCATCGGTCGACGACAGAAAGCGGTTCAACGTCAGCGTCGCGGTGTGCGAACCGGTCGACGCATACGTGATAAAGCTGTCTAGCCCTGTTACCGAATTGGCGGCAAGACTGACCGCCTTTTTGATAAACGCGCCCGCTTCCGACTTGGTACAGATCAGATTGGTGCCGGGCGTGACGATACCGCCGGCAAACAAATATTCGAGTTCGCGCCGAACGCCTTGTTCGGCGAGCGTCTTGCCGACGACGATGACGCCGCAATGCCCCAGATCGACCCGCCGCCCCATGGCGCGATTGAGCTTATCGATCGCTTCCGACACGCTTTTGCCGTCGGCGTCGACGACTTCCTGCTTGGGGTCGCCCTCGGTGGCGCGTTTGGGAATAATGACCTGCGCCGACACCTTGTAGCCGTCGTCGGCCGCATCGACGCCTAAGACGCTGACGACGACGCGCTGCTCGATGTCCGGCACGTGCGTAAACGTCGACGGCGCAAGCACCAACACGACGGCAAAGGCCGCCAAAAAGATTTTAAAACACAGGACGCGGCTACTCTTCTTCATACAAACTCCTTTTGCGGCCGACCGTCAACGCGCCGATACAGGTGATCAGCGGCAAAGCGAACTGTTCGACCAGCGCAACGCAGCGCATCCACCCGGTCGCCACGCCGTACAGCGCGCCGGGCGACGGCAGCACGAACACGCTGCAAACATAGATGAGCGCCGACGCGACGAGCGCCCAAATATACGGTTTGTCGACGGTGGTCACAAACGCCGTGTGCCGCGCGACGGCGTACATATATAATAATAGTTTTATTACGATCGTCGCCACCCAAACGGTGAACACCAACAAGTCGAGCCGCCCGAAGTTCTGCGTCCCCGAATGCTGCGCCATCGCGCCCAGGTTGTGTCCCAACTCCAGTAGGTGGGTCAAGTTGCCGTAAGCGGCGCAGATCATGACCGTGAACGCCTCGACGCATAAGCTCCCGATCGCCCCGCCGATCAGCCAACGCGCGGCCGGGGCTTTGCCCTTGTCGACCTTGCCGACGAGCAGCACCAGTACCGAATAGTCGCCCAGCCAAAGCGAGTAGCGGATCGGGTCGCCGCCGCCTTCGCGGAACAGCGGAAGCAGGTTGGAATAGTCGACCTTGCCGGCGGTCAAAACAAACAGCAACGCCATGCTCAAGAGGATAAACGGCACAACCAGTTCGGCGGTACGCCCCAGGATACGCAGGCTTTTGCCGGCGGCAAAGCTCATCAAAGCTAATAGCGGCAGGATATACAGCGACCAGCCGAAATCCTCGAACACGCGTTCGGAAAAGAAAATGCGCACTTCGCCCAGCATAAGCGTCAGCTTGAACAGCAGGAACAGCACGCTGACGCCGAGAACGATGCGCGAGAGAATACGGCCGATCGTTTTTTCGAGCAACTCGTAAAACCCGCACTGCGCGCGGCGGATCGCCACGACGACGAGCGTCAGCACCGAAAAATCGATCGCCAAATATAACAGCATCGCCCAGTACGCATTGCGGCCGAGTTCGGCGGCCAGTAGCGACGGCAACATGAACATCTTGACCGCAACGGCGGTAATGAATACGAATACGGTAACTTGCCGCACCGACAGCGTTTTTTCGTCTTGCATTATCCCCTCCTCGTGGCGTTGCTATTCGGGATCGACGCCGGCCGCCGCTTCATCTTTTTGAGCGGCTTGCGGACGAGCGAATCTTTGAGGTCGCCTTTGACGAGCGGCGCGAACGGCGCCATGTACGGCGTGTAATAGCTGTCGAGCGTGTTAAGGTAGAAGAACAGGAACAGCACCGACAGCAGCAACCCGTACAAGCCGCCCAAGCCCCCGGCTAAAGTAATGAGTATGCGCAGCAGGCTCATCGTGCCGACCTGTTTGGGCGCGGTGTACAGCGCCAACGAGCTGAGCGCCACGACCATGACGCTGGGCGAGGAAATCAGGCCGGCTTTGACGGCGGTATCCCCGAGCACCAGCGCGCCGACGATCGACAGCGCCATACCGACGGCGCGCGGCATCCGAACGCCCGCCTCGCGTATGATCTCAAACAGAAAAATGACGAACAGCGTTTCGGCCAGCGGCGTCATCGGCAGACCTGCGACGGCGTTCATCAGCGTGACGAGGAACTTGAGCGGGATCATTTCATAATGATAGATTTGCATGGCGACGTACAGGCCGGGCAGCAGCACGGCCAGCATGACGGCGGCATAACGCAGCATACGCAAAAAACTGGCGAACGCATAGCGCTCGTAGTAATCCTCGGCCGACTGGAAATCTTCGGCCAGTACGAACGGCACCGTAATGACGGTCGGCGAGCCGTCGACAACGATCGCCACGCGCCCCTCGAGCATTTTGGCAGCCGCGACATCCGGCTTTTCGGTGGTGCCGCTTTGAGCGAAAATGCTGTACGGGTGGTCGGAAATCGCCTCTTGCACGTAATAGCTGTCGTTTACCGCGTCGACGCAAATTTCGTTGAGCTTTTGTCGCACGCGGTCGACGACTTTGGGGTCGACGACGCTCGACAGATAGACGATCGCCACCGCCGTATTCGACTGCCGTCCCAGCTTGAAGCGTTCGATCTTCAACGCCGGCGTTTTCAGTCGCCGCTCCAAAAGGCTGAGATTGGTCTTGATGTCCTCGATAAAGCCTTCGCGCGGGCCGCGTGTCACCGTTTCGGCCGGCGGTTCGGCGACGGCGCGGGTCGCGTAGGCACGCGTGGCGATCTGTATCGGCTCGAAACCCTCGATCAAAAAAACCGAATCGCCCTCTACGATCGCTTTTTCGGCCGCTTCGTCGGTAACCGCCTTGCACTCGGCCGCCGTCAGCACGGCCGCGATCGCGTCGTCTACGCTGCGGATCTTGCCCGTATACTGCTCGAGCGCCATCAGCGTGGTGCGCAGCATCACCGCGTCGGCCAGGTCGGGCTGAAACAGCAGCGTGCCGCTCCTGCCGCCCGTCGTAAACGGCCGCGCCACGACACCGGTTCCCTCGTACAGCGCCGTCAATTTTTGTACTCGTTCGTCCATACGCCTATTTTGCGTCATAAAAAGGGAAATTATGAAAAGGACGAAAAGGCATCGAAAAAATGCACGACGCTCGGAAGTGAGAGATTGCCGCGCTTGCGCTCGCAATGACGGATTCGGAGCGACACGAACGGCGAGGCAATCATATATCCGAATTTGTGGTGTTATGCGATAATTTTTCGATGAAAGCAAATACTATCAGTATAAAAAAACGAAAAGAGGAGATAAATACCTGTGATAAAATTTTGTATCGAGGTAAGCCCGGAAGTGGAAAGCGATTTGCGCGACGCCGCGCGTATCAAGGGCATGAAAGTCGAAGATTACATTGCATACCTTGTGAACCGTTACGCCGTGCAACTGCATACACTGGAAGTAGAGAGCATGGAAAAGGGCTATGAGGAATGCGGCGCGCTCAACTTGGAGTGGGCTAATCTGAAATAAAGGAATTTTTTTAGCACGGTGGACATCAAACGCGGACAAATTTATTATGCCGACTTAAGCCCGGTCGTCGGATCGGAACAGGGCGGCGTGCGCCCCGTTCTGATCATTCAGAACGACGTCGGCAACCGCTATTCCCCCACCGTCATCGCCTGCGCCGTCACCAGCCAGCTGACCAAAGCCAAATTACCGACCCATATCGAGGTCAAAAAAGGCCGCTACGGTTTAGCCAAAGATTCGGTTATTCTGCTCGAGCAGATTCGCACGCTCGACAAGCGCCGCCTGCGCGAATGCGTCGGCACGCTCGACGCGGAGGCGATCCGCAAGGTCGACCGCGCCATACTCATTTCTTTGGGCTTTGCCCAAACGTAAACCATAAACATATATATATGAAAAAGCCGACGGACGCCGTCGGCTTTTTGTGTTTTTTTGCACGGTATATTTTGTTTTTTGCGATTTGCCCTACTGCTTGACGGCGCCGGCCGACATGCCGCTGATCAAAAATTTGCTCAAGGCGAAATAGAACACGACGATCGGCACCGCGATGAACACCGCGCCGGCCGCAAACCGCGAAAATTCGGTATTGTCGAGCGACATCAGGCCGACCGCCACCGTGTACAACTCTTTGTTTTTGAGCAGCAGTTTGGGCAGAATGAAGTCGCTCCACGGCCAGACGAACGACGACAGCAGCGTATAGACGATCATCGGCAGCGCGAGCGGCAAGGTGATGCGCACGAACACCTGCGCGTTCGACGCGCCGTCGATACGCGCGGCCTCGTCGATCGAATAGGAAATGGTGTCGAAGAAGCCTTTTTGCGTCAAGTACCCCATGGGCGCGCCGGCCGAGTAGATGAGGATCAGGCCGAAATGCTGGTTGATCAGATTGAACTGCGTCATCAACAGATAGACGGCGGTCATCGTCATGAACGACGGGAACATGCCGAGCACCAGCGTCGCTTTCATGATCGCCTTTCTGCTTTTAAAGCGGAAACGCGACATACAGTAGGCGGTCAAGATCGTCAGCGCCGTGCCGAGCAAGCTGCTGCCTAATGATACGACCAACGTATTGCCGAACCAACGCGGATAGTTGTACATCTCCGTATCGGTGAACAGCTTGCGGAAACTGTCGAAGCTGTATGCCGACGGGAAGAACCCTTTAAACGAGTAGATCGAGCCGGTTTTGGAGAACGACGCCAACACCAACCACAGAATGGGAAACAGGAATATCGCGCACACGGCGATCAAGATACAGTATGTCAGCACCGCATCGACCGCTTTATGCAATTTCAGACCTCTCTTTTTCATTGATACGTTTCCTCCTGTTTATACGACGGCGACATGACGTACACCGTTAGCGAAATGATCGACGTAATGATGAAGATGATGATACTGATGGCCGCGCCGATCGAATAGTAGTTGTTGTCGATCGACATGTTATACAGCCAGTTAATGAGCAGATCGGTATCGCTTGCCAGGAAATAGCCGTTCATGTACAGGCCGCCGCGCAGGAAGTAGAAGATACCGAAGTTGTTGAAGTTGGCGATAAACTGCGAGATCAAAACCGGCATGGTGGCGAACAGCACGTACGGCAGCGTTATCGCGGTAAACTGTCGGAACGCGTTGGCGCCGTCGATGCGCGCCGCCTCGTACAGGTCGACATTGAGATTGGAAAGCACGCCGGTCGCCAGCAGCATACTGCTGGGCACGCACAGCCAGGCATTGACGAACAGGCCGATGCCGCGCGCCATCCACTTGGCGTCGACGTCCAAAAAGCCGATCGCCGTGCCGCCCGCGCCGGTGATCATCTGATTGATCGGGCCGCCGTAAGAAAACATATACTTGAACGCGATCAGCGTGATAAAGCCGGGAACGGCATACGCCAAGATCGGGAACAGCCGCCAAAACACTTTGCCCTTGACGCATTTTTTGTTGAGCAGCAGCGCCAAGCCAAGGCCTGCGAAGTAGTTGATCGCCGTCGCCGTCACCGCCCACAGCACGTTCCAGGCGAAGATACGGAAGAACGTCGAGGCGAACTGCCCGAGCGAGAGTATTTTGCCGAAGTTGGCAAATCCCACCCAATCGACGAGCGCCGGCGGCACGATGTCGCCCCCGTAGTTGGTAAAGGCGATGATGATCATGAACACGATCGGCAGGATATTGAACACGCACACGCCGATAATCGGCAAGAGCAGCGCCGTCTTGTAGAAATTACGGTTTAACAGCGAGCCGAGTTCTTTTTTGAACGTGGCGGGCTTTTTTCCTGCGTCGACGGCGCACTGGATATTGTAAGCGTCCTTGACGTTTGCGATATACAGCGCGACGTAAAAGAGTATGGCGATGATCGAAAGAATCCCCATCAACATCATGATGACCGAATTATCGCCCTCGATCCCGTACCAGGCGTTGCTTTCGCGCACGCCCAGCGTGAAAAAGCCGATAAAGTCCTGTGCGCCGCGGAACACGAAATAGAGGATAAACCCGATTTGCGCCAAGAGATACAGCGCGCCCTTGATCCATTGTTTATAGAGTAGCTGCCCCAGCCCCATGATCAGCATCGAGGCGCTTACCCTGCCTTTTGCTTGCGTAACGACTTGCTTAAACCCGGCAAACGTCTCCAGGCAGTTTGCTTTCATGCGGGCGAAAAAGCCGCTTTTGCTTGTTTTTTGCATTCCGATCACCCCCTAGCCTTTCAGCGTGAAAATCGAATCGTAGATCTGTTTGTCGGCCTCGACGAGCGCCGCTTTGATCTTTTCGGTCGTGTCGTACTTGATGTCGGCCGTGCGGAACGCATCTTTGGCGAGATCCTGGAACAGCGTCTGTAACGGCGTCCAAACCTGCGCGCTTTCTTTGACCGAAGGCATAACGACGATGTTGCCGTTTTCCAAATTGCCGTTGATGATCTCCGACAGGCCGCCGACCTGTTCGGCCACATCGCCGCGCGCCGGCACGATACCCAACAGCTCGTTGCGCCGCTTAATCATCTCGAACGACGTTGCGAACTCGACGAACTTGAGCGCCGCATTGGGATATTTGGTGTACGAGCTGATCGCGTACCCTTGCACGCCGCCCATCATTTTATTGTCGATAAAGCCCGCGCTTTCGTCCTCTAGGTCACCGCTTGCCGGCAGTTTGGGAATGGTAACGGTCACCAAATTTTCTTCGGCCTCCGCCCGCGTCATGCCGGCAGCGATCATCTCGTCGATAAACATGGTGTACACGTCGGGCGTGGTGATCGTCGCAAAGAACTCGCCCGACGCGATCGCGGCGTATGCGCCCGTCGTCACCGAATCGTCGATACAGCGCTCATCCATCACCGACGCAAGCTGCCGAATGATCTTGCCGCCCAGTTCGGCGTTGCCCGCGCTGTGTCCGATGTCGGAAACGTCGGTATTGTTGTTGCCGAACGTATAGCCGCCGTAGCTGTAGAGATAGCCGACCGAAAAATACGGTTCCAAAAACGACCGCATATAGCCGAATTTCTTGCCGCCGCTTTCCGCCTTGACCTGTTTGGAATAGCGGTACATGTCCGTCCAGTACTCGATCATATCGGGTACGCCGTTGCCGTCGTCGTCCCACTCGGTCTGCCAGTTCGCGGGCAACAGATCCTTACGGTAGTACAGTAACGGCCCTTGCGCGTTGACCGGTACGCCGAACACGTAGTTTTCGCCGCCGACCGTTTTGGTGTACGCTTGCCACGCCTTTTCGCTCACTTGGTCGTAACCCGAAAGCGTTTCGGCGGGCAACGGCAAAATGTGCCTGCCGTCGGGATAGCGCATGATGCGGTCGTTGGCCTGGTACAGCACGTCGGGGCCGTAGCCGAACGGACCGTCCTCTTCCAGGTTGGTATACTGATCCATATTCGCGTCGACCGCACGAATGCCGTAAGAAGCGTATTCCGCGTTAAACGCGTCGATCAGTTCGCCCAAATAGCCCTGCTTGATCGCGGTGTCGTTCTCCAAAATACGCAACACTGCGCCGCGCTCCAATTCGCCGGTAAACTTGTTTGCGCCCTCTTTTCCGCTGTTGGCCGCCGCGATACTGCCGATGATCCCGATCGTCAGAATGAGCGCGAGCAACAGCGCGACGTGCGAGACGAGCGCCGCAATGTTTTTCCTCATGAAAAAGCCTCCTTATCTATATTTTCGTCCTGCGTCGAAACGCGCTACAGCGTCCGCCGCACGACTAAAAAGCCGTTCGATCCGAGTTTGCCGTTTCGGTAGTTGTGCGCGAGCAAGGTCTCGCCCTCATCCCGCACCGCGACGGCCTTATCGGTCGCATTGACATACAGCCGCAAAACGCCGTCCCGAATCCGATCGAGAATGAACAGTTCGCCCTGCGTGCCGAACGCGATCGCACCGTCCTCGATCTCCGGGCTGCGTCTGAGGTCGGCCAGCGCGCGCAACAAGGGACGGATATTCTCTCTGCCGTCGTCCCAGTCCATGGTGCGGCGGCAGTCGGGGTCGTACCCGCCCTCGGTCAGCACTTCGGTGCCGTAGTACACACACGGCGCGCCGGTGTGCATAAAGACGACGGCCAGGGCGCAAGCCAGTTTGTCGGCGTTCTTGTCGGCCAGTGTGTAAAAGCGGTGCGTGTCGTGGCTGTCGAGCAAATTGAGCATCATGCCGTTTGCCGTCTTGTTGTTGCGCACGTACAGCGCGCTCAGCTTGTTTGCGAAATCGGTCGCCGTGAATGCGCCGTTGACAAAATAATCGAGGCAGGCTTTCGTCAACGCGTAATTCATGATGCCGTCGAACTGGTCGCCGCGCAGAAACGGCGCCGAATCGTGCCAGTTCTCACCCAAGATCACGCAGTCGGGTTTGGCGGCCTTAACGCTTTTGCGGAATGCGCGCCAAAAGTCGTGCGACACCTCGTCGGAGACGTCCAGCCGCCAGCCGTCGATGTCGTATTTCTCGATCCAATGGGTCGCAACGTCCAACAAAAATTTTTGCACGTCGCTGTTCGACGTATTGAACTTCGGCATATATTTGCACGCGCCGAAGCACTCGTAGTTGCCGGCCTCCGTATCGATCGCGTCGCCGCGAATGATAAACCAGTCGAAGTACGGCGATTTTTTACCGTTTTTTACGACGTCGCGGAACTGCTCCGAATGCTCGCTGCAATGGTTGAACACGGCGTCCAGTACCACGCGTATCCCGCGCGCGTGCGCCTCTTCGACCAGGCGCTTGAACGTGCGGTTATCGCCGAACTGCTTATCGACGGTGTAATAGTCGCTGATGTCGTACTTGTGGTTGGACACCGATTGAAAAATCGGCGTCAAGTACAAGGCGGACACGCCCAAATCTTTGAGGTAGTCCAGCTTGTCGACGATCCCGGCCAAATCTCCGCCGGCAAAACTTTTGGGCGTGGGAATTTCGCCCCATTTTAAATCGATATAGGCGTCGTCCTTGACGAAATCGCCGCGGCAAAAGCGTTCGACGAAGATCTCGTAAAAAACGGCGCTGTGCATCCACTTGACGTCTTGCATGACGTCGGCCGCATTGATGTACGGAAACTGAAACGCATTGTAATAGGCAAACGCGAAATCGTATTTTTCCGTCAAACCGTCTTCCGAAAAGTAGTACGTTTTGCCGTTCTCTTTCAGCGCGAAGATATAGATAAGCCGCACGTCGGAAAGCGTCAGCGACACGGTGTAGTAGTCGTACAGGCCGTCGGAAAAACGCTTGTTCATGGCGACGCGCCGCTGCACTAAATAATAGTCGTACTTGCTGCCGTAGATCAGTTCGACCGCCTCGAACGCATCGCGCGCGCCCGTGCGCAGCATGATTTCGACCGCATTGCCGCCCGTGGCATAGCAGTATTGACTGTCTTGCAAGTGTAAGATCGCTTGTTCGACCATGCTCGTAGCCTCCCGAAATAAAAACGTTTTTTAAAAGCGCCGCTACGTCTCTGTCGCGCTTTTTCAAAATTTCCGCCGATGTGATTTGACTTGACAATTTAGCTCGAATTTGTTAGACTTTTGGTGATGGACGAAACGACCAAGACCCCGAATCGGCAACCCGCGCCTAAGCGGGCGACCAACCGCGACGTTGCCAAACTCGCGGGGGTTTCGGTTGCCACGGTGTCCTACGTCGTCAACGAACGCGCCGACCAACATATTTCCGAGGCGACCAAGAAGAAAGTCTATCAAGCGATGAACTTCCTCAACTACGCGCCCAATCCGTATGCGGTAGGGCTGAACACCCAACAGTCGCACAGCATCGTCGTGCGCGCCCCGAAGAACGTCGATTTCTTCACCGAAATCGAAATCTTGCATTTCATGCACGCGTTTCAACCGATCTGTTGTGAACACGGGTATCAGCTCAGCTATTCGATGGATCGGAATCCGACGCAGATCGCGGCGACCGCTTGCGTAACGTTCGATATGTCCGCAGACGAGTTTCACGCATTGAGCGACGAAAACTATATCCCGGTCGTCGCCGTCGACAGTCTGATCAACGACCCGATTTTTTATCAAGTGACGCCCGACTTTGCCAAGTTGTCCCAAGCCGCCCGCGCGCACTTCGACGGCGAATATTGCTATGTCTGTCTTTCGCCGCAGAACGCCGCGCTGAAAGCGGAAATTCTTTCTTCGTTCCCGACCGTGCGTTTTGTCTCGTCGTATGCGGACATTCGCGCCGTTTTGGCCGATTGCGACCGCGTTGCGCTTTCGCAGCCGTTTCTGTTCTCCGTTTTGGAGACCGCGCAAGCAATCGACGTCTTTCGCTATACCGACTATGCCGACCGACGGCCGCAAGCGGTATTCGATTGCATACAAAAAGCGCTCAACCGCTTACAGGTTTTAGACGAAGCGCACTTCGTAACCATTTAGGCGACCGCACAAGCCTAGAAAAACCCCGCCGCCGGTTCCGGTCGGCGGGGTTCTTTCTTGCCCGTATTAAGCCTCTGCCTCTGCGGCAGTAATGGTAATGATCTTGGAATAGCTGTCAAAGGTGATGACATACGTTCCGGCCGTCTTGACTTTGATATTTTCGTTCTTGGCGTCGAACTGCTCGAACGCTTCGTTTGCGGCAAGGTGTCCGAACTGGAAAATATCGTTGGCCGTGTTGGACGTGGTCGGCGTCTCGCCCGCCTTGCAAGCACGGATCTGCAATTGCTTGCCGGCTTTCAATTCCTTGGTGATGGTGAATATACCCGATCCCGCCGCCGTTTCGGTCAGCTTGTAATCGGCCGTCTTATCCGGATCGGCGAACAGATTCCAGTTGCCCCAGCAATCGCCGTCGACATAGTATTCCATCGCGGTCGGCGCTTTCTCTTCAAACGTGACGGCGGCTTTCTTGGTCGTGTTGTCGTAGCTGAACGTGTACATGCCCGACTTCTTGGCGGTCATGTTATTCTTCTCGCCGTCGATAAACGCCTTGCTTTCCGCGGTCAGATTTTCCGCCTTGATACAATCCGTTCCGTCCGAATACGTCGTTACGCCGTCTTTGGTGACAGCAACCCGCGACGTGAACATAAATTCTTCGCCTTCTTTCAAGTAGATCGTCATCGTGTAGTTGGAGCCGCTGCGCACCATGCGGGTGTTGACGTTGAACATGTCTTTCCAGTTGGTGATCTTCGCGCCCTTGATGTGGAAATCGGTAACGGTCACGGTGTCGTTGACGACGTCGCCGTTACGCACCCACTCGATTTTGTCGTACGTACCGATATTGTAGACTTCTCTATCCGCTTCGGTGTAACTGCTGCTCGACTCGTTGTAGTAGTCCTCGTTCGGATAGGTCTTGAGCGTGAACGTGTAGTTGCCCGAAAGCTCGCACTTGATGTTACTGCCCTTGGACGAATCGTCGTACACACTGCCCTCGCCGGAAAAAGCCGTCTTTCCGTCGGGCGTTTTGAGCGACGCCATATACCCGAAACCGCGTTTATTCTCCCATTTGGTACTGATAGCGAACTGGAACTGATCGCCCGCTTTGACGTCGCAGGTCAGTTTATACTCGTTCTTGTCCGCCGATTTGGTCAACTTGTGTTCGTCGGTCAGCACCTTGCCCCAGTTGGAACTGAGCAATAGTTCGCTCGTACCCGATCCGACGATATAGTACGTGCGCGTATCCTCTTTATAGAGGGTAAAGCCCGCATAGATCTGCACATCCGAATTGATCGCAGTTGTAAAGTCATACGTGTGATTCTTGCTCGGCGTCGCAAACCAATCGACAAATTGATAGCCGCCGTCCTTGGTCGGCGTGTAGCGTTCGACCGTCTCGCCCTCTTTGACGTCGACGGTTTTCAAGACGGTCGTTCCGTCCATAAAAGAGACTTTATAAGTCTTTTCTTTCCCCCCCCCGCACGCGGCGAACCCCATCGCCGCCACCAGCAGCACGCCTATCATCAGCAGTGCCAACATCCGTTTCTTCATGATTCTCCTCCAAATGAAAATAATTTCGACTGACAAGCCGCCCTTCTTGCGAAGTTGCTTAACTTGTTAAGTTAATTTCATTATACCACATATTTCCGATTTGTCAATATGTTTTTTAAAAATTTTTTGGCAATTTTCAAAATATTTTTTCGCGTTTCAAGACAAAAAGGCAATAAAAAGCCCCATGGGGGGCCGTTCGTCACCCCGAGCAACATCGAGGGGTCCGGCGAAGCGAATACATGATACGCTTGCGGCCAAACCTCTCCGCTTCGGTCGAGGTGACAAATTTTGTGCATGTTCCATAATTGCAATCTCTTACAGCAAACAGCGGCGGAAAGCGGTCGGCAGAGAAATTTCATTTTTCATGCGCGCCTCGTCCGCCCAAACGAACGCACCGCCGCGACGGTCGACCGAAACGGTGTACACACGCATGTGCCATTCGACGTGCGTGAACACGTGACGCGCGTCGGTGACGGTAAAGGCCGCTTGCGCTTGCATGTCGCACGACTTGAGCCAGTTGGAAACTTGTCCTTCGGTCAAATGCCCGATTTTGTTCGGCAACTGCCACAGGCCTGCGAGCAGACCGCTTTCGCCGCGCTTCTCGACGGCCAGCGCGCCCTCGTTACGCAGGGCAAGCACAGTCAATCGCTCGATTTTACGCGGCCGCTTTTGCTTGCGCACGGGGTACGATTCGACGGTATCGGTTTTGTACGCGCGGCACAGGTGCGACAGCGGACACCGTTTACAGTGCGGCGCGCCCGGCAAGCACACGGCCGACCCCAGATCCATAAAACTCTGCGTAAAGTCGCCGCACCGCCCCGACGGATAGACGGCCGAAAGCGCTTTCGTCAACCGCTTGCGGTACGGCAGATCGTCGATCGGCGTAGCGTCGGCCAGCACGCGGCCGAGCACGCGCAGGACGTTGCCGTCGACGGCGGCCTCCGGGCGTTCAAACGCGATCGACGCGATCGCGCCGGCGGTATAGTCGCCGATCCCCGCAAGCGTCAACAGCTCGTCCCGCGTATCGGGAAACCGACCGCCGAACGTTTCGACGACTTCGGCCGCCGCTTTTTTGAGGTTGCGCGCGCGGCTGTAGTAGCCTAAGCCCTCCCAAAGTTTGAACAGTTTGTCGTCGTCGCAGTTTGCGAGCGCGAACACGTCGGGCAACGCTTGTATAAAGCGCAGATAATAGGAACGCACCGCCTCGACGCGCGTCTGTTGGAGCATGATCTCCGACAGCCACACGCGGTAAGGGTCGCGCGTCCCCCGCCAGGGCAGGTCGCGTTTGTTTTCGTCGTACCAGTCGAGCAGCGGTTCGACCAAATCGGCGAGGATGTCTATATCGGTCGGATTGTCTTTTCTATGCGTCATAGGAAAAGTATACCCTGTGCGGGACAAACTGTCAACAAGGTTGACGAGTTAGCGCAATTTTGGTATACTGAAAAAGGAAATTTTCACTGTACGGAGAAAAAACATGACGGTTGCCGACCTGCATATCCATTCGCGGTACTCGCGCGCGACCAGCCGCGAACTCGACTTTGTCAATCTCGACATGTGGGCGCGAAGAAAAGGGATCGGCCTGATCGGCACGGGCGACTTCACCCACCCCGCTTGGCGCGACGAAATGCGCGCGCAGCTCGACCCCGACGGATCGGGGTTGTATCGGCTCAAACCCGATCTGCGGGCGGCCGACCTGTTCGACACCGAGCTTTCGCCGCGCTTTGTCGTCACCGGAGAGATCAGCTGTATTTACAAGCAGGACGGTAAGACGCGCAAGGTACACAATCTCATTTTGCTGCCGTCGATCGAGGACGCCGAAACGCTGTCGAAACGGTTGGAGCGCATCGGCAACCTGCATTCGGACGGGCGGCCGATCTTGGGGCTGTCGAGTCGGGATCTGGCCGAGATCACGTTCGACTGCTGTCCGCGCGCCGTATTCATTCCCGCGCATATTTGGACGCCGCACTTTTCGATGCTGGGCGCGTTCTCCGGGTTCGATTCGGTCGAGGCCTGTTTTCTCGACATGGCGCCGCATATTCGCGCGCTCGAAACGGGGCTGTCGTCCGATCCGCCGATGAACTGGCGGGTGGCGGCGCTCGACGGCTATACGCTGGTGTCTGACTCCGACGCGCATTCGGCGTCCAAACTGGGGCGCGAGGCCAATCTAATAGACATATCTTTAAGCTACGACAACTTGAAAACCGCGCTCGAGACGGGCGACGGGTTTTGCGGCACCGTCGAATTTTATCCCGAAGAAGGCAAGTATCATCTCGACGGCCACCGAAATTGCAATCTGCGTTTGACGCCCGAAGAGACGGCGGCCTACGGCGGGCGGTGTCCCGTCTGCGGCAAAAAGATCACCGTCGGCGTTTTAAACCGCGTCGAAGAACTCAGTTCCCGCCCCGACGGATTTCGACCGGAAACGGCAAAACCGTTCGAACATCTGATGCCTCTTCACGAAGTCATCGGCGCGTCGTTAGGCGTCGCGTCGACCGGGGTCAAGGCGACGGCGCTGTATACGCGGCTGCTCAAAAAACTGGGTTCGGAGCTGGACATTTTGAGAAAGATCGACACCGACGCGATCGGACGCGAGGCGGGCGGCGCGGTGGCCGAAGGGATCCGACGGCTGCGCGCGGGACAGGTGATCGCGCTCGGCGGATTCGACGGCGAGTACGGCACGATCGGCCTGTTCTCGCCGCGGGAACTCGACACGTTGCGCGGACAAATTTCCTTTTTGCCGCCGCTCGAGGACGCGAAACCGAAAAAGAAAGACGCTGCCCGCCCCGCTGCAAACGCGCCCGACATACCCGCGCCCGCCGCGGGTGAAAACGAGGCGCAGCGGCGCGCCGTCGAATGCGCCGACGCTTGCGTCGCCGTTCTCGCCGGCCCCGGCACGGGCAAGACGTACACGCTGGTTTCGCGGATCGCGCACTTACTGGAAAGCGGCGTCGACCCGTCGCATATCACCGCCGTCACCTTTACGCGGCAAGCGGCCGCCGAACTCAAAAAGCGGATCGCGCCGCACGACCCGCGCGGCCTGGTACAGGTCGGCACTTTCCACGCGCTGTGCCAAAAGCTGTTGAACGCGCCCGTTGCCGACCGCGGCACACAGATCGCCGCCGCTTTACAGGTGATCGAAAGTTGCGGCTTGCGCGTAACGCCGGCGCGCTTTCTTGCGCAAGTCTCGTCGCGCAAAAACGGTGTGGGAAGTTTGGCCGACGCGCCGTTTGCCGCGTACAACCGCTTATTGGACGAGGCGGGCGCGATCGATTTCGACGACTTGTTGACCCGCGCCGCCGAAGCCGATTTTTCGGCGCTGCCCTGCTTTACCTATCTATTGATCGACGAATTTCAGGACGTCAACGCGCAGCAATTCCGTTTGGCGCTCGACTGGAGCCGCAACGGCAATCTGTTTGTCATCGGCGATCCCGATCAGTCGATCTACGGTTTTCGCGGCGCGCTGGCCGACTGTTTCGAACGGTTGCACACAGAACGCAAAACGACCGTCGTGCGGCTAAACGTCAACTATCGCAGCACGCCGCAAATTTTGCAATGCGCGGCCGAGGCGATCGGCGGCCAAGCGCTACACGCCACACGCAAAAGCGGCGCGGCGGTACGGCTGGTGCGCAATCGTTCGGACTTAAGCGAGGCGATCTGCATCGCCAAGGAGATCGCGCGCATCACCGGCGGGCTGGATATGGTCGAGGCCGATCGGGCAACGCGGCGCAACGACGCGCGGCCGTTTTCGGAAATCGCCGTTTTGGCGCGCACCCACCGTCAACTTAAATCGATCGAGTACGCGCTCATACGGGACAATATCCCCTGCCTGACCGTCGGCCGCGAGGACTGGCCGGATGACGCGACCGTGCGCGGCGCGTTGGCGCTTGCGCAGTTCGTCACACGCGGCGAATCTTTGGCGACGGCGGCCGCCCTGCTGTGGGAGATCGCGCTCGACGAAGCGTTCGCCCCGATCGCCGAACTGTTGGCCGCACTCGACAAGGCGGCTGCGCCCGTCGATTTCTTCCGAACGGTCGCCGACAAACTGTCGCTCGACAGCCCCGCTTATGAAAAACTACTGGATGCGGCGGCGCAGTATGAGACGCTCGACGACCTGCTCGACTGTCTTTTGTACGGCGAGGAAAGCGACGTGCGGCGCGGCGCACGCAAGCGGTACGATGCGGGCGCGGTGCGGCTGATGACGTTACACGCCGCCAAAGGCCTGGAATTTCCGATCGTGTTTTTGGCCGGGCTCTCCGCCGAGAACAAAGACGACGAGCCGGAGGAAAAGCGGCTACTGTACGTCGGCATGACGCGGGCGCGGGACGAGCTGATCCTGACGTCGCCGACGATCGCGGTTTCGCCGTATTTAAGCGCGTGCAAGCATTTGGCCGAAGAGCAGCAAAAAACGGCGTCGGTGCAACTGGCGATGTTTTAAAAGGCACATTCGATTTACTGCGCGCATACATACACACTATGAACGATCTGTGCGCCATGTCCGCCGAAGAATTGACGGTGTTTGCTACCCTTGTCGCCAACCAACTGGCCAAAGACAAAACATTCGAGGAAATCATGGTGCTGCGCAACCTGCTTTCGCAAATCACGCAAACCCTCTACACCCTCGCCGCCCAACGCCAATTTCTCGAACACAACTGCTACAAGGCAGGGAAAACGTTTTAAAAAAAGTTTTATCCTCTCTTTAAAAGGATAAAAACATTTCGGGCAATTTCGGCGTCCTCTTAATCTTTCCCCAATCGAAAATCCCTATGAGTTCTTGCGGGGAAATAGGTTGCGGGGTGTCGAGTAGGCCGGCGGCATAGGCAAGCGCGCCGACGATTTCACGCGCGGTATAGTGTTCTTTGACATGCGCCAACGTGTCGCCGTCGCGCTTACTCAAGCGTCGCCCGTCGGCGTCGGTGAGTAGCGGGACGTGGTAATAGTGCGGTTCCGTAAATCCCAGCGTTTGCCCCAACCAAATTTGCCGCGGTGTCGAAGAAAGCAGATCTTCGCCGCGCACCACTTCGGTCACGCCGCTCAACGCATCGTCGATAACGACGGCCAACTGATAGGCGTGCACGCCGTCGCTGCGGCGCACGACAAAATCACCGCAGTCGGTAGCCAAGTTTTGCGCCGCTTCGCCGCACAGCCCGTCGTGAAATTTGATCACGCGGTCTGGGACTTGCACACGTAGCGACGGCCGACGCCCGGCTTGTGTAAAAACGGCGACCTGCGCGGGCGTCAGTGCGCGACACGTTCCGGTGTAGACGGGCGTTCCGTCGCTTAGGTGCGGGGCTTCGGCCGCGTGCAATTCGGCGCGCGAACAAAAGCACGGATAGACCGTCTGCCGTTCGTCCAACACGGCCAAATACTGCGCGTACACGTCGGCGCGCTCGCTTTGGTACCAAATTTCGCCGTCCCAAGTCAGTCCCAGCCACGCGAGGTCGCGCAGGATCTCGTCGGCGTTCGCTTTCGGACAGCGCGCGGTGTCCGAATCTTCGATCCTAAGCAAAAAGCGGCCGCCGTTCGCGCGCGCGGACAGCCAGGCTATGAGTGCGCAAAATACGTTCCCTAAGTGCATTCGCCCGCTCGGCGTAGGGGCAAAACGCCCGATTGTCTTTGTAGGATCCGCCATATCTTTCAGTATAGCGCGCCCCGCCCGTTTTGTCAACAAGTATAGCGGTCGGCAACAAACGGCATAAAAATGCTCGCTGATGACAATCGTCAAAAGCGAGCATTTTGATTGCGGGTTATATTCGTTTTACTTTCGGCACGCCGTTTTCGAAATCGATCTCGGCGATGCGCGCGGTGCGGGTGTCGTAGGGCTTGCGGTCGCCGATGTCGCGCGCGTGGTACACCATGTACCACTGCCCTTCCTCGCAGATCACGCTGTTATGCCCCGTCCCCTCTTCGGCCTCGTCGCGGCGAATAAGCGGCGCATAGGTATGCGCGTCGGGAATCTTATGAAAGGCAAGCGCAGTCAGATCGTCGCCGCCGTCGGCCGCCGCGCACCCGACAAAATAATCGGGATTTTCGTAGCAGTTGCCGCTATACAGGAGATAATGCCGTCCGTTTGCCTTGAAATAGCTTGCGCCCTCGAGCGTATGCCAGTGCTGTCCTTTTTTGAAACGGTCGCGGCAAAAAATTTCCTGATCGAGCGAGGGACGAACGACCGCTTTCGGGTTTCCCTCGAGTTCGGTCGGGCTTAGCATTTTATCGACGACGATATAGGTGCCGGCGCGTTCCGCCTCGTAGTCGTTGACCGAGTAGAACATATACAGCCCCGTTTCGTTTTGCACCGCTTCGGCGTCGATCGAAAAGGCGGGCGCGAGGTCTTTTACATATCGGAAACCGCCGTCGGGACGGTCGGACACGGCGACCTTTATACAACCCAAATGCACGTCGTCGCTTTTCACCGTGAACGACGAATAGTACATATAATACTTGTTTTCGTACTCGATGACGCACGGCGCCCAGTACTCGTGCTGCCCCTCTGCCTGTAACGCCTTGCCGACGTACCCCCACGGGCCGAACAGCGATTTTGCCGCATACACGTTGACCCCGTCGGAGGCGGTCGAATAGATGTAGTACATGCCGCGCGTTTTTAAGATAAACGGATCGGCCTGCGCGGTCGGCTCTCCGCTTTTGGGAATAATCAGTTTCATAGTTTCTATTTAAAACTCCTAACTTTTAAAAAGATTGCCCCGTGCCGAATCGACGCGGGGCAAATGGTTTGGCTTATTTCGCCGAATTACTTAACGATACCGTTCGCGCCGACATTGACGGGATTGTTCATCCACCAGCTGTCGGTCACGTTGCCCGGATTCCAAAGGGCGGCGTCCGAAACGGTGATGTCGTCGAATGTGCCGCTTCCGTTATTGATCTTGAAACCGAAACGCACACGCACCGTGCCTTCGTCGAGACCTTTGTACACGTAGTACGGAATGAACAGCTCGACCGTCGTCTTAAAGTGCTTTTTGTCGTCATCGGTTGCCGCGACTTCGGTCGTCTTAAAGGAAACGACCATGTTCTTCGACTCCGGTTTGGCGCTGGCATAGCATTGCGTTCCGTCGCCTTCGCCGACGAAAATTTCGGCATTCGGGTTTTGGTGCCAGGCTCTTCCGCCGTCAACCGGGTTGACATGGTGCCGCACGTCGTAGTACGCATACAAACCGTGTTCGTTGGCGAACGTATAAACCGTGTAACCGCAAGCGCCGTGTTCCGCAATACGCCCTGCGTCGGTGTCGTACAGCGTCAGCTTGCTCGCCTCGATCTTATCCCAGTTGGCAAGCGCTTTCCAGTCGTCGAGGCTGCCGTCGAGCGTGATCGCGGTCAAGCCGTCGATCGTATCGAAAATGCCGTCTTCGGTGATATAGTACTGCTCGGCTATGCTGCTGACGCCGTGGCCTTGCGCCCACCACCAATCGCTCTTGTCAAGTCCGGCAGGGTGATCCCCACCCCGCGTAAGTTGGTCGCCCTGCGTCTTGAACGCAAAGCCTGCGCGCACGTAAGCGACTTCCGCGTTGTAGCCGTAGCTTTCGAGCGCAAACGTCGGAATGAACGCTTCGACGATCGTGGTGTACCGCGTCGCGCTGTCCGCTACGCCCGAGTCGGTCGTTTTCATCTTGACATGGCTACCGGCCGGGAACGAAGGCGCATCGGGGTTCTTTGCGGAAATATAGATTTGATGTCCGCCGAACAACTGGATCTCGGCATTGGTGTTGTTAAACCAGTCGTTTTCGGTCGTCTTGTACAAAGCGTGTTTCGCCTCGTAAGCGATATAAAGTCCTTCTTCTTGCAAAAACGCGCGCACGGTGAAGCCCTTATCGGTCGTCGAATCTTTTACCTTCGAAACATTCGTGTTGACCGTCTCTTTCGTCCAGTCGGACAGGTCGGCGTCGATGTCGAGCTGCGGATCGACAGACACCGGCGTCTCTAAAATGCCGATCGGCTTGACGTAGTAATGTTCGGCCGGATTGTTCGGCGTATGCCCCTTGGCAAACCACCAGTCGTCGCTCGCGCCGTTGTTGTGTCCGCCGCCGCCCGAAGGAAACTCGGCATGGTCTTTGTACAGCTCGTCGGTCTCTGTCTTGAACGCATAGCCCACGCGCACGTACTTGTCGCCCTCTTTGTAGCCGGGGATCGCACGGAACGGCAGGAACGCTTCGACGGTGGTGCGGTAGTAGCGGTCGCCCGTTTCCGTCGGGGTCTTGGTCTTCATTGCCGACAAGCCGCCGCGCATATTGGTGTTGGCCGCCTTTGCCGGCGTCACCCAACGGTGGTTTGCATCGTTCGGACCGTTGCCGTTGATGAACAGCTCGAGATTGGTATTTTTGTACCAGTCTTTATTGTCGTCCACGTACTTGCCGTGGATCGCGTCGGCCGCGATATAGAGGCCGTCCTCGCCGATGTAGGAGAAGAACTCGACCTGCTTGCCGCCGTCTTTATCGACGATCTTGACCTTGTTTTTCTGCACGTCGGCCATCTCCGCCCAGTCGGACAGATCGGCGTCGATTTCCTTTTCGGTCGCAAGCGCTTCCGAATCGGCCTTGCTGTAGCCGTTTGCGTCAAACGTCGCAAACGAAATGGGATCGGTATAACTCATACCCGGCGCGTCCTTGTGCAAGCGCTCGGAATTGCTCGTGTTGCCGTCGCGCACGTGGTTGTACGCCGGCCCGATCTTGACTTTTTCGGGTTTTAAGTCCAAACCGAACGAGCTGTACGGCACAAACGTTTCGAGCACAAAGCCCTGTCCCTCGACGCGGCTGTTGATGGCGGCATTTTCGCCCGTCAGTTGGATACGCGCCATATTGGGGACGTAGATGCGCGAGTACTGATACCCGTCGCTCGACGCGACGCCGATCCACTGTTCGGTATAGCCGTTGATGCCGTACCGCAACTGAATGACGTTTTTATCGAGCGCCTGCGCGTCGACTTGCGCAATGTGCAATTCGACCGACGTATTGTTGTACACCGTACGCTGCTCGTTGTAGTACAGATACTCGTCCTGCACGGTCACACCGACATACACGCCGCTCTCGCCCAAATGCGCGGTGACGGCAATGCTGACGTCATCGTTATAACCGGTGGTGAAAGTCAGCGCGTTTTTGTTCTGCCAGTTGGCTTCGTCGAGTTTGCCGTCGACCGTCATATCGGCGTCGCCGACCAGATCGCGCCAGTCCCTGTCGGAAACAGGGGGATTGGTGTAGGTGTAGCTTTTCGATTCCGTACCGCCGCAAGCCGCAAGGCTCAAAGCCAACAGTACGCAGGTCAAAAGAATGACTATCTTCTTTTTCATCGTTCCCCTCCTTATTTACCCAACACAACGATCTCGTTGATCGCCACGTTGTCGGCGCCCTGCGGGCAGTTGACGGTGATGGTGATCTTGTTGATCTGCATTTCATAGAACTCGGCAATGGCCGCCGTGCCGATGCTCAGATATTCGGACTTGACGAGATTATCCCAGTCGAACTTGAGGTTGTCGATAACTGCCGTCTCGGTTTTCTTCCCGTTCACGTAGTCGATTTCGACCCGCGCGATCTGCACGAATGCGGTATCGTAAAAATAGCTGTTATAGATCATGATGGCGCGCGCCGTCACCGCTTCGTCAAACGTCAGCGTGATCGTCGACGTGCCGCTTCCCATCACAAATTCGGGCGTCGGAGCAATGTCGAGCGACTTGAAAATACCGTCGTTCAACGCGCTTACGTCGCTGCCTTCTGCGGCGTTAGTCGCCGTAATATTCGCTTTGTCCGCGACGTTGCGGTATCCGCTGACAACCGTCGGCAACGGCTGCAAGCTGTACGTCGGGCCGTTGGCCTGAATAACGTCCTGCGTGCCGTTGTTGACGAACGTATAGCGGTCGGCCGCAATGGCGCGCTGTCCGCCGCCCGTCGTGCGGTCTACGTGGGCGTGGTACATGATGAAGTTTTCGTCGCCGGCTTTGATGAACGAATGGTGGCCGGTACCCGACATAAAGTCGCTTTGCGCCTCTGCCGCGATCACCGTACCGCCGTCTTGCAAAGCGACTTTGGTATACTCGCCGAGCGGCGAATCGGCGATCGCTTGCCGAACTTGATACAGTTTATCGGTATACGAGTACACCGAGAATGTCAGATAGTATTTGCCGTTATTCTTGATCATAAACGGCGCTTCGTTGACATTGCCCTCGCGAATATCGTCTCCGCCCGTGACCTTGGTCTTGCCGGTTTCCGTCAGTTTGGCAACCGTCGAATAGTCGGGCGTGTGCCAGTCGATCATCTTCATGCCCCAGATCGTACTGGTATTGTAGTGCGACGTTCCGCCGCCGCCCAAATCGTGGCAGAAGAACAGATACTTGTCGCCGTTCTCGTCGATAAACGGACTGGCGTCGATGACCTTAATCACGCCGTCGTACAACGGATGGTTTTTGGGCATTTTGGTAAAGTCTACGAGCGGCGTCTTACGCGTTACCGTATAGGCTTCGTAGCTCGTGCCGTCGGCATACGTACCGGCCGGCACTTCGCCCGTCCACATGGTGAACGGCCCGCGCGGGTCGGACGCATACGCCATGCCGATCGACTGTGTTTTCCGGGTCGCGCTTCCGTCGGACACACCGATGCGGTTGGACGCATTGAAGAACATATAATAGGTGTGGTCGCTCTCATCGAAGATGACTTCGGGCGCCCACAGATTTTCACGGCACCAGTCTTCTCCGTCCGGGTTAAAGGCTACGCCCATGCACTCCCAGTCGGTCAGATTCTTGCTGCGCCAGGTTTGGTAGCCGCTGGCGCCAATCTGGTCGGAGGTTCCGTACATATAGAACCAACCGGCCTCTTCGCCCTCGGTGACGTAGATGACCGACGGATCGGCCGTATACGTCGTCAAATCGTTGCGGTAGAACAGGTTTTTGTTAAATTCCTGATCCGCATTGCTGAACGTGTCGTAGTACGAAAACTCGACTTTTTCTCCGCAGCCGACCAGCAGGCACAGGCTGAGGATAACGCCCAAAACAGTAGCAATAATTTTTTTCATATTACTCCTCCTTTTTCTAATATTTCTATCATATCGCTGTTGTAGATACAAAATTGTTTTTCTTCCCGTTACAATTTCATGCCGGCTGTTGCGATACCTTGGATAAAGTATTTTTGCGCCAGAATGTAGATAAGTAGCGTCGGAATAAGCGCACAGACTGCGCCGGCCATCATCGTCGGCCATTTACTGGCATAGGTGCCTTGGAACGAATTGAGCGCGATCTGCAAGGTATACATCGTCGGATCGGTCAAGTACAGATACGGGCCGAAGTAGTCGTTGTAGCCGCCGATAAAGCCCAAGATGCCTTGCGCCAGTAACGCAGGAACACTAAGCGGCACCATGATCTTAAAGAAGATGCCGAAGTAGCCCATGCCGTCGAGCTTGGCCGCCTCGATCAGGTCGGTCGGTATGCCCATATAGAACTGCCGCATAAAGAATACGCAGGCGGCCGCGCCGAACATACCGGGGATCATCAGAGGGAATGCTGTCCCCGTCCAGTAGATCTTGTCGTACAATAAATAGCTGGGCGTCAACATGATCGTACCGGGGATCATCATCGTCGCAAGCAGCACGCTGAACAAGAAATTTTTAGACTTGAAGCGCAGTTTTGCAAACGCATAAGCGGCCAGCGACGAAGTGAATAGGCCGATAACCGTCGGCGGTAACACGATTAACAGCGTGTTGAGCAGTCCGAGCCACACGACCGGTATCGAGCTGTATCCGGCCTTATATCCCAGCACTTCTATATAGCCGTCCCAGTGGAAACCGTCTTTCGGCCACAGCGTAAACTCCGGGCTTTGCGCCTCGATCCGTGTCTTAAACGAGGTAATGACGACGATATAGAACGGAATGAGGATCCACAGCGCAAAGAGGATCAATCCCAAATAGATCGCGGTTTTAGCTACGATACTTTTCGCGCTCGGCTTGGATTCGTGTTTATAGGTTTTCAATGCGTTCTCAGTCATAACTCACCCACTTATTCGAGAGTTTGAAGTTAATGGCGGTGATGCCCACGATGAGCAACGCCAACAGCCAGGCGACCGCGCTCGCATGACCCATATCATGATAGGAGAACCCTTCCCGATACAGGTAGAACACAACGGTCAGTCCGGCGTTATTCGGGCCGGCCTCCGTGCTGATAACCTGAATACGCGCAAATTCCTGCAACGCGCCGATCAAGCCCATGATGACGAGATAGAACGTCGTCGGAGAAATGGCCGGAATGGTGATGTTCCAAAAGCATTTCCATGAATTCGCGCCGTCGATCTTGGCGGCCTCGTAGTAGGCCGGATTGACTTTGGTGAGCGCGGCCGAATACAGAATGATACCAAATCCCGACCCCGTCCAAACGCCGATGATGATGACGGCGATTCCGAAAGTACTCGCATTTTGCAACCACAGCACCGGCTCGCCGCCGCACTTGGTGATGATGGCGTTTAGTACGCCGTAGTTCGCGTCGAATATCCATTTCCACATGAGCGCCACGGCAACGACCGAACAGACATACGGAATAAAAAATATTGTGCGAAACAGCTTTTTACAAACAATATCTTGGTTTAAAAGAACGGATACGATGAGCGCGACTATCAATGAAATCGGCATACTGAGCGCAAAATACAATGTGTTGACGACCGACTTCCAAAACATCTTGTCTTTCAACGCATATGCAAAGTTGTCAAATCCAACCCATTGCAAATCCTCGAGCGCGAACTTTACGTCGGTAAACGCCATGATGACGGCGACGATCATGGGGATCAATCCGAAGATAATGAACCCCAAGACCGGAATGCCGGCAAAGCACGTCCCGTAAACCGCTTCTTTACTCACCTTTTTTTGAGGATAGAAAGCCGACTGCATTGCGGTTACTTCCTTTTCGTATAGTCTTTCAGTTTATTGAACGTGCCGGTAAATTCGTTGGAGGCAAAGAACTCCGAAAGCGATTTCTTACCGTTACGGACATCGCCGTTCAGCAAGCCCGCCCAGTCGTCGATCCATTTCTTATCTTTCAGATACCACCAGTCGCCCGGGGTCTGTACTTCGGCCGCCTCGATAAAGACGACGGCATTTTTCGGCATTTGATCGGATTGCAAGAAATCTTCCGTATGCGCGACTGCTTTCTGGTTGGGAATGGCGAAACCTGCTTTTGCCTGAATACCCTGACCGGCCGCACCGCTGACATATTCGACGAACTTCCAAGCCGCTTGCGGTACTCTGCTCTTCTTGGAAATCGCAAGCGAGGTCGAGCCGCTGTGTCCGGCTGCTACGCCGTGGGCGATACAGTCGCCGTTTGCGTCGTACTTCTTATAGATCGGCAGCGGCGCAACGTCCCATTCGACGCCTTTGGCCATCGAGCTGCGGATATTAACGACAGACCAGCGGCCGTCGACCAACATGCTCAGTTTGCCTGCGGTAAAGTAACCGACTTTACCGTCCGTCGAAATGGTGGTCGGGTTGGGCGTAATTTCGTAGCCGTACAGTTTCTCCCCGTTCACTTCGTCGACAACGACGTCTTTCTTTTGCGACAGGCGCACAAACTCGGTAAACGCTTCGCGTTGCGACGGCAATTCGATCAAATCGCCGCTCGCCACCGATGCAAGGATCTCCGGACGGATCGTCTTGGTCGAAGCCGCCGGGTCGACCAACTTGTCGCCCCAGGCGATGATCTCGCCGGTCTTGTATTTGTTGCCGCCCACGGAGTATTCACCCTCGTAGCCGTCTTTTACGATATAGTTTTTGGTTTCGTCGCCCAGGGTGAAATCCCAGTAGCCGCCGTTATACTGCGCGTCTTCCGTCGGCACGTATTCGATACAGTCGCCGCCTACGCTCCAGCCGTAGCCGAACCACCACTCGGTGAAGTAGCCGTAATCGGCAATGCCTTTTTGCTGAATGCGCTCGGACAGGTAACGCACCTCGTCCCAACTCATGGCAATGCGGTTGTTGAATACCGCCTTTGCCTCGATGTCATTGTCGGCGTGTCCCGGTACGTAGTAGCCGCGCGGCTTATACGAGGTGCCGTTTTTCGTATTGTACTCGTCCAACTCGTCTTCAGGTACGGAGATGATCTCGACGTTCGCCGCTTTGAACTGCGTCGCGTTATAGTAGAGAACGGTCGGACCGATGTCCTTCGGGATACCCCAAACGCTGGCAGGGCTTCCGTCGGGCTTCTTGTCGGTCGTGGTATCGGGATCGTAGCGGTAACGGTTGATCGCGCTGTCCCACATTTCCTCTTCTTTGAGAACCTTGCTTTCTTCCAAGAAATTCGTCAAGTCAAGCAACGATCCGTCTTTCACCAACTGCTTATACTCACCGTCGCCGGCATATACAACGTCGGCGGGACGGCTTCCCAGTAGGTTCGTCGCAACAGCGTCCTGATAGCCTTGGCTGTTTTTCTGCACATATTTGACTTTGATAATTCCTTCGTATTCGGCATTGAAAGACGCTACCAAGTTATTGAATACTTGGAGTTCCTCTTCATCGCCCCAGCCCCAGAACTCGACCTCCGAAACCTTTCCGCTCGGCTTGATGTTGCCGTTTTCGTCCAACTCTATGTCGTTCTTTTTGCTTCCGCAGCCGGTAAACAGCGAAAAGCAAAGAACGGCGCTCAAGAGAACGACAAGTGCTTTTTTCCAGCCTTTCATACCCTTTTCTCCTTTATCTTGAAATTTTATTTCTACGGGGTATCCGTATCAATACAGTTTGTGCGGCGTCGTTACGCCGTCGACCAGCGTGACGGAATGCAACTTATTGAACACATGCGTTTTCGTGCGCTTTTTGTTGATCTTATACAGCAGCACCTCGGCGGCGACGTCGGCGATCTGCGCCTTGTCATAGCCGACCGTCGTCAGCTGCCCGGGAAATTTCAACTCGTTTTGGATGTTGTCGTATCCCACGACCGCAATATCCCGACGCCCGCGCTTATCGAGCGCATACAGCACTTCGAACGCCATCATGTCGTTAAAACAGATGATCGCGTCGGGGCGAAGTTCGGCAAGCATCTTATCGACCATGCTCTCGTAGGAATCCGGCCCGAGCATCACCAGTTCGGGCAACCCGTGCGCGCTGACTACGGCGCGGTAGCCGTCGATCCGCTCGCGCGCGCAACTGATCTCCAAAGTGTCGGCCATATACGCAATGCGCGAGTATCCGCGGGAAACGAGGTGTTCGGCGGCAAGCGCGCCGCCCTGTCGGTCGTCGGTGTAAATGTAGTCGATGTTGTCGTATTGCAAGTGCCGCCCGATGACCAAAAGCGGAACCGTGACCGATCGGGCAAATATCTGCGCGGCCGCATCGTCCGGCTCTAAAAAACTGATGATGCCGTCAACATTGCGTTGTAGCAGACGATTGACCATCGGAATGCCGATCTTGTCGCCGCTCTTTTCCTCGAACGAAATAAACCCGTACCCGCTGCGCGTCAGACTTTCGTCGAGATAGTGCGTCATGATCGAGTAATACGGATTGAGCAGATTGTCGTACACAATACCGACAATGCCCGTGCGCCCGCTCCGAAGCGAGGCAGCCGTCCCGTTATGCACATACCCCATTGCGGCGGCGGCTTTCTTGACCTTGTTCTTGGTGGCTTTGGAAATATCGTCCTTGTCCCGTAGCGCGTGGGAAACGGTGTTCGCGGTCAAACCCGTCTCCCGCGCGATGTCCTTGATCGTCACCCTCGCCATCGTCTTTAGACCTCGAAGGCAAGCCGCTTGTCGCCAACCGTCACGGCGCAAATACAGGCCGTGCGGTCGCCCGACGGCCGCTCGTAATCGGTGTGAATGTGAAACGCGCTCATCAGTTTACCGTTCTTGTCGGTAAAGAAACTGTTGTGTCCCGGCCCGGAATAGACCCCTTCGACGTACCGCAGCACCGGATTCTCGGCCGCCTTGACAAACGGCCCCAAAGGACTTTTCGCCGTCGCGTAGCCCACGCTGTACTCGCGGCTGTCGAAACAGTTGACCGAATACGTCAGATAGTAGACGCCGTCGCGCTTGATGACCGACGGCCCCTCGTTCCACTGCCAGTCGGGGCAAAGCGAAGTTTCCCACGGGCAGTCGGGCGTCGTCAGCAGCTTCGGTTCGCCGCTCAGTTCGGTCAGCTCGGCGTTCAGCGGCGCGACGTAGATCTGACTGGTATGCACGCCGTCGATGACATTATCGCTGCAATCGCGCACATAGTACAGATAACATTTCCCGTCGTCGTCGATAAACGCGCTCGCGTCGATCGTCGAATAGCCGAAATCGAACATCGGCTTGCCGGTATCGATAAACGGCCCTTTCGGGTTGTCCGCAACGGCAACGCCGGTACGCAACGCATTGAGCGCGCGCGACTTTGCGGTAAAGTGCATGACGTACTTGCCGTCGGCGCGCCGCACCACTTCGGGCGCCCAAAAATCCATGAACCCCCAGCTGTCCGCCTTTTTATAGCATAAACCTAAATCCTGCAAATCTTGCAAATCGACGCTGAAAAAAACTTTGAACCCGTCCGCGCTCGATGTAGCATACATATAATAGCCGTCGTCTTCGGTGACGACGAACGGATCGCCGATATTGGTGACGTTGGTCTTGATAAAACGCATGACTGCCGACTCCTCCGAAATGTTTTTTGCAACCGCCCCGCTTACGCTAACCGTCGATTATCATTATCGTTAATGTAAGAAAGGAATCAAAAAGAGGCTTTTGTCGTACCAATATCCTCTTTCCTTACAGATCCCCTATGCTTACATTACGCAATGATGTCCTTCCTTATCCGCCGGATAGGCGACCGCAAAACATTATCGTTAATGTATATTCATAGTATATAACACTTTTTCCCGCTTGTCAATACCTTTTCGGAAAAAAATTTAGGAATTTTAGGATATTTTTTTAACTTTTGCGCCCTATAACGGGTATAAACCGTCTCGTCGAACCGGTTATACGGCCGTCGAGCGGTCGCATACACTGCATACCGTGTATGTGTATTTTCTCCGATCGGCTGCGTTCTCATGCACCGCCAAAGGCGCTTACGAAAATTTTTTTAAAAAATTTCGAAATTTTTGCGTACAAAAGGCCTGTTTTTTCAGTCTATATAATAGAGGCTTTTACGAGTGGCTGACCCCAAGGATACACACGATAGCGGGCGGTTTTGGGCAATCTCTGCGTGAAAGCCGCTTGCCGTAGCGCTACTACGACTTCGCGACTTTGCCTTGACCTTGCCGCAAATTCGCCTCGCTTCGAGCGCGAAGCGTTTTTACGGAGCAAATCGCGAGAATAGACGTGCAAAACGGAGCGCGTCGTACTTTTAGCAGTACGGCAAGCGACGCTTTGCGCGTATAGACCGCGATTTGCCCGTAAAAATGTATCTGTTGGGGTTAGACACTCGTATAGAAACCAAAATGAGGAGGCTTTTATTATGAAATTATTCAGCAAAAAAATGATGGACAACGACCGCGACGCCGAACGCGCCATCGCCGGCGAAGTGTTGCGCGAAATCTATGAGGACGGCGACGAACTGTTCTGCGTCACGCCCGACACCATGGAATTCGAAATGATGCTGAAATTGATGTTTCAGTACGACGCAGAGCCGGTAAACGGCAATCAGCTGATGGTCAAGCTGCCCAACGGACAGCGGTTTCGGCTGACTTTGACGGCCGAAGAGGCCCAAAGCGACGTCCCCGTCTTTTAAAAATCACAGTTCGACCTCTTGCTGTACGGGCGCGGCTTCGCGCAAACGGCGGTACACCCTTTTGCGAACCAGCAGCAAACACACCATGTGCGCGATACAGGTAAACAGCCACGAAACCGGATACGACAGGTACAGCACCAAAAGCGTGTGATAAGCGCGGAACACGGTATATAAGTACATGATGCGAACCCCGACCACGCCCAAAATGGACATCGCCATCGGCACGATCGAACTGCCCATGCCGCGTAAGGAACTGGCGAGCGTTTCCATGATCCCGCACAAAAAGTAACAGGTACAGATGACGCTCAGTCGCTCCAGCCCGTAGGCAATGACTTCGGGGTTGGAGTTGTATATCCCCAATAAAAAGTTGCCGGCAAAGTATACGCCGAGTCCCAGCACTAAACCGACGACGGTCGCAAGCCCCAACGCTTGCCAAAGCGCAAGCGTCATATTTTCCGGTTTATGCGCCCCGTAGTTCTGCCCGGTAAACGTCAGGCACGACTGCGCGACGGCGTTCATCGCTACGTACACAAAGCCCTCGACGTTGCCGGCGGCCGCGTTGCCGGCCATGGCTATATCGCCGAACGCGTTGATAGACGACTGAATGAGGACGTTAGACAGCGAAAAAATGGTGCTTTGGATTCCGGCCGGCAGTCCCACGCCGATAATATCCTTTACGGCGGCTTTTTCGAGGCGCAGTTTTCGCCAACGGAACTGCCCGTAGCCCTTTCTGCGCATCAGGCAGATAACGACCAAAGCGCAAGCGGTCGCCTGCGCCGCAACGGTCGCGATCGCCGCGCCCGCAACGCCCATTTTCAGCCACACGACGGCGATGAGGTCGAGGCCTACGTTGACGACGCCGGCAGCCGCCAAAAACAGCAGCGGCCGTTTGGTATCCCCGCAAGCGCGCATGATCGAGCCGCCGAAGTTGTACAAAAGCGTGACCGGCATACCGAGAAAATAAATTTGCAAATACAGCGTCGACTGCGGCAGCACGTTGGCCGGCGAATCCATTGCCTCGAGTAAAATGCGGCTCATGAAAAAACCGAACACGGCGACGACCACGCCGCCGATCAGGCTGAGCGCCACCGCCGTATGGACGACGCCGTCCGCGCGTCTCTCGTTGCGCGCGCCCACCCAACGCGACATGGCCGCCAATGCGCCCACGCCGAGGCCGATAAACAGATTGGTGACGAGATTGACAAGCGCCCCCGTAGACCCGACCGCCGCCATCGCCGTCTCGCCGGCAAACCGGCCGACGACGACCATATCGGTCGCGCTGTAAAGTAACTGCAAAAGCCCCGTCAAAATGAGGGGCAGCGAAAAGCGGATCATTTTGCCCAGCAGCGGGCGTGTCGTCAAATCTTCTTCTTGTCGAATTTTTCTCTTCATGTCGAATCACTGCGTACTGTATACGTTCAGTATACTCTTTCCCTGTAGCAATGTCAAATGAAAAGTCACATACGAAAATCGCGCCGCAAAAGTTTTATATAAAACTTTTGCGGCGCGTTTTATTTTTTGCTATGCGGTCGACGACCGTTTTATTTTTTCAGTAAAATCTTGCTGTCGGCCAAAACGGCTGCGAAAATGCCGCCTTGCACCGTGCGGTTTTGGAAATGCACCATTGTTCCCGCCTCCGTCTCGTACCAGTCGGAGAACGGCACGCGCGAGGTCGACTCGTTCAAAAAGCGATCGAGCGCATCGTACACTTGCTTTCTTTGGTTTTCGTCGTCCGATAGCGCCGCCATCCACAGCAACCAGTCGGACTTGGTGTAGGTCTTGCGCTCGTCGAGCGGTGCGCCGTAGCGGTTGGAATGCTCGAGCATGGCCTTGACTTCCGCGCCGTACACCGAATCGGAAAACAGTTGTAGCCCCAGCAGCTTATCGAACAGCAAATTGTATTTGAGCGAGTAACTGCCGCGCCCGTCCATCGTCAGCGGCGAGCATTCGCGCTCGTCGTAGCACATCTTTTCCCAACGCGCGGCGTAGTCCTCTGCGATCGAACGGTACTTCGTCGCTTGCTTTTTGTCGCCCAACTGTTCGAGTAATGCGGCATACGCGCCCAATCCTACCACCGCTTTGACGGAAAGGTTGGCGTTCTTGTCGAGATGCCCGGCAAAGTCGTCGGTGCAAAGCTGATTTTCGGGGATCAGCCCCTTGTCGACCAGGTATCCCGCCCATTTTTCAAGCATATTGCGGCGCTCGGCGGTCAGCGTTTTAGGCGCAAGGCGTTGGGCGGCGCAGGTGAGTATAATCATGTTGCTGCACTCTTCGACCGGCATTTGCCAATCGAAGTCGTAAACTTCGTTGCCGGCCGGGTACAGATAGTACGGCAGGTGCGTGAACCGCCCTTTCTCCGTTTCCCCAATCGAGAAGTGATTGCAAGCAAACCGATCCTTGCGATTCTTTAAGCCGTACACCTGCCCGATACACAGCGGATAGGTGCCGACATCGTGCGGCGCGAAATCGAATTCCCACACAGGCATAGCCGCGAAGTCAAACACCGGCTCGAGCATACCCCACAGCAGTTCGGGATTGTAGAGTAGGTACAGCGGCGCCGACGGATATGTGACGTCGACCGTCGCGGCGCAACCGTTGGAATGGCATTCCTTGCTGATAAACAGCAGCCGATCGCCGTCCGACACCAGTTTATGCGCGGCAACCGACTGCCGCAGCGATGCGCACAGCAGACGGTAATGCGCGTCGCGCCCGCCGCAACGGGCGGCCAACTCGTCGTCGAGCGCGCGTTCGGCTTCCATTAGCTCGTCGGCGCGGTCGAACGTCTCGGTGATCGCGTCGAACACCGTTTTTTTCGTCAAATAAGTCGCTTTTAAGATCTTGCCGAAGTAGTTGATCGACGCCACGTCGTCGAACGCAGCCACAAAGCGCACGCGCTCGCCTTGCGCTTCCGCCGCGATAAACTTGCGCTCGTCCGAAAAGTCCGCATACGAAAGTGCGCCGCCGTCGATAAACGTATGCAGCGCGGACGCCGACAAATATTGCGCGTCGTCTCCCGCCAAATACACATACCCCCAGTCGGCCGAAACACTGTCTTGCGAGTTGGACAAAAGCATTTGACGCTTGACGCCCATGGTCGCCGCACGATATTTCCCGGCTTTCAGTACGCAACCGGTCACGTCGTTATACGTATCGTAACAAACATTTTCATCGAACGCGATCACCGTCGTCAGCTTTTTGATTTTCTTTTTGGGCGCAATGTGTACGTCGACGAGCGCCGTCGGCATCGACAGCAACATCGGATCGCGCGGGTCGCGCGGCGAAAGAAAGTCGACCGTCAGATCGAATGCGTCGCAAGCAAACGCATACGTCGTTTTCAAAGCCGAAACGGTCACCTCGGTTTGTTCTAAAGCCGTGCCGCCCCTTCCGCCCATAAAGCGATACGTCACGCCGTCGGCTTGTACATAGCCGTAGGCGCGCTTGCTTGCGCCCGTCCAAAACGCCGTGTCCCCCTCGTTCAAGGTATCGGCCGGCGACCACAGCGAGAAAAAGGGATCGATCAGCATAAGAGGATACGACGGTAATCTGTTTTTCATGACATACTCCGAAATATAAAGGATAGTGTAAGTGTAACACACTTATACCCCAAAAGCAAATGTTTTACCGCACGTTGTACGATGTTTTTTCCGCCGCCGCGCCGGACGTTTGACTTTGTCGACCGAATGCGGTATAGTGGGACAAAAGAAAGCGCGGGAGTCAATAAGCCTATGGAACGTTTACAACATATACGCGGCGCGATCTTCGACCTCGACGGCACGCTGCTCGATTCGATGTGGGTGTGGGCGGAGATCGACCGCCGATTCTTATCCAAACGCGGTTTTGCCGTGCCGCCCGACTACCTGGCCGCCGTCAACGGGTTGGACTTTATACAGGCGGCGCGCTATACCGTCGATCGGTTCGGCCTCGACGAAACGCCCGAAACGCTGATCGCGGAATGGTCGGAAACGGCGCGCGCGGCTTACGCGCAGGAGATCGGCCTCAAGCCCTTTGCCGCCGACTACTTGCGCGCGTTGCATTCGCGCGGAGTCAAGCTGGGGATCGCCACGTCGGCCGCGCCCGAGCTGTACGAACCGGCGCTTACAAGAGGCGGCGTATTCGATTTGTTTTCGGCGGCCACGTTGACAAAAGAAGTGTCGCGCGGCAAGGCCTTCCCCGACATCTATATAGAGACGGCCGCGCGTTTGAACCTTTCGCCCGCCGAATGCGCGGTGTTCGAGGACATCTCGATCGGCGTGCGCAGCGCCAAAGCGGGCGGTTTTCTCGCCGTCGGTGTATTCGACCGCTACGCCGATGCCGACACGCCGCGCTATGCCGATATTTATATCGACAGCTTTGCCGCCCTACTGTAAAAATCGACGATGTTTCACGTGCCTGAAAATCTCTCTTTTTTGTGATAATCCGATGAAATTTTCTTGACAAGCCTCTTATAAAAAGGTATAATAGTATCAATAATGACGGGGCGGTCGGCTGTAATAGTCGGCCGTTTCGCCGTATAATAAGGAGTGTGCGCAAAAATGTTGCAAGCGGTTTTATTCGATATGGACGGCACCCTGCTGCCGATGGAACAAAACGTTTTCGCCAAAGCGTATTTCTCGACGCTGGCCGAAAAAGTCGCGCCCTGCGGCTACGAGCCGAAAAAGCTGATTGAAAGCGTTTGGGCGGGTACGGCCGCCATGGTCGCCAACGACAGCACGCACACCAACGAAACGGTGTTTTGGAAAACCTTTGCCGGCATCTTCGGCGAAAAGGCCTACGCCGACATTCCCGCATTCGACGAATATTACCGCACCGACTTTCAAGCGCTCAAAGATCGTTGCGGCTTTATCCCGGCGGTCGGCGAAACGATCCGCGCGCTCAAAGCAAGCGGATTGCCGCTCGTGCTTGCGTCCAATCCCGTGTTCCCCATGTTCGCGCAACAGACCCGTATGCGCTGGGCGGGCGTCGACCCGACCGACTTCGTGATGATCACAGCCTACGAGAATATGCACCGCTGTAAACCGAATCCGGCCTACTACACCGAAATCGCCGAACGTCTAAGTCTGAACCCCGCCAACTGCCTAATGGTCGGCAACGATGTGCGCGAAGATATGGTCGCCGCCTCCGCCGCCGGAATGCAAGTATTTTTGATCGAGGGCTGTGTGCTCAATAAAGACAACCAAGATATTTCCGGTTATCCGAAAGGAACTTTCGCCGATTTATTGCAGTTTGTAAAGAAAATGCAATAAATTTTAAAGTCTTTTGAAAAAAGAGGATAAAATAATAATCCGGCCTTTTGCGGTCTAAAGGAAAGGGAAGTCTTTTAGAAAAAGAATGCAAAACAATAGTCACGCTTTTTGCCGCCAAAAAGCGTGGCAAAAACCGTACAAGAGGGGGAACACTTCAGACTGTGTTCCCCCTCTTGTAGATCTCCCCCTCGCAACTGCCAAAGACTAGTCTTTGGAATCCTCTTTATATGTTATAGCAATTGTCGTCACATATTGCGAAAGTGTTAGCTTTGTGTTGCCCGACTTCTTAGCTACATTTTGCGAACTCGTCAGATTCGCTTCCCGTAAGGGAAGTCGTTCAGGAGGGGTGAGTTAAGAGAGGGGAACCCAGTCGAAAGGGTTCCCCTCTCTTGCGCTTTTCGCCTAGGCCTTTTGGCGGCAAAAGGCCGGTGTTCCGTTTTACTCTCTTTTACAAAAGAATAATAATCCTTTTTGGCGGAAAAAAGCGTGATTATTGTTTATCGGTCTTTTTCTAAAAGACTATCGTCCCCTTTAGAACGCAAAAACCAGAAACCCGTTTAACCCCTTTTTTCAAAAGAAAAAATTTTGCTTCTTTTTTATAAAGACGGCGTTATCATCTTCCGCACGCGAAATTTTGCGCCCAGTTCCGCTGCGGTTTTGCGGCAAATTTCGATGTCCTCGGCACCGATGACGTCGACGACGCTGACCACCGTATCGATCCCGGCGGCCACGCAGTCGCGCACAAAGGTTTTAAGCGCGTCGTAAGCGCCGCCGAAATTCGGGCGGCAAACGGCGTCGTACTTTTCGGCCGAACACTCGTTGAGCGACACGCTGACCGTGTCTATCTTGCCTTTCAGTTGCGGCACGATGTCCTTGCCCTGAATGACGTTGCCCAGGCCGTTGGTGTTGAGCCGCGTCTGTTTTCCGATACCGTGTACGTAATCGGCGACTTCTCGCATCACGTCGAGCGCATAGGTCGGCTCGCCGTACCCGCAAAACACAACGTCCCGGTACGACGACGGCGCAAAGCGCGCAACCGCCGCGATCACTTCGTGCGCTTTCGGCTCTTTCGAAAGCCACAAATTATCTTCGCCCACCCCGTCGCCGTCGTTGCGTAAACAAAACGTACAATCGTTACAACAGCGGTTGGTCAGATTGATATATAAATTTTCGCCGAACATGTAAGCATATGTGTCCATAATAACTCCGAATTTTTTCAGTAATTTTTATATGTCATTGCGTGCGCAAGCGAAGCAATCTCCTTACGATAGAATAATCGTAGGGAGGCCGCTTGCTGCCTCCGCCCGATTCCCGTTACCTTACACGGCGGGAGCAAGCACCCGCCCTACATTTTATATGTCATTGCGAGCGATAGCAAAGCAATCTTTTACATCGGGAACGTAATATAACCGCAAGAGATTGCCGCGGTCGCTGCGCTCCCTCGTGAGGGACAAATATATAAAGGCATACGCTTCGCAATGACACTCCGCTTCCCTTAAGCGTAGCCCGAATCCGTCGATGGATACGCTTAAGGGCTTTACTCGAATCGGCCTGCGATAAGCCGCTCGAACCGTTCGCGCTTAACATCCTCGTCGGTGCCGCCCAAATCGTCGTACACGGCGTAGAAAAAGCCTTCTTCGACTTCGGGGCGGTCGGCGCTCGGCATATCGCGGAAGATTTCGGCCTTTTCGGCAAGCGTCGCTTTGCGGAACGCCTTCATCGACTTTTTATCCAAGCGGTCGAGAAAGTTTTGCGCCATTCGGTTGCGCGCGGTCGCGATAAACAGACGGAAGTCGTCGGGGTCGAGCGTAGACAGCAACTCGACGTCGTCGGGGAACGTCCGCTCGTTCTCCCACTGCACGCGCACGCGCTTGACCGTTTGGTAATCGGCAAACAACTCGATCACGTCCGCCTCGTTTTCGGCGATAAACGCGAACGCTTTTCGTCGAACGGGCGCGGCCGCGGTTTCTTTCGTCGGCGCTTGCGGCGTTTCTTCCCGTGTTGTCGGAACGACCGGCACGGGTATTGCGGGCGCTGCGGGCGTGGCGGCAACTTCCGGGGTCGGTTGCGTTTCGACCGCCTCGATCTCGACGCGCTCGCCCGCGCCGGCGATCGAAACGAACTCGTTCCAGCGTTCCGCGCACGTGTCCCCGTGCAAGCGGTCGTACACGGCATAGAAACAGTGTTTGCGCGATTCGTCGGTCGCCTTATAGCGGTCGATGACTTCGGCTAACTTAGCATCGTTACCCTTATCGACGGCTTTCGCTTCGCTTTCGGTCAGCTCGTCGTAGCAGTCGTAACAGACAACGCGCAGCATATCTTCCCAACTCGCCTCGGTGCGCACCATGTCGCAGCAGAATAAAAAGTCGTTCTTTTCGGCGTCGTCGTACACTTTGTATTTTCCCGTCGCCAACAACTCGCTGCGCACTTCGTCGTAAAAATGCACGTCCTCGAAAAAGTACCGTTCCGCAGCGCGCGTATTCACCGTCGTCATGGCGGCGTATTCGAGCGCGTCGAATTTTTCCTGTTGGGTGCGCGGCGTGTCGGTGTGCACCCGCGTCGCCTTGTCAAATAGACGCTTAGACGGCGGCGCAACGCGGTCAACCGCAGTATCGTCGCCCCCGGCCGCGCCGTACCCGTCGAACACCTCGACCGTGTGCGGCGTATCTCTGTAAGTCGTCTTTTTCGCATTGCGCATCATCGCGATAAAGACGGTTGCAAAACATAGGATCGCGCCGCCCAAAAACAGCCACTTGGGCAGACGGTACGGCCGCGAAGAAGAATGCTTTTCGTAGATATTCGGTCCGTAGCCCTCTTTTTCGTTGTGGAAATTCTCGCCCAAAATGTCGATGACGACGCGAACCTCGGTCGTCCCTTTTTCGACCGTGCCGAAATGCACGTCGACATATTCGAGTTGATTGGTCTTAGGCGGATAGTAGCCGATCTTCAGCGTCAAATCTTTTAACGTGTAGCCGCTCTCGATCGTGCCGTATATCTCGGTGTAACCCGCGTACGGTCCGTCTTGCACGGTGTGTTCTTTCAAATGATAGTCGGCATACCCGGCGGGATCCTTTTGCGACGCGCACACGATAAAGGCGAAAAAGCACATTGCGCCGATCACGCCGACAAACGCAAACAGTTTTCGAAAAAATCTACGCATACAGCCTCCTTACAACCGAACGCCGTATTCGGCCAACACGTCGATCTTCTGTTTGGCGTTGTCGCCGTCGAGCCGATCGTACAGATACCAGTACACCAGCACCGCGCCCAGCCGCGCCGTGCGGTTTTCGCGTTGCAACTTTAAAACCGTCTCCACGCTTTCGGGGATCGTCACGCCGACGGAAACGTCGTAACGGGTACACAGCCGTTCGAACGCGTCGGAAAAAACCGCTTTCGCCGCCTGTAAAAAGAACTTTTTGGCGATCGGGTGCATGGCGCAATCGCTGTCGACTAAGCAACGCGCGACTTCGTTGGCCTCGTCGAAACTGTCGGCAAACGCGCAGAAATCGAGCGCCTCGTCAAACACGTCGGCAAATTCGCACGCCGCCTCGGCGTCGCCCAACCATTCCAAAAAGTCGACGTTGCCGAACAGATCGACCGCCTCGGTGAAATTCTCCCGAAACAGTTCTGCCGTGTCGATGTCCTCGCGCATCTGCGAAAATGCTTCGCGTTCTTCCTCGTTCATACGTCCTCCCGATCAATAGAGTCAAAGTCAAAAGGTAATGGCACAAACATACCATTTGTCCCCCTCGGAGCGAAAGCCGAGAGGTCTAGCGAAGCAAATAAAATAATTGATTCGTGCGCCTTCGGCTGGATTTCTCGACTTCGCTCGAAATGACAAAGGTCTTTACGGCTTTTCTCTAAAGACGACTTTGGCTCTATTGCGTCATTTTATGATAAAAGCGATATGCGTTATTTGTTGTATATGCGGTAAGATCCTCGAGTGTTTCTCCACGCAGCGCCGCCGCCTTTTCGGCCACAAAACGCACGTACGCGGGATAGTTGAGCGTGCCGCGGTGCGGCTCGGGCGTCAGATACGGGCAGTCGGTCTCGACTAACAAACGCTCGCGCGGAACGATCGGCAATACTTCGGCCGCCGTGCGGTTGTTTTTAAACGTGATCGAACCGGTAAACGAAAAATAAAAGTCGCGCCTTACGTACTGTAAAGCAAATTCTTTCGACCCCGAATAGCAGTGCAACACCGCGCCGCGCGGCAACTTTTTGAGATACGGCACAACTTGCGCGTCGAAATCACCGTAGGCGTCGCGCAGATGAAAGACAACCGGCAGATCCGCCTGTCGCACCAGTTCGAGTTGCAACCTAAGCGCGCGCGCCTGCGCGTCGCGGTCGGTGTCCTCGTAGTGGTAGTCGAGACCGATCTCGCCCACCGCCACGCACTTGGGGTGCCGCGTCAGTTCAAGTAGCTTTTGCACTTGCGTTTCGTCAAGGCCTTTGCTGTCGCTCGGGTGTACGCCGCAGGTGAAATAGACGTTTTCGAACCGTTCGGCCAAAACCTTGCCCTCGATACTGGAGGCCAAATCGAAACCGACGGTGACGATCTTCTCCAGGCCGTCCGACTCCATATTGCCGACAAGCCCCGCCACATCACCGTAGCGCGGGTCGGTCAAATGCGCGTGCGCGTCGACTAGCATACTTCGCTGCCGCTCGCCACAACCTTTTCGGGCGAAACGAGTACGACCCCGTCGCCGTCGGTCGCGCACAAAATCATGCCTTGGCTCTCGATACCGCGCAGTTTGGCCGGCTTGAGGTTGGCGACCAGAACAACGCGCTTTCCGACCATTTCTTCGGGCGTGTACGACTTGGCGATCCCGCTGACGACGGTGCGCGTCTCCTCGCCGACTTTGAGCGTCAGTTTCAGTAGCTTGTCGGCCTTTTCGACTTTTTCGCAAGCGACCACTTCGGCCACTTTGAGTTGTGTTTTGAAAAATTCGTCAATGGTGATGATACCTGTCTCTTTCTCTTCCATATCCTTTTTATCCTTCTTTTCCGTTTCTTTCTTTTCCGATTTTGTTTGCGGCTCTTCGCCGGCAAGCGCTTTCAACTCTTTGGCAATGTCCAGCCGCAGCATGATCGGCGGCTGCTCGACGGTCGTATACGCCTTGCCTTTTCCGTACTGCGCCGCCTCGAATCCGACCGGCGCGATCCCCAACCCGTCGAAAATCTGTTTGGGAATGCGCGTCAAAAACGGTTGCAAGCAGATTGCGACCACCCGCAAGGCCTCGAGCAGATTATACATGACTTGTTGCAAGCGGCCGCGCTTTGCCGGGTCCTTGTTGAGCGCCCACGGCGCTGTTTCATCGATATATTTGTTGGCGCGCGAGACGAGCGCAAAAATCTCCTCGAGCGCGCGGTTGGGCATGTACTCATCCATGCAAGCAAACACCTTGTCGGTCAGTCCCTCGATCATGCCGACGAAAGCGGCGTCCTCGTCCGACGGCGCAATCTGCGCGACTTTGCCGTCGAAATATTGCTTGGACATGGCGAGCGTGCGCTTGACGAGGTTGCCGAGGTCGTTGACGATGTCGGCGTTGATCCGCGTCAAAAACGTTTCGTCGGTGTACGCCCCGTCCGCGCCGAACGGCATGGCGCGCAACAGATAGTAGCGGAGCGCGTCGACGCCGTAGCGTTCGGCCAGCGGGAACGGGTCGGCTACGTTGCCTTTACTCTTACTCATCTTGTCGCCGTCGAACAGCAGCCAGCCGTGGCCGATCTCTTTTTTGGGCAGCGGCAGCCCGAGCGCCAGGAGAATGGCCGGCCAAATGATCGAATGAAAGCGCACGATTTCCTTAGCCATCAGGTGCAAATCGCACGGCCAGTATTTTTGATAATTTTTGTCGTCGCCCGACAGATACCCGAGCGCCGAAATATAGTTGCTGAGCGCGTCGACCCACACATAGACGATGTGGCCGGGGTCGAACTCGACGGGAATGCCCCACTTGAACGAGGTGCGCGAAACGGCGAGATCGGTCAGATCGTTGTCGATGAAGTTGTTGACCATTTCGTTGACGCGCGACTTCGGGCTTAAAAAGTCGGTTTCGGTCAACAGTTTTCTGACCTGCGGCGCGTACTTGGTCAAGCGGAAAAAATAGCTTTCTTCTTCGGCCTCGACGACTTCGCGGCCGCAGTCGGGACACTTGCCGTCCTTTAACTGCGTTTCCGTCCAGAACGACTCGCACGGCGCACAGTACTTGCCTTTATAAGTCGCCTTATAAATGTCGCCCTGCTCGTACAGCTTTTTAAAAATCTTCTGCACGCAAGCGACGTGTTCGGCGTCGGTGGTGCGGATGAACTTGGTATACGAAATATCCATCAGCTCCCACAGCCGTTTGATGTCGGCGACCAGCCCGTCAACGAAAACTTTGGGCGTGACCCCCGCCGCCGCCGCGCGTTGCTCGATCTTCTGCCCATGCTCATCGGTGCCGGTCAGATAAAAAACGTCATAGCCGCGCATACGCTTGTAACGCGCAATGCTGTCCCCGTATACGGTGGTGTAGCAATGCCCCAAATGCCACTTGCCGCTCGGATAATAGATCGGCGTCGTCAAATAAAAGGGTTGTTTCATCGTCGTTCGGCCTCCTTGCCTTCGCCTAATAAAAAAGTCGATATACGCCTATATTTTAGCACACGCCCCAAAAAAAAGCAAGCCGATACAAGGCTTGCGAAAACGTAAGACAAAAGTTTCAAAAAAATAAAAAGACTTTAAGTCGCAAAAGCGCGGACATATGCCGCCGTTTGCCCCCTTTGATACTGATTCCCGTCTTGCAACGGATACATCAAAGGGGCTTCCCTTATACTGAATCGCTTTTTTCAAAAAGACGTTGATCGCGGTAGTCATATTCATGCCTATCGCTTCAAAAAGCGCCTCGGCCGCCCGCTTCGTTTCGGGGGCGGTATTGACATTGATTTTAGCTGTGATGCGCAAATTTCTGCGATTTCTACTCTTTTATAAACTCGATTTCGGTGACGCCGTCGGCGATCAGGTAGCACATTTCTTCGTGGGCGTCGACGTTTTCGGCGATCGTTTGGGTGTCGAGTTTGATATAATTGACAGTGCCGTTGGCGAGTATATTGCCGTAGCGGTCGTGCAAAAACACTTCGGACTTACAAAAACGCGGGGTGTCTTTGACGACAATGCCGCGGCCTATGATGTCCTCGTCATACGGGACGGGCTTGCGAAACTTGGTTTCGAGCGAAAAGGTGACGCCGAACGTCTCCTCCGTCCCCTCTTTCGCCCACAGCGCGCGCAGTCCCATTTCGTCGAGCATACTGGTGATCAGTCCGCCGTGCACGCGGCCGGGGTAGCTTTGGTGCTGGGGACGGTAGCGAAACACCGTCATGACGCTGCCGTCCTCCATACTGTAAAAGGGCGCGCGGACGCCGTACTCGTTGTCAAGTCCGCACATGATGCACATTTTGCTGTTTCTTTGCTTTAAAGCTACTTTCATTTTGCTATGTCCCTCAACTTTTTTATTTTTTCTTGCCGCGCGGCACGAGAATGCCGAGCAGTACAAACAGCGCGATCGATGCGGCCAGCAGTCCCCACAGCAGTCCCTGCGGCACGGTGTGGCCGAAGAAGTTCATCTGCATCGAAAAATCTTTGCCGATCTCCTCGGCCATTGCCGGCACGCTGCCGCACAGCGCGTCGAGCGGCGCTTGCATGAACAGGCTGCGATACAGGGCGGCCGAATAGCTGCCGGGTACGAACAGCACAATGTATTGAATGGCTTTCGGGTACATCGAAAGCGGCATATACGCGCCGATGACAAAACCGACAGCCGCGCTCAAGATGCCCGAAAAGGCCGAAAACGCGTTGTTGCTCTGAAAGAACGAGGCGATAAACACGGTGATCACCGTCGCCGACAGCGCGGAAACGAGCGTCAGGCCGATCAGCGCGAACGCGGTCGCCGCATTCATATAGAACCGCCCGAACGCCGCCAGGTAGATAAAGCTGACGAACAGCACCGACAGACAGATCAGCGACGTGACGATGAAGTTGAAGATAAAGTAGGCGGCCGTCACCACCCAGCCGCGCACCGGCGACGCCGTGTAGTCGTCGAGCAGCCCGTGCTGTTTATCCTCGACCATGACGCCGTTGGCGCCGAACGAAACAGTAATACAGGCGACGCCCATCACGCCGGCGAACATCCAACTGTCGACAAACGCATGTACCGTCTTATCGGTGTACGCAACGCCCGCCGCATCGAGAAAGCCGGCCACCGTGTCGACCTGCATATCGCCCAAAAACAGCAAGAACAGCAGCAGCACGATCATCGGCGCGAGCAACGAGAAAAATACCGCCGCCTTATCTTTTAAAAACAACTTGAGATTGCGCCGCACCAACCGCGACAGCGCGTATAGTTGATCGGTCAGGCTCATAGCGTTTCCTCCTTCAGATCCCGACCGGTCGCGTTCAAAAACACGTCGTCCATATCGCCTTTGACCAGCTCGAAGTCGACGGCATAGGCCGGGAACTTAGCAAAAAATTCGACCGCCCGCGCGCCCGATTCGATTTTGATACGGTAACGGTCACGCTCGTACTTCGGCGCAAACCCGAAGTCGATCAAACGCTTGTCGGTCGCCGCGTCCTGCGGCGCATACAGCAGCAGATAATCGCCCGAATAGGCGTTCTTCAGTTCGTTGGGCGTGCCGTGCGCGACGATCGCGCCGCTGTCCATAATAACAACGTCATCGGCGCGCGCCGCCTCTTCCATATAGTGCGTCGTCAAAAACACCGTCATGCCCGTTTCCGCTTTCAGTCGGCCGACCACGTTCCAAACCGCTTGCCGCGACTTGGGATCGAGGCCGGTCGTCGGCTCGTCGAGAAACAGCGTTTTCGGGCTGTGCAACAGTCCGCGCGCAATGTCGGCGCGCCGCTTTTGGCCGCCGGACAGCTTGCCGAACGGACGGTTGAAAAATTCTCCCATGTCCAACGTGTCGCGCAAAAAATCCAGTCGCGCGTTCAACGCCTTTCCGCGCAACCCGTAGAGCGCCGCGCGCGTAGCCAAATTATCGCGCACCGTTAGCCGGCTGTCGAGCACGGTGTTTTGAAACACGATGCCGACGGTCGGCCGAATCTTGTCCGCCTCGCGGTCGAGGTCGAAGCCGTTGATCGTAACGGCGCCCTCGTCCTTTTTGAGGATCGAACACAGAATATTGATCGTCGTGCTTTTGCCCGCGCCGTTGACGCCCAAAAATGCGAACAGGCTGCCGCCGGGCACGGTAAAATCGATACCGCGCACCGCCTCGACTTCGCCGTACCGCTTTTTCAGGCCAGTTATCTCCATGCAATTTGCCATATCGTTTCCTTATATCTTTATATATATGTAAGCGTACACCGCGCGCCGCCGTTTGTCAAGCCCTTAGCGTTTTACGCACCTATTTATAATGTGTTTTTAATGTCAAAAGCCGCGCGGCGATCCCGTGCGGCTTGCAAACTATTCACCTAAAACGTTTATATCGTCATCAGCGTGATCGGCAGCCGCTTATGTGTCGGGAATCAATAAAATGTACGCAATCCGTTTTTGACGACGGAACAATGCAGCGGTACGTCGTAGATCTCGCCGTCGAGCTGAATGAGCAGCGCGGGCGCGTCTACCTCTACGCGGTCGGTCAAAAAGTGGCGCGTGTACGGCATGTCCATGTGTTTACCCTTTTTGAATGTCAATAGGCTGCGCATCAGTCGTTTTTCCGGCATGGTCATGATGACGATATTCAGTTTGCCGTCGTCGATCTTCGACAGCGGCGAAATGCGAATGCCGCCGCCGATCTGCGTGCCGTTGCACACGCCGACCATCACGCAGTCGCCCTCGAACTGCCCGTCGTCGGAATGCACCTTGACACGGTACGGCGTAAAGTGCTTGATATTGTACACCAACGACCCGAAGTAGGTGTGCGCCTGTCCGTCGTACACCCGCTTTAGTACGGCGACGTCCAGCCCTGTCCCCGCGACGTTCAGACAGCGTATACCCGAAACGTCTATGTAATCGATCGTCTTTTCGCGACCGGCCAGCACCGCCTCGAGCGCCTCGAACGGGTCACTTTTGAGCGGCGTCCCGAACGCGAAGTCGTTACCTCTGCCGTTGGGGATAAAGCCGATCGCAGTCCTCGCAAGGTCGGCGCCGTTCAGCACATCGTGGAACGTTCCGTCGCCGCCGATCGCGCACAAAATGTTGCCGCTACATTTGCGGGCGGCCGCGACCGTGTCCGCTTTATCGACAGTCATATGGACCGTATAGTCTACGTGGCGACTGTCGAGCACCGCTTGCAATTTGCGCCACAGTTTTTCGCCCGTCCCTTTCCCGCTTTGGGGATTGACAATGAAGTGTATCATGGTTATAGTATAGCATACCTGCCGGCAAAAAACAATACTTTCTAAACAGTTTCGGCAAATTTGTCTTATAAACGACGAGACCGCAAACAATTTGCGGCCTCGCGGAAAATCGAATATACCTTTTGTCACCCGTGCGCAGTCGAGGGGCGGGCTTTACAATTCCGTTCTCGCCTCGAGCGCGCGGGAAAGCGTCACCTCGTCGGCGTATTCCAACTCGCTGCCCATGCTGATGCCTTGCGCAATACGCGTCACCTTGATGCCCAACGGTTTCAATAGCCGCGCGACGTACATGGCTGTGGCCTCGCCCTCGACGTCCGGATTGGTCGCCATGATCACCTCTTCCACCCCGTCGAGACGGGCGAGCAGCTGTTTAATGTGCAAGTCGTCCGGTCCTCGCCCCTCCATCGGGTTGAGCGTGCCGTGCAACACGTGATAGACGCCGGTATAGCCCGAAATGCGTTCGAGCGCCAACACGTCTTTGGGGTACGCCACCACGCAAATAATGCTTTTGTCGCGGCGTTCGCAAATGTCGCAAACGTCTTTGTCGGTCAGGTTGCCGCATTCGACGCAATAGCGTACCGTGCGCTTGACTTCTGTCATCGCGTCGCAAAAGTCGGCGACTTCGGCCTCGGTCATGTCGAGTACCCCGTAAGCGTACCTTTGCGCGGTCTTGGCGCCCACGCCGGGCAGCTTGGTAAATTTATTGATCAGCCGCGCAATGCTGTCGAGTTGTTTCATCGGTCACTCCTGTATTCTGTCGAAAGAGATTGCTTCGCTGCGCTTGCTTTTGACGCAAGCCTGGGAAATTTGACGGCGCAGAGTGGTGCAATAAGCCGCAACAGGCGGGACGGCAAGCGGGTTGCTGTAGTCCCTCCTACTGCGCCCGCTTAGCCGTCTCGCACGTAGCGGCTTAGTGTGCCGCTATGTGCCGTCAAACGTCAAATACTGTACGGCATGACCCTCTTCTCTTCCCCCTCCGCCTTCTCGTAAGCGTCGTTATAGGCGGCGAGAATCAGATCCTCGAGCATCTCGACGTCATCGGGATCGACGGCTTCGGGGTCGATGACAACGCCGGTCATGCGCTTTTTACCGTTCATGGTGACCGTCACCATGCCGCCGCCGGCCTTTCCCTCGACTTCCGTTTCTTCCAGTTGTTCCTGCGCCTTGAGCATCTCTTCCTGCATCTTCTGCGCCTGTTTCATCATCTGCTGCATGTTCATGCCGCCGCCACCGTATCCGTTGAACTTTGCCATTTTCGGCCTCCTATACTATATATACTGTTTATTTTGTGATTTCCAGTTTTGCGTCGCCCATCATCTTTTTGAGCTTGTCGATCGCGCTGTCCATGGCGTTGTCGTCGGCCGCTTGCACGACCTTGACGGTCAATTCGTCGCCGTCCTCGCGCAAGAATCGTTCGATCATCGACAGCGTTTCTGCGTCGGAAAATTGCAAATAGGCCGCGTCGCGCGCGCGAATAACCAGCGTATTGCCATCGATCGAAAAATCGCGGTGGTCGCCGATCAGCGAGTACAGCCGCATCGAGCCGCTTGTCCGCATGTACGTCGTCATTCTGCCCCAAACGCTGTGCGCGTCTTTCGGCTTGGGCGCGGTCGACGTCGCGGCGGGCGCGGCAGGCGCGGACGCAACGGTCGGCACGCCGTTTTCGACGGCGCGTTCCAGCCGCAAAACCCGTTCGGTCAGCGCGCCGATGTCTGCGACGGCCAGTTTTGCCGCGCGCACGCAAGCGACTTCCAAAACGATTTTCGGGCTGACCGAATATCGGAGTTCGCTGTCGATCTCGGAAAAAATGCGCACGATCGAGACCAACATATCGACACTGCACTTGTCGGCGACGGCGCGCATCGCCGCTATGTTCTCTTTGGTGTCGTTGATCAGCTCGACGCTGCCGGTTTTGGCGACCAGCAAATCGCGGGCGTAGCGCGTTAAGTCACGGGCGATCAGGCTCATGCTTTTGCCCAGTCGCGCCAGCTCGTCCACCCCGGCGAGCGCGGTGCCGAAATCGCCGCTTGCGAGCGCGTCGAACAGCGCGTGCATTTTGCCGCTGTCGGTCGCGCCCAACACTTCGAGGCAGTCGGCATACGTCAGCTTGCCGTCGGAATAGTTGAAACACATGTCGGCGACCGAAAGCGCGTCGCGCACCGATCCTTGCCCGGCCAGGGCGATATAGCGCACCGCTTCCGGCTCGTAGGCTTTGCCCTCGGCGTCGTACACGCGGGCGATCAGTTCGGTCAGCTTATCGACCGAAACCAATCGGAAGTCGAATCGCATACAGCGCGAAAGAATGGTCGCGGGCAACTTATGTACTTCGGTCGTCGCCAAAATGAACACGGCGTGCGCCGGCGGCTCTTCGAGCGTTTTGAGAAGTGCGTTGAACGCGCTGCCGGTCAACATATGCACCTCGTCGATGATATAGACCTTGTACTTGCCGCACACGGGCGGGTACTTGACGCGCTCGCGGATCTCGCACGCGTCGTCCACGCCGTTGTTGGACGCCGCGTCGATCTCCATGATATCGAGGTTGCTGGCGTCTGCGAGCGCGGTACACGCCTCGCATTTGCCGCAAGGCGAACCGTTTACCGGCGCGCTACAGTTGACGGCGCGCGCAAAAATTTTGGCGCATGTCGTTTTGCCGGTACCGCGACTGCCGGTGAACAAATACGCATGTCCCACGCGGTCATGCTCGATCTGGTTGATCAGCGTGCGGACGATATGATCCTGTCCGATCACGTCGCCGAACACCGTCGGCCTGTATTTTCTGTATAATGCCGTTGCCATACCGTTATTATATCCTATTTCGTCTCATTCGTCAACCGGCGCGCGATCAATTCGGCCGCGTCGGCGCAGTATTCCTTGCAAGGCCGCTTTTTATAATAAGTTTCCGTGCGCGCCTCGCTCGTCCCGCCCGTCGTCACAGGCACGCCGGCCAACAGTTCCCGACAGACGATCGACCCGTTTTTCTCCTTGAACGCATCGCAAAGCGTGCGCACGCGCGCATACACGGCGTCCTTGTCGGCCTTGTCGGTCTCGCCCGACGACGACAGCAAGCCCTCGAGCATACTCATCGCCGAGACCGTGCCGCACACCTCGCGCTGCCGCGCCACGCCGCCGCCGAACCCGCAGCCCAGTTGCATCAGTAGCGTCGGGTCGAGCTTGACTTCCTCGGCAAACGCAGTCAGCACGGCTTGGCAGCAATTCTTGCCCTCGACGAACGCGGCCGCCGCCTGCTGCCGCTTTTGCTCGATATACGTCTCTTTGTCCATATCAGCGATACTCCTTGATGTCGCGCGCCATTTGCCGCGCCTCGTCGCGTTCCTTGATCGTGCGGCGCTTGTCGTGCAATTTTTTGCCTTCGGCCAGTCCGATCTCGACCTTAACGCGGTTGTCCTTGAAATACAGTTTGGTCGGCACCAGCGTATAGCCCTTGACTTTGACCTTGCCGATCAATTTGGCTATTTCGGCCTTATGCAACAGCAGTTTGCGGTCGCGCCGCGCTTCGGGCGTGAAGGCGTTGCCTTTTTCATACGGCGACACCAGGCAATTTTTCAGCCAGACTTCGCCCTCGCCCGAAATCAGACAGAACGCGTCGCCCAAATTGACGTGTCCCATTTTGATGCTTTTGACCTCCGACCCCGCCAAAGCGACGCCGGCCTCGTAGCGTTCGGTGATGAAATACTCGAACTTCGCTTTTTTATTTTCGGTGATGATCTTGATTCCCATTTCTATAGCCTCGTCCGTATAGTATAGCATGAAAACGCCTTTTTGACAAGGAATGCGGCGCGGCATTTTTTCGGCGAGCGGAAATATCTTGCCGAATCCAACAAAAAACCGACGCAAGAGCGGCGTCGGTCGTAGCTTTTTACTCTTCTTCTTTCGGCTGTGCCTTGGGCTTGCGTTTGCGGTCGAGCAACGTATACACAAGTAAGCCGATGCCGGCGGCCAATCCGACGCCGCAGCACACCCACACTGCGATGTACGTTCCCGAAACGCCGCTGTCGACAAAGCCGGCGCTCGGGGCGAGCGTGTAGCTTGTTTGCGTCCAGTTCTCGTCGTAGGTCGCTATCCCGTAAGAAAATTTGATCTCGTTGCCGTCGTCGATCGGCTGTGTGGAAATGCCGTTCGTAGCGTATTCGCCGCCTACGGTAAAGGTGTAGTATGCGCCGGCCGCCTCGTTCTGTTCGGCGTTTTTAAGCCCGATCAGCATGTCGCCGTACTGGCTCGGTTTGGTTCTCAGCTGTAATTCGAGCGCTTTGTCGTACTCTTTCAACAGTTCGAGCACCGTTTCGGCGTTGGTTTTCAAATCGCGGTACTCGTATGTTTGATCCGAATACTCGATAACGAGCGCAACCGTCTTTTCGCCCTTGTGCCGTTCGGGCGCAAGCACGGTTACATTGAGCAGTAAAAGGATGACGGCGATCAGCATGACGGCTCCCGCGCTGACCAGCTTGATAAACATGTTCTTATTCATAGCCCACATTGTACCACACAAAACGCGCCGCTGTCAATTCATACGAAACAAATCATGCCAAATCTCTTGACATTCGCCCGCATTTGCGGTATAATCGTATAGCAAATGTCGAGGTATGGCTCAGTTTGGTAGAGCGCTGCGTTAGGGACGCAGAGGTCGTGAGTTCAAATCTCGCTACCTCGACCATATAAAACAAGGCTGTAGCCTTTCTACAGCCTTCCCACTCGTCGAGGTATGGCTCAGTTTGGTAGAGCGCTGCGTTCGGGACGCAGAGGTCGTGAGTTCGAATCTCGCTACCTCGACCATGAAAAGAAAACCGCTACAATAGCGGTTTTTTCTTTTATTATTTCGATGGGACAAATAGCAGCGGAGACGCCCCCGAATTTGCCTTCGGTGCGGACAAACGCATATTTTGTCCACTTCGCTCATATTCTGTAGTGTTATGAGTAAAATTTGGCTGATCATCTTAGCGTCGGGGCTTGGCACGCTGCTGTTTACCGATCCGGGCGCAGCGGTCACGGCGATGACCAACGGTTCGGCGCAAGCCGTCAGTCTTGCGATCAATCTGGTCGGCGTGTACGGCTTGTGGCTGGGGCTGTTCGGCATTCTCGAGCGGCTGGGCGCGGCCGACCGCATCGCCAAGCTGTTGCACCCCTTGATCCGCTTTCTGTTTAAAGGGATCGACGCGCAGACCGAAAAATACATCACCATGAACATGTCGGCCAATCTTTTGGGACTGGGCAACGCTTCGACGCCGATGGGGATCGGCGCCGTCACGCGCATGAGCGAGGGGCGCAAAACCGCGTCGCAAAATATGATCATGCTGGTCGTTATCAGCGCCACGTCGTTGCAGCTGTTGCCTTCGACGGTCATCGGAATGCGCGCCACACACGGCTCGACCGCGCCGGCCGACTTTCTGATCGCGTCGACCGTCGCCACGGTATTGAGTACGGTCGTCGGCATCGCTTTGGTCAAGCTGTGCGGCCGTCTGTTCCCCGACGATAAAGCCGAGGCGCGCGCGTCGGCCGGGGTCGGAAAACGGAGGCGCAAACGCGTCGCGCCCGCATTGCTGCGTTCGGCACGCAGTCGCAAGCCGTGACCGCCTACGTAATCCCGCTGATCTTTCTGACCGTGCTGATTGCGTCGTTTTTCAAGAAAAAGGACGCTTACGGCATGTTCGTCGAAGGCAGTAAGGGCGCGATTGAACTGATGGTCAGCGTGTTTCCGTATCTATTGACGGTGATGATGGCCGTCGAAGTTTTCCGCGTCAGCGGCGTGTCGGCCGCGGTCGCCAACTTCATTTCCCCGGTCATGCGGTGTATCGGCATTCCGGCCGAACTGACCGAACTGATGCTGTTGCGTCCCCTGTCGGGCGCAGGTTCTATGGCCATACTCGACAATGTGTACACGCTGTACGGCGCGGACACCTACATCGGCCGCTGCGCCTCGGTAATTTACGGCTCGAGTGAAACGATCTTCTATATCGCCGCGATCTATATGTCGCGCGTCGAGTTCAAACGCCTGCGCTACGCCATTCCCGTCGCCCTTATCGCCACCTTTATCGGTTGCATCGTCGGCTGCCTGCTTTTGCGCGTGACATAAAAAATTATGGTCTTTGCAGGACGAAAACACTACCCGTTGTTTTCGCACATCCTATTTAACAAATTTGCGATTATCTATTTCAACTTTTATCCGCAACCGCTTAATAACAAAATAAAGCCAAAACAAAATCTACTATAAATTTTTCATATTTCATCAGACAAAATCTCCCACTAGCTGTGCATAAGAAAATTATTAAAAATAAACAAGAAAAATGCCGCACTTTATCTTTTGATAAAGTGCGACAAAATTTTTTGTGCCTAGTGGATAAAAATACTTCCTACAATTATGCAACTCATTTCCGAGCATAAATTTCAATCGCTCTTTCGATAATCTCGCTTTTGTATCGGTCAATATCGACATAACCTTTCCCTTTTTTATCGTACTTCAAATGCATGGTCGGCAACTCTATATTGAGCAATGCGTCGAGGAGCGGAACAGAATTTTTGAAATCCACAAGGACCTTACCCGTCTCGTACCCGTTGGCTTTTTGGTATTCGTGCAGTTCTATCAGCACACCTGCATCATCGGGGAGCGCGATATTTTCGACTTCTTCGCCGTATAAAAAGCGCGCAAAATTGTAAAGTCCCAAAGCAAAAAACGGAAACTGTTTGGTAAATTTGTTTTCGCCGAATTCATTCGAGCGGCGCTTGCCTTTGCATATATTATCCAACTCTACGGAAAACCTGTCGAAAT
>JAAVYI010000006.1 GCA_022791055.1 Clostridia bacterium | reverse complement strand
CTTCAGACTGTGTTCCCCCTCTTGTAGATCTCCCCCTCGCAACTGCCAAAGACTAGTCTTTGGAATCCTCTTTATAAGTGAATAAGTATTACAGCTACGGGAAAAGAAAAAGAGTGTACGCTGATATTAGCCGAATTGCCGCAGCTATGTACTACTATCAAGACCGATTCGCTTCCCGTAGGGAAGTCGTTGCGGGGTGGGGTTCAAAGGGGAGGGACACAGTCGAAAGTGTCCCTCCCTTTTGCGGTTTTCGCCTAGGCCTTTTGGCGGCAAAAGGCCGGAAAACTGTTTCCGCTTTTTCTAAAGGCAAAATGGTTTTTTGTTACCTTTTGAACCCCAAAGCCTGTTTTGTCATTGCGAGGGGATTTGAAAATTCGGCGGTCACATTTGTGACTTCGTAAGACATTCGGTTCTCTTTGTGTTATAATTCTCATATGAGAATGTTTGAAAAAGGAGACTATATGAAACCACGAGACAAAAAGCCGGGGAATCGTTTTGCGGCACATCGGATATTGACATACATCGAAAGCCGGCATTTGACGAAACAAGAATTTTGCAGGCAGTGCGGGATCGGCATTTCGACCTTAGACAGAATGTTGAACGGAAAGAGTTTCCGGTTGGACTCGTTTATCAAGGTAGTTAAGCTAGCCGAGCGGGAATCGAACCGCACAAGCCGTACACGGCAGATTTCACGACATCTTGCGCCCTTACGTCGTCCGACGTAGACCCCGCTACGACGGATTCCGTAAGGGTGCAATCTGCCGCAAACTACGCCGTGTACGGTGCGGGCAGTTTTGGCGAGTCAAATCCGCGTGGCAGACGTGACAATCCGAGGAAATTCGTAGCGGGGACTACGCATGACGAGGATTGGTGCGTATCCCGCGCGGATTTGCCGCCAAACCTTATGGGTTCGATTCCCGCTCGGCTAACCAAAATTCCGCCAAGCTGTTTTTTTGAGTAAGTTTGCTTTTCGCAATACAAAAAACCGAAAGAAACGTGTCTTTCGGTTTTGCGTGCGATAGAAAATATGTTCGCCTTACATGGCCGGGCCGGTGGTCGAGGGCGCGTAGACGCGGGCGGCGAGTTCCTGATTTAAGGCGTACAGGCCTTTGGCGTCGTGGCCGAACAGCTCCATTTTTTTGATGAGGTCCTCGGCGTTCTTTTCCTCTTCGCCCTGCTCTTTGATGAACCAGTCCAAAAATTGCATGGTCTTAAAGTCTTTCATGCCAAACGCCTCGGCATAAATGTTGTTGATGAGCGACGTCACATATTGCTCGTGTTCGAAACCGGCCTTGAGCGGCGCGGTCGTGTCGGCAAACGTTTTGTCGGGCTTTGCGATCGCGGCAAAGGTGACGCGGTATCCGTTGTCGATGAGGTATCTGCGCATCATCATGGCGTGGTCGCGTTCTTCCTGCGCCTGGATCTCGTACCAGTGCGCGAACCCGTCCAGACCGGCGTCGGCATAGTAGTTGGAAAAGTCGAGATATAAATATCCCGAATACAGTTCTTTGTTGACTTGCTCATTGATCAATTTGGCGATCTTGTCGTTTAACATATAATTTTTCCTCCGTTTGTTGGATCTGACAGTACTTCTATTATAGTATGTCCGCGCCGAAAAAGCAATCGAATCGGCGCAAAAAACAACTCTAGTATTCGTAGGTACAGCGAATGTCGGTGTTGTAGTCGCCGGCGCGCGCCGAAAAGAGAATAGCGCCGGGCGAGGCGAAGCTGACTGCGGTCGGTGTGTGCGGCGCAGGCGGGAAAGACAGCCCGTCCAACTTGACGCCCGACGGTTCGATCGTCAGCGTCTTAAGCGACCCGTACTGCGGCAACGAGGCCGGGAACCAGGTCGGTGTCAATACGCCGCGGCGGTCGGTCAGCATTTTGAGCGGTGCGTCGCAAACTTCCTTGTCGTCGAGGAAGATGCGCAGCGGCGCGTCCTTGACAAGCGCGCCCGCCTCGAACTCGAGCGTGATCCGCTTAGGCCGCCCCTTGGCGCGTGCCGGCACGGGCAGCGTGTAGGAAAGTACCCCGTTAAACCATACGGCGGTCGCGCTCGCACGCTGCGGGTGGGTAAAATAGCGCTCGTCGTCGGTCTCGCCCAAAATGCCGTTTTCATCGGTCATGCCGCAGTGCGGGAGAACGCGTGCGGCGGAAAAACTGCCGACAGGCAAGCGAAACAGCGTGCCGCTGTCCTGCTGCGGCGTCGGGTCGATGTCAATGAGGATCTTGTCCTCGGCGATCGTGCAAATTTTGGTCTTGCCGCGCTTGCCCGTGCCGAACGTGATACGGATCAGTCCCGCGTCGGACAGCTTTTTGATGTGCGCCGTCAGCGCCCCGTTGGTCAGGTGCAACGTCTTTGCCAGTGTGTCGAGATTGACCGCCTTATTTTTTAGGATCGTTTCGAGAATTTCAATGCGCACTTCGCTGCCCATGGCGTCGCAAACGGGGAGCGCGTCGCGTACACTGGTAATGTGGTTCATACTTTTACAAACCCCTATAAGTTTTAGATTTTTCTATAAGTATACCACGGTTTGCGGCATTTGGCAAGCCCAAAATGTTGACAGATCGGGTTTTTCCGTGTACTATAAAAGAGGAGACAGGGGACAGGAGACGAACATGCGATTCGATATTGAACTGGTCGGAAAAATAGGTTCGATGGCACTCATCGACCAAGTGCATCACGAGCTGGATTACAACAAGTTTGCCCGTATCGGCAAGCAGCTTAGGCCCGGCATGATCTGGGTCAGTTCGGGCGCGGCGGAGATCGGCCGCCTCGACTATATGAAACGTTGCGGCCGCGAACTCGAGGGCGACGCGGACGAGGTCAAAACCGACTACGCCGCGCAGGGGCAAGCGATCTTGATGAATACGTACCGCGATTTTATCGATCCCAAATTCGGGGTGCGGCAGGTGCTGGTCGAGCATTATCATTTCAACGACCCCGACAAGCGCGCGCATATCCAACAGATGTTGCTGCGCGCCCCCGGGCAGAACGCAATCCCGATCATCAACTATAACGACGCGGCCTCGTGCGAGGAGACGCGCAAAATGGAGATCCGCCGCCTGATGAAAACGCAAGGCTCTGCGGTCGAACTGGTCGACAACGACGAGACGGCCAGCCAAATCGCTTGCCTGGTGCACGCCGGCACGCTGCTCATCCTGTCGGGATTAGACGGCATTTACCGCGATCTGCATGACCCGTCGACGCTCATTCGGGAGATTTCGGGCGCGACGGCCGACGAGGTCATCGCCAACATCGACGAAACCAAAAAGCTGTGCTACGGCGCATCGCGCGCGGGCGCAAACGGCGCATCCGCCAAACTGGAATATATCAAGCCGTGCGTGCGGCAGGGGACGACCGTCATCATCGGCAGCGCCAACTACGATCTGGCCGAACTGCTCGACGGCCGCGCGCCCGCTACCCGCATTCGCGTGCGATAACAACAAACTGTCCGACGAAAAAGCGCACCCTGTGTTCGGTGCGCTTTTATCATCGGAAAACGTAAGAAGAACGCAAGCATTCGAAAGGCACAGATACTGGATTTTCGCAACCGGTCACGGTATAATGAAAGCATAACGGACGGGAGGGCAAACCAATGGCAGTGGCGGAGCGTTACGAGCAAGCGTATCGACGGGCGGCGGAACGCCTGGTAGAACAAATGACGCTTTCCGAAAAGGTCGGGCAAATGGTGTATACCGCGCCGGCGATCCCGCGGTTGGGGATCCCGGCGTACAACTGGTGGAACGAGGCGTTGCACGGTGTGGCGCGCGCGGGTACTGCGACGGTGTTCCCGCAGGCGATCGGCCTGGCGGCGACCTTTGACGAGGCGCTGCTACACGAAGTCGGCGCGGCGGTGTCGACCGAGGCGCGCGCCAAATACAATGCGGCGCAGCGCTACGGCGACTGCGGCATCTATAAAGGGCTGACGCTGTGGGCGCCCAATATCAATATCTTCCGCGACCCGCGTTGGGGACGCGGCCACGAGACGTTCGGCGAGGATCCGTATTTGACGTCGCGTCTGGGCATGGCCTACATACAAGGCTTGCAAGGCGACGACGAGCGGTATCTGAAAGCGGCGGCCTGCGCCAAGCATTTTGCGGTGCATTCCGGGCCGGAGAACGTGCGGCACAATTTCGACGTTTCCGTCCCCGAGCCGGAGCTGTCGGAAACGTATTTGCACGCATTCCGCGAATGCGTCGAGACGGCGCACGTCGAGGGCGTCATGGGTGCGTACAACAGTTTCAACGGTCGGCCGTGCTGCGGCAACGAATTTTTACTGACCGAAACGTTGCGCAACCGTTGGGGATTCCGCGGGTACGTCACCAGCGATTGCTGGGCGATCGTCGATTTTTACCGCGGGTACGGCGTGGCGAAAACGCCGCAAGAGGCCGCGGCGCAAGCGGTCAAAAGCGGTTGCGACGTCAACTGCGGCTGTACCTATCCGCACCTGGAGGACGCCGTACGGGAAGGCCTGATCACCGAACGGGAAATCGACGCGGCACTCATTCGGCTGTTTACCACGCGTATGCGTTTAGGGATCTTAGGCGGTGCGAAAACGCCGTATGATTCGATCGCCTATGCGGAAGTCGACGCGCCGGACAAACGCGCGCTCAATTTGCAGGCGGCTAAAAAAAGCCTGGTGCTGTTGAAAAACGACGGCGTTTTGCCGCTGGATAAAACCAAGGTGCGCACGATCGGCGTCATCGGCCCCAATGCCGACAGCCGCGGGGCGCTCGTCGGCAATTACGAGGGGACGGCCTCGCGCTACGAGACGGTACTCGAGGGACTACAGGATTATTTGCGCGACACGGAGATCCGCATTCGCTATTCGGTCGGGTGCCATCTTTGGCTGCGGAAGTTCGACGGGTCGGCAAGCGAAAACGACCGCCTTTCCGAGGTGCAAGCGGTTTGCGAGGAGAGCGACGTCATCGTCGCCTGTTTCGGACTGGACGCCTGTATCGAGGGCGAGGAGGGCGACCAAAGCAATCCGTATGCCGGCGGGGACAAACAGGACTTGCGGCTGCCGGGCCTACAACACGACGTCATTCGCACGATCTGTCAGTCGGGCAAGCCGGTCGTACTGGTGCTGCTGGCCGGCAGCGCGCTCGACTTAAGTTGGGAACACGAGCATGTGCAGGCGATCGTGCAAGGCTGGTATCCGGGTGCGCGCGGCGGTCGGGCGGTGGCCGAATTGCTGTTCGGGGAATATGCGCCCGAAGGGCGCCTGCCGGTGACGTTCTATCGCTCGACCGACGATCTGCCCGACTTTACCGACTACCGTATGCAAGGAAAAACCTATCGCTATTTGCAAAGCGAGCCGCTGTATCCGTTCGGCTACGGGCTTTCGTATACGACGTTCGACGTCGAGGCAACGGCCGCAAGCGACGCCGTGACCGAGTGCGGCGCGACGCTGACGGTACGCGTGCGCAATACAGGACACTATGCCGCGACGGACACGGTGCAGATCTACGTGCGCCCCGACCGCTCGACGGTGCCGCACCCGCAACTGAAAAAGATCGAAAAAGTGTCGCTACGGCCGGGCGAAGAAAAGACGATACATATAACGCTACCGCTGTCGGCGTTCGCGCTGTACGACCAAACGGGCGCGCGCCGCGTGGAAAAGGGCGGTTGTTCCGTGTTTGTCGGCGACTGCCAACCCGACGCGCGCAGCCGCGCTTTGACCGGCAAAACGCCGACGGAGATCCGCTTGCAAATCGAAACCGAGCAAACCGTCTAGCCGATTTTTATAGGATAAACGAAAACGCCGTGTCGAGGGACGCGGCGTTTTGTGTTTTGTTTTGCGGTATCAGCCGAATATGTCGTCGTGTTTGGACGGCGCGGCGGACGGATCGGGCAGGACTGCGACCTGTAGGATCAGTTTGCCCTCGGCCAGTTTTTGCGTCTTGCCCGTTTTGTCCAAAAGATAGACGCGCTTGCCGTTGGTGTATACGATGCCCTCGTCCGTCAGGTCGTAGGCGGTCACGCCTTTTTTGAGTACCGTCTCGCTGCCGTCGGGACGGCGAACGGTCAGTTGCCACCCGGCCGGCACGATGCCGCATTCCTTGTCGGCGTTTTTGCAGTTGCGTTTGTATTCCTTATCGACGTTGATCCTATTGCCGTCGATGACGATCTGCCGCGAATTTTGTTCGCGCCCTTTGGTCGGGTTGGCGTCGTGCGAAGTGAACGTTTTGCCGGTAAACATCATGACGAACGTTTCCAAAAAGCGATAGATCGCAACGAGAATTTTGACGGGAATGAGCAAGATGTCGAGGAACAGATTGGATTTTTTGGTCTTGTACTTGGTCGGCTTTTCGATGAAATACAGATTGCCGTCCGCGTCCTCTTTGGGTTTGATCAGCGACTTGCCGTCTTTTTTGAGGATCTCGTCGACATTGCGGGTCGCGCGGTCGATATAAAACAGCGAGCGGTCGGCGTAGGCGACGAAGTTGCCGGCATAGTCGCGGCCGACGCCGGCCGAATCGTACAGAATACGGTCGGGGTTTTTGCGCGAGAACGACGGATTGTTGTCGTAGCAGTCGCCGCCGGTCAGCAATCGCCAGTCGCCGGAACTTAAGTCCAGTTCGGCGATATGCCCGGTCAGTCCGTCGGTGCGCACGGCCACGGCGCATTCGCCGGCCGCGTTGGTCGACGAGGCCAAAAATTCGATATTCCGTGCGTGCACGACGTGCGCTTCCGGATATTTTTCGGCGGCAAAATCCTTTTTGTACAGCCCCGAAACCTCGTTGACCGAAAAGGTATAAAACGCTTGGTTCGGCGCGGTCAGATTGACCGAATTGATAAACGCGTCGATGCGCTGTTCTTCGGGCAGCTCGGCTGTTTCGCCGCGAAAGCGGGCGCCGTAGCCCGAATTTTTCCAGGCGCGCTGCGCCGACAACTGCGTGCCGGTTTCGATATACTTGGCGATGTAGTCGCTCGTGCCTTCCGCCGTCACGTCGCCGGCCAAACGAATATCCGCGCCGTCACTGTAAATGATCTGCATCGTTTTCGACCTCCTTCGCCTGTTCGGGTGCGTCGACTGCGTTGTCCGTCGGCGCGTCTATCGAGATTTCCGTCGCCGCTTTTTCGCGCGTCCATTTCCAAGCAAAGCCTTTTGCGAACGGAGTGCGCTTGAACAGATAGATATACAAAGTCAGCGCGACGGCGACGAGCAGCATGACGATCGACTGCCACTGCGAGGGGGAAAGCCCCAAAAAGAAACCGCCGCGGTCGTCGCCGCGCCAAAACTCGAGGATAAAACGGAACACCGCATAGCCGTACAGATAGACGAGCATCAAAAGATTTTCTTTCTTGAACTTCAACAGCAGCACGACGAGAACGATGCACAGGATAAACAGGAACGCCGATTCGATCAGCTGCGTGGGAATGACCTTATAGGACATGTCGGGGAATTGCACCCCGATCCAACTGTCTGTTTTCTTGCCGTAGCAGCAGCCGCCCAAAAAACAGCCGATGCGCCCGAAGGCGTGGGCGATGAGAATGCTGGGCGCGATTAAATTGGCGATCCGCCAAAACTGCCGTTGCACCGACGGTTTGGCGACAAAGACGGTGCCGAGGATAAAGCAGGCGACGCCGCCGATCAAGCCGCCCATAAACGTCAGCGCGCCGAACGACCATTCGCCCGTTTGTATGAGGTAGTACACCGACTGATACAAGGCAGCCGCCAAAAAACCGATGACGATCGAGACGACGGCGTCCATCAAATAGAAGTTGTACGCCTTGTCGTCGATCCCTGCCTTATCGCACAGAATGCGAAACAGCACGACGGCGGCGATCAGGCCGATCGCGACCATCAGTCCGTAGGAATACAGGACGAGGTTGTCCGTGATTTTAAAAAGAATCGGGTGCATAGTGTAAGTATACTACGAATTGCACCGGTTGTCAATATATCGGCGGAAAATGTTATGCGGCCGGGACGTCGGCGGATACCGAAGTTTTTTTGCACGCGTGCGGCAATCTCGTGGCGGATGCATTTTCTCCGTTCGGCAAAAAGGCCGCGCGGGTGTTTGACAAAGAAGACGCATATCGTATATAATAGTACGGTGATTACTGTCGTCGATTACGGGGCGGGCAATATCATGTCCGTCGTCAATTCGCTGCGCCATATCGGCGTAGAGGCAAAGCTGACCGACGCGCCGGAGCAGGTAGGGCGCGCCGATCGTTTGATCGTGCCCGGCGTCGGTAATTTCGGCGCGGCCAAGCGCGTGCTCGATCAAAAGGGCTTGACCGACGCCCTGCGCCATGCGGTCGGCCGCGGCGTTCCGATGTTGGGGATCTGTTTGGGGCTACAGTTGTTTTTATCGAGCAGCGAGGAGTCGCCCGGTGTCGGGGGCTTGGGGCTTTTGGACGGACAAGTTACGCAGCTTGCCACCGACGGCAGAAAGCTGCCGCATATCGGTTGGACAAGCGTTTCCGACACGCGCGGCTTGCTCGAGGGATTCGACGGACGGTTTTTCTATTTCGTGCATTCGTTCGGCGCGCATTCGGCCGACTGTTCGGCGACTGCGGAATACGGCGAGACGTTTGCCGCCGCTGTCGAGCGCGACAACGTGTGCGCCGTGCAGTTTCACCCCGAAAAGAGCGGCGCGGCGGGGCTAAGTTTATTGCAACGGTTTTGCCGACGCGCGGGAGAAACGGTATGAACGCAAAACGCATTATTCCCTGCCTGGACGTAGCCGGCGGCCGCGTCGTCAAAGGCGTCAACTTTGTCGATCTCGTCGACGCGGGCGATCCGGTCGAATGCGCCGTAGCCTATGAGGCAGCGGGTGCGGACGAGATCACGTTTTTGGACATTACGGCCACCGCACACGGCGCGAAAACGGTCGCCGACATGGTGCGAAAAGTCGCCGAACGCCTGTTCATTCCGATGACGGTGGGCGGCGGCATACGCACGGTCGACGACGCGCGCGCGATTTTACGGGCGGGCGCGGACAAGGTGAGCGTCAACAGCGCGGCCATTCTCAACCCGCAGCTGCTGTCCGACATGCGCGATGTGTTCGGCGCGCAGTGCGTGGTGTTGGCGATCGACGCGGCCTACGAGGACGGGCATTACGTCGTGTATCGCAGCGGCGGGCGGGTGCGCACCGATTTGGACGCCGTCGAATGGGCAAAGCGCGCGGTACGTTTAGGCGCGGGCGAGATCTTGCTGACGTCGATCGATGCTGACGGCACCAAAGCCGGATTCGATCTGCGCCTGACCCGCGCGGTGTCGGAAAGCGTTTCCGTGCCGGTCATCGCGTCGGGCGGGGCCGGGAAGAAGGCACACTTTGCCGACGCGTTTGCTACCGGCGCGGATGCCGTACTCGCCGCCTCGCTGTTCCACTATAAGCAACTGGGGATCGGCGAACTGAAAGCCTATTTGCGCTCATGCGGGATCCCCGTGCGGATCGAGGATCCGGCAAGCGTCTAGACGCGTTGTTACTTTCAAAAAATTTTGTGAGGGTAGATATATGAAGATCACAACGGACGAGGTCAAGCACATTGCCGACCTGTCGCGCCTGGCATTAGACGGACAGGCTTTAGCGGATATGGGCGAACACCTCGAAAAAGTGCTTGGCTATTTCGAGACGCTCGACGCCGCCGATACCGGCAGTGTACAGCCGACGGCGCACATTCTATCGGCCGTCAACGTGCTGCGCGACGACGTAGCCGGCACGCCGATGCCGCGCGAACAGCTGTTGCAAAACGCGCCCGACAGCGACGGAGAGAGTTACTTGGTGCCGCAAGTCTTAGAATAAGCGGCGGCGTAGACGGGGCATATGGCCAATCGAGGAATCAGCATTTGTCATTCCGAGCGGTACGCAAGAATATACGCAGACGTATAAAATGATTGATTCGCTACGCTAGACCCCTCGGCTTTTGCTCCGAGGGTGACAAATGTCATCGATATGCGAACACACGCTTTGTCATTCCGAGCGCAGTCGAGGAATGTACGAAGGCGTATGAATAAAAGATTCGCTATGATAACCCCTTACGAATCTCAGGGGCAACCGATTTAAACCGTATTTCGCAAGCTGTTTTCAATAAAGAGCAACCTACGGAGAAACGTATGAACGATATTTTGAAACTGGACATAGCGGGCTTGAAAGCCAAACTGGAGAAAAAGGAAGTTTCTTCGGTCGAGGTGACGAAAGCCTGCTTGCAACAAATCGAGGCAACAAAGGACTTGCACGCCTATATTACCGTGACCGCCGACGAGGCGATAGCGGCCGCGCGCGCGTACGACGGCGGCAAGACGTCCGGCGCGCTTGCCGGCATTCCGATCGCCGTCAAAGACAACATTTTGACGGCCGCGATCCGAACGACTTGCGCGTCCAAAATGCTTTCCGACTTTGTGCCGCCGTATGATGCGCACGTCGTCGAGAAATTAAAGCGCGCGGGCGCGGTCATCGTCGGCAAGACCAACATGGACGAGTTCGCCATGGGCAGCGCGAGCGCCAACTCGTATTTCGGCGCGGTCAAAAACCCGGTCGACGTTGCGCACGTGCCGGGCGGCAGTTCGGGCGGCAGCGCGGCGGCGGTCGCGGCCGACACCTGTTTTGCGGCGCTCGGATCGGATACCGGCGGCAGCATTCGGCAGCCTGCGTCGTTCTGCGGCGTGGTGGGATACAAGCCGACCTATTCGCTCGTTTCGCGCTACGGACTAGTGGCGTTTGCGTCCTCGCTCGACCAGATCGGCCCGGTGACCAAAACGGTCGCCGACGCGGGGCTTTTGTTCGACGTCATCGCCGGACACGACGGCCGCGATTCGACTTCGTTTGCCGGGCAATATCCCGTCATGCAAAACCTCGACGGCAGTCTGAAAGGAAAGCGGATCGGCGTTGCCAAGCAGTTTTTCACCGACGACTTGCACCCCGAGATCCGCGCGGCGATCGAGGCGCAATTACGTGCCGCCGAACGCGCCGGCGCGACGCTTGTCGACGTGTCGATCGACTCGTTCTCCGCGGCGCTCGCGTGCTACTATATCTTAAGTTCGGCCGAGGCCGCCACCAACTTGGCGCGTTACGACGGCGTCAAATACGGTTTCCGCGCAAAAGCGGGAGACTATACCGACTATATCGATCTGTATGTTAAGACGCGCACGCAAGGTTTCGGCGACGAGGTCAAGCGCCGCATCATGATCGGCAACTACGTGCTGTCGAGCGGCTATTACGACGCGTACTATTTAAAAGCGCTCAAAGTGCGCACGCTCATTAAGCGCGACTTCGACGCGGCACTGTCTCTGTGCGACGCGCTCGTCTGTCCGACCGCGCCGACGACCGCGCCCAAAGCGGGGCAAAACAGTTCGCCGGCCGAAGTCTATCTGTCCGACGCGTACACCGTGCCGGTCAATATCGCGGGACTGCCGGGGATCAGTGTCAACTGCGGCCGCGATAAGACGGGACTGCCGATCGGGTTGCAACTGATCGGCAAGGCTTACGACGACCGCGCGCTTTTGGGACTGGCCGCCGGTTTCGAGGCGTTAGGAGGTGCGAAATGAATTTGATCCCGACGATCGGACTGGAAGTCCACTGCGAACTGAAAACGGCGAGCAAAATTTTCTGCTCGTGTCCCAACGTGTTCGGCGGCGAGCCGAACAGCCACTGCTGCCCGGTCTGCTCCGGCTTTCCCGGGGTGCTGCCGGTCTTAAACCGCACGGCGGTCGAATACACCGTCAAAGCCGGGCTTGCCATGGACTGCGAGATCAGCCGCTACAGCAAGTGGGACCGCAAAAATTATTTCTATCCCGATCTCCCCAAAGCGTGGCAGACCAGCCAGTACGACTTGCCGCTGTGTAAAGCGGGCAAGATCGAATACGTGTCGGGCGGCGTCAAAAAGACGGTGCGTATCAACCGCATTCACCTCGAGGAGGACGCGGGCAAACTGGTGCATTCCGGCGGCGTGACGCACGTCGACTATAACCGTTGCGGCGTTCCCTTGATGGAGATCGTCACCGAACCCGATCTCCATTCGGCCGAGGACACGCTGGCGTTTTTGGAAGAACTCAAAAGCCGTCTGAAATATACCGGCGTTTCCGACGTCAAGATGCAAGAGGGTAGTCTCCGCTGCGACGTCAATCTTTCTATGGCGCCCGCAGGCGAACTGGGGACGCGCACCGAGACCAAAAATTTAAATTCGTTCCGCAGCGTGGCGCGCAGTATCGCTTTCGAGATCGGCCGCCAAACCGAAATTTTGGAGGCGGGCGGAAAGGTCGAGCAGGAGACGCGGCGATTCGACGACGCGGCCGGCGAGGGTTACTCGATGCGCGGCAAGGAGAACGCGCACGACTACCGCTATTTCCCCGAACCCGATCTGATGCCGGTCGTTATGGACGACGCCGACATCGCGCGCTTACAAAGCGAGATCCCGCCGCTCAAGCACGAGCGCATTGCGCGCTACGTCGATACGCTCGGTTTACCCGACTACGACGCAGGCATTCTGACGGCCGACCGCGACGTCGCCGATCTGTTCGACGCGACGGTAGCATTGGGCGCGCCGCCCAAAAAGGCGTCCAACTATATCATGAGCGAGGTGCTACGGCTCGGCAAGACCGAGGGCAGCGAGGACGTAGCGATTAAGGTCACGGCGGCGCAGGTGGCGGAAATTTTGGCGCTCGTCGAAAAGGGCGAAGTGTCCTTAGCGGCCAGCCGCGGCGTACTCGAACGCATTTGGGGTACCGACGAGAGTCCGTCGGCGGCGGTCGAGGCGCTCGGGCTAAAACAGAACAACGACGCGGGCGAGATCGAAGAAGTCTTGAAAAAGATCATTGCCGACAACCCGAAACCGGTCGCCGATTATAAGGGCGGCAACACCAAGGCGGCGGCGTTCTTTGTCGGACAGGCAATGAAAGCGACCAAGGGCAAGGCCAACCCCAAAATCATCAACGAGCTACTGGGAAAACTGTTGCAATGAGACAATACAAAAACATCGTTTCGCTCGACTTCGAGCTGTTCAATTCCTATCTGTATTGGTCGATATGCTGGTCTGGCGCGGTGTCGGCCGATTTGGGTTTGCGCGAGACCGCCCGTTATACAAGGCTGTACAACCCCGTGACGCGGCGCAAGAACACCGGCAGCAAGATCAAGTTTCCGTTCACCTTCGACGACCTCAAAAAAGAGCCGACGTTCGGCGGCGCGGGGCGCGAGCTGTTCAAGCTGCTCGAAGAAGATACGTTGGTCGTCGGACACGCGATCGATAACGACGTACGCATGATCATCGAGGCCTGTCATCACTATAAGCTGCCGATGCCGACGTTCGACTTTCTCGATACCGTCGTCGTGTATTCGGCGGTGACGGGGACGCAAGAGGCGCGCTCGCTGTCGCATCTCGCCGAACAGTTCGGTTTCGAGTTCGAGGCGCACGACCCGACCGAGGACGCCGCCGCGACCTTGGAGGTGTTGCGTCGGCTTTTGCAACAGGCCGACTGCGGTTTAGCGGATCTCGAAGAAAAGTTCGGCTTTCACTTCGGGCGACTGGAAAAGGGCATGATGCGGCGTTGCTATATCGAGTCGGTGTCGCATAAGGCGCTAAAGCATATCGAAAACCAGAACGCGCTGTTCGATACGGTTGTCAAGTTCGACGGCAACGTCGAGCCGAAACCGGGCTATAACAACCGCACGTTCTGCTTTGCCGGGTCACTGTCGGCCGATCAGGACGTCAGCCGCGTGGCCGAACGGTTGCTACGGGCGGGCGGCCGCATTACCGGGTGCTTGCACGCCGCCGATAAGACGGTAACGACGTGTATCGACGAGTACGAAATGGCCGGGCAGACCGACGCGATTTTCTTCAAGACGCTGGTCACAGACTTAGGGATGACGGCCGACGACTGCGACGGACTGGACTTTAAGCCGACCAAAATCACCGCGCTGTCCGGCGTCAATATCTCTTACGAAGAATATTTGAAAAAACGCTACCCGACGGCAGCGGACGGCGACATGAAAGGCGAGCGCTTTGTGTTCAATTCGAGCGCCGACCGCCTGTATATCTACGAGCAGCTGTACCGCGAGATCACAAGCCGCGGCGGGTCGGTGACGCCGCGCGTGCGCGGAGCTAGGTATTTTGTACTCAACACACCCGAGCAAATCGACGACACGCATGATCTGCGCATTTTGGCGTTACATTCGCGCGCCGGCCGCGGGGTACGGACGATCAACGTCGCGGAACTGATCACGCTGTTGGCATCTCCCTACGAGCGCCCGGCGCAACCGCTCCCGCCCGTCGGCGACGCGCCACGCAAGAAACGCCGCCGTCGCCGCCCGTCCAAAGCCAAGCAGGGCGACGCAGAGAATGCAGTTGCCGCACAACACGAAAATGCGAATTGAAAAACGCAGTCGGCCATGTCGCCGACTGCGTTTTTGTAAGCGTATTTTATGTCAAATGCGGGAATCCCTGTTGCCGCAACGCCTCGTATAAGACGATGGCGACCGAGTTGGAAAGATTGAGCGAGCGAATGTCTTTGCCCATGGGAATGCGCAAGGCATTTTCGGTGCCGAATACCAGTGATTCGGGCAAACCTTTGGTCTCCTTGCCGAACAGCAAATAGCAATCATCGGGGTATCGTATATCGGTATAACGCTTTTTGGCCTTGGTCGACAGATAATACATGTTTGCGCCCGCGTGTTTCGTCAGAAAGTCGTCGAGCGACGGATATACCGTCAAATCGAGTTTGTCCCAGTAGTCGAGGCCGGCGCGCTTGACCGCCTTGTCGCTGATGTCGAAGCCCAAAGGCTCGATGAGATGCAGCCTTGCGCCCGTGACGGCACAGGTGCGCGATATGTTGCCCGTGTTTGCGGGGATTTCCGGTTCGACCAAAACGATGTTTATCATAGCAACTATTGTACCACGAAAATCGCGCGGCGTCAACAGAGCGGGTCGGAAATCGGGATAAATTTCGAGTCGGGCGCAAATCGTTGGACAAGCGCGACCGCTGTATCGTATAATAGATATGCGATTTGCGATCGCAAATTTTAGGTAACGGAGAAAAAGAATGCAACGGATCGAAACGATACTAAGTCAAATGACGCTTGAGCAAAAAGCGGCGCAATTAGTGCAGATCCCCTATTCGCACGTAGGGAAAGAAAAAGCGGAAGAATGGGCGCGGCTGGGTGTCGGCTCGTTCTTGCACGTGCTGGGCGACGACGCGCGGCACTTGCAAAAGATCGCCGTTGAAAGCGGCGCGCATATTCCGCTACTGTTCGGCATCGACGCAGTACACGGGCATTGCCTCAACCGCAAGGCGACCATATTCCCGACGCAACTCTCGATGGCGTGTTCGTTCGATCCGACGCTTGTCAAACGCATGGCGGCGGCCGCGGCAAAGGAGATCTCGGCCGACGGATTGCACCAAACGTTTTCGCCCGTGCTGTGCTTGGGGCGCGACGTGCGCTGGGGTAGAGTGGACGAGACGTTCGGCGAGGATACCTATTTGGCGGGCGAAATGGGCGCGGCCATGGTCGCGGGCTACCAGGGCGAGGACAACGCCGCCGATACATCGGTCATCGCTTGCGCCAAACATTACATAGGCTATGGCGAGGCGACGGGCGCGCGCGACAGCTACGACACGAGCGTGACCTACCGCAAAATCAAAGAAACGTTTTTGCCGCCGTTTCGTAAGGCGGTCGAGGCCGGTTGCGCGAGCGTGATGACGGCATACGGCAGCATCGACGGCACGCCTTGCACGTCGGACAAAAAGCTACTAAAAGAGATCCTCAAAGAGCAGCTACAGTTCGACGGCTTTATCGTCACCGACTGGCAGAACGTGACGCACCTCATACACGACCAGCGCACCGCCGCCAACGAAAAAGAGGCCTCGCGCCTTGCATTGGAGAGCGGCAACGACATGATGATGAACGCGCCCGAATTTTATCAGGCGATACTCGATCTCGTGCGTAGCGGCGAGGTGGACGAGGGGCTGCTCGACGAGGCGGTCAAGCGTATCCTGGCTGTCAAAATACGGTTCGGATTATTCGATAACCCGTTCAAACAGGCAGATGCAAAATATTTGGGTTGCACAGAACATTTGGAATTGAACAAACAGATCGCGCGCGAAAGCGTAACGCTTTTGAAAAACGACGGTGCCCTGCCGCTGGGCAGTAAAAAGAAAATTCTCGTTGTCGGTCCGTCTGCCGACGACGTGCGTTGCCATTTCGGCGACTGGACGTATTTTTCGCACCCGCTGCCCGACTACGACGCAAAACCCGAACGCCCTTACGTAACTTTGTTAGAGGGCGTAAAAGCGTTGGCCGAAAAGCATGGCTGTATGGTAAGCTATGTCAAAGGCTGCGAGATCGACGAAGAAACAGAAAACGGCGTTGCCGACGCTGTGGCCGCGGCGAAACATTGCGACGTGATCGTATTTGCGTGCGGCGACAACATTTGGCTTGCGAAAGAGGGGATAGACCGCGCCGACGTGCGGCTGCCGAAAGCGCAGCGCGAACTGTTCAAGGCGTTGCGCGGCGCGGATAAGCCGATCGTGACCGCGCTTATATGCACCAAACCGCTGTGCGTCCCCAAAGTCGACAAGCACAGCGCGGCGGTGCTGACCAACTTCAACGGCGGCATGTTCGGCGGGCTTGCGCTTGCCGAAACGCTGTTCGGGGACATCAATCCCTGCGGCAAGCTGCCGATCTCGTTCCCGCACCACGTGGGACAGCAGCCGACGTACTACAACCAACTGCCCGGCTGGCACTGCCGCAACTATGTCGATATGCCCGAAAAGCCGCTGTATCCGTTCGGCCGCGGTCTGTCGTATACGTCGTTCGCCTATTCGGACATGCAGTTCGACGAAAATACGCTTTCGCTGCGGGTCAAAGTCAAAAACACCGGCAAGATCGGCGGCGCGGAAACGGTGCAAGTCTATTTCCGCGATCTCGTCAGCAGTGTGATGACGCCGGTCAAGCGGTTGATCGCGTTTCGTAAAGTGCCGTTAAAAGCGGGCGAGACGAAAGAACTCGCGTTCCATTTTACCGCCCGCGACTTTTCGTTTATCAACGCGTGCGAGCAGCGCGTCACCGAGCCGGGCGACTTCGAGATCATGGTCGGCGGCAGTTCGGACGACGGCGATCTGCTGAAGCAAGTGTTCACGCTGAGGAACGAGAAGTGCAAATAAACGACGACCTATTGAAAAACGATGTGCCGGCAAACGGACAGGTGACGGAAAGCGGCTGTATAAAGCTGTGCTTACAAGAAAACGCAAACTTGAAAGTGCTGTTTTTGGGCAATTCGATCACCCGCCACGGCGTGGCCGAAGCGATCGGCTGGCACGGGGACTGGGGCATGGCGGCGTCGGCGCAAGCGAACGATTATGTGCATACGCTGGTGCGGCGGTTACGGACGGACGGCAAAATCGTTTCGTACTGTACGGCCAACTTGAGCGAATGGGAACAGTCGTGGAATGACGCATTGCTGCCCGAAAAGTACGCGGCGGCGCGCACGTTCGCGGCAGACATCGTCGTTGTGCGGTTGGGCGAAAACGCGGGGTTGTTGGATCGCGCGGAGGCGTTTATGCCGCACTACCGACGGCTGATAGAGTTCTTTGCCGCGCCGGGCGCGCGCGTCGTCGTGACCGATTTATTTTGGGAATATGCGCCGTTCGATACGGCTGTCAAAGCGTTGGCCGCGCAAAAAGGCTACGCGTTCGCGCAGCTACACGATTTGGGAGCGCGCGACGATATGAAAGCCGTCGGCAAGTTCGCGCACGCCGGCGTGGCCGCGCACCCCGGCGACGCAGGTATGGCGGCGATCGCCGACCGCATTTACGGGGCGTTACAGGATCGCGGCGGCGACGAAAAAGCCGATGAGCGCGGCGGCGACGTTGTAGGGCGTTAGGATCCCGTCATTGAATAAAAACGCCAAAACGGCGGCCGCAGTGACGGCGACAGCCGAAAACAGCACGTCGAGTACGACGGCCACGGGCTTGACATGCAGTTTGCGGCCGAGCGCCGAAAGGCCTACGAACAGCAGCCGCGCGCAAATGCCGAGCGCCAAATAGCAAAGGAAGAGGGCGAGGCGGCTCACTTAAACAAGCGCTTTAATAGCGGCACTTTGGCGCCGGTATATTTGATAGCGCCGACCGACCCCGAAAAGGTCAACATGCCTTCGGCCTCGTCGTAGCGTTCGAGTTTCAAGTCGGCGCCCGAAACGGTCATGCCGCCGCCGTGCGTGTCCAGTTCGATGGCGTTCGGCGCGGCGGAGATCAGTTTTTTGACGCCGGTCAGCGTGCCGCCCGCGCGGTTTTCGATCTTGACGCTGTGGGGTTTAACGAGCTTTTTTTCTTCCATGATTTTAACTTCCTCTTTACGCTATGAATATTCGTTTCAACGCGCGTTTATGCCTGTTAAACGGTTGCTTTTTGGTGCGGAGTATAGTAAAATATTTGTACGATTGACGCGTCCGAACGGCGTTCGGACGATTATTTATCACGGAGGCTCCTACTGTAGTATGGACAAAATTGCAAAGCTGTCGGAAGAATTTAACTTAAAGCCGGAATATGCGGCCAACGTCGTCAAACTGATCGACGAGGGCAACACCATTCCCTTTATCGCGCGCTACCGCAAGGAAATGCACGGCGGTTGCGACGACCAAGTGTTGCGCGAATTTGCCGACCGCTTGACCTATCTCGATAACCTGTTGAAACGTAAAGAAGAAGTGCAGGCCGCGATCACCGCGCAGGAGAAGTGGAACGACGAACTGGCCGTTGCGCTCGACGCGGCGATGACGATGACCGAAGTCGAGGACATTTATCGCCCGTACAAGCAGAAGAAAAAGACGCGCGCATCGGTGGCGATCGAGCGCGGGCTTGAGCCGCTGGCCGACGTCATTATGGCGCAGAAAGAAAAGGCGTGCGACTTAACGGCTTTGGCCGCGCAGTACGTCGACGAGGAAAAGGGCGTCCCGACGCCTGCCGACGCGATCGCGGGCGCAAAAGACATCATTGCCGAACGCATTTCCGACGACGCCGATTTGAGAAAGACGCTGCGCGAACTGCTGAACGCCGAGGGCGAGATCGTCGTCAAGCTGACGGCCGCCGAGGACAGTCCCAAGCGCGCGGTGTACGAGATGTACGCCGATTTCAAAGAAAAAGTCAAGGCCATTCCTTCGCACCGGATTTTGGCGGTCAACCGCGGCGAAAAAGAAGAATGCCTGAAAGTCGCGCTTTCCGTCGACACCGAACTGGCGCTCGCCAAGATCGCCGCGGCGTTCAAGAAAGACAGCGCGTTCAACAACGTGATGGACGAGGCGATCGCCGATTCCTACGAGCGGCTGATTTTCCCGTCGGTCGAACGCGAGGTGCGTAACGAGCTGACCGACAAGGCCGACGAACAGGCGATCAAAATGTTCGAACTCAACTTGAAACCGCTTTTGATGCAGCCGCCGCTCAAAGGCAAAATTATTTTGGGGCTTGATCCGGCGTACCGCACCGGTTGCAAGATCGCCGTCATCGATTCGGAAGGCAACGTTCTCGACCACACCGTCATTTACCCGACGCCGCCGCGCAGCAAGATCGAGGAGGCGAAAGCGGTCTTGAAAAAGTTGATCGACAAGTACGGCGTCACCGTCATTTCGATCGGCAACGGCACGGCGAGCAAGGAATCGGAGATTTTCGTCGCCGAACTGATCAAGGAATGTCCCGATAAAAATTTGAGCTATATCGTCGTCAACGAGGCGGGCGCGAGCGTGTATTCGGCGTCCAAGCTGGGCGCGGAAGAGTTCCCCGACTACGACGTGACGACGCGCAGCGCGGTTTCGATCGCGCGCCGTTTGCAAGATCCGTTGGCCGAACTGATCAAGATCGACGTCAAGTCGATCGGCGTGGGGCAGTACCAGCACGACATGCCGCAAAAGCGTTTGACCGAAGTGCTCGAGGGCGTCGTCGAGGACTGCGTCAACAGCGTCGGCGTCGACCTCAATACAGCCTCGTACAGCCTGCTGTCTTATGTGGCCGGCCTCAATACCGGCGTGGCCAAGAACATCGTCGAATACAGAAAGACAAAGCCGTTCACCCGGCGCGAGCAGCTCAAAGAAGTACCCAAGCTCGGGCCGAAAGCGTTCGAGCAGTGCGCGGGATTCTTGCGCATTCCGGGCGGCGACAACGTACTCGACAACACCGGCGTGCACCCCGAGGCGTATGCCGCCGTCGAAAAGTTGCTGGCCAAGTACGGCTACGGCGAGGCGGACGTGCGCGCGGGCAAGGTGCGCGGCATTGCCGATAAAGTCAAGTCGGACGGCACGGCAACCGTCGCGGCCGAGTTGGGCGTCGGCGAGCCGACGTTAAAAGACGTTTTGGACGAGATCGAAAAGCCGGGGCGCGACATTCGCGACACGCTGCCGCCGCCGATCTTGCGCGCCGATCTCATGGACCTAAAAGACCTCAAAGTCGGCATGGAACTGACCGGCACGGTGCGCAACGTCATCGACTTCGGCGCGTTCGTCGACATCGGCGTTCACCACGACGGACTGGTACATATTTCGGAGATCTCCAACAACTACATCAAACACCCGTCCGAGGCGTTGACCGTCGGCGACGTGGTCAAAGTCAAGGTCATCGGCGTCGACGTCGACAAGCAGCGAATCAATCTGTCGATTAAAGACGCGTCGGGCGCTCCGCCCAAAGCCGAACGCCCGCGCCGCGAGCCGCGTCCGAACAATAATAATCGCCCGAATAATAACAACAACCGCGACCGCCGTCCCGAACGCAAAGAACGCAATCTCGACGATATGTTGAAGGCGTTGCAGTCGAAATTCGGCCGCCACTAGTTGACTGTGTATCCGCGGGCATATACGGGTTACGTGCGGGACGAAAGTGCAGTTGAGTAATTTGACTACTTGCTAAATACCGGAACGATTTGCGGACATGTGCCGCAAATCGAGACCTTTGAAAATTTCGACGCGGTGAGCGGAGAAATTTGGATATTCTGTGCCGAGGGCGTTTAAGCCCGAACACAGAATGGAAACTGAATTAGTGAGCGTATGCGCGAACCCTATTTAAGTTCGACCAAAACGGGTAGGGCGCATAAGCGCCCGTAAGCAAGCGCACGGCAAAGCCGTGCAAGCGTAGCGCCGTTTTGCGTTTGGTCGAAAAGGAGTTATATATGATCGTTGAACCCAAAGTCCGCGGATTTATTTGCACCACGGCACACCCGACGGGGTGCGCGGAAAGCGTCGACCGGCAAATCGCCTATGCCAAAGCGCACCCGGCGCCTGCCGGCAAAAATGTGTTGGTCATCGGCTGCTCGACCGGCTACGGTTTGGCGTCGCGCATTGCCGCGGCGTTCGGCGGCGGGGCGGCAACATTGGGCGTGATGTTCGAGCGGCCGGCCAACCCGCCCAGAACGGCGACGGCCGGCTACTACAATACGGCCGCCTTTGAAAAGCGCGCGGCCGAAAACGGTTTGTATGCCAAGACGGTCAACGGCGACGCATTTTCGCAAGCCGTCAAGGACGAGATCATCGAGATCGTGCGCCGCGACTTGAAAACGATCGATACGGTCGTGTACTCGCTGGCCGCGCCGCGTCGGACAATGCCGGACGGCACGGTCGTAAGTTCGGTCATCAAAACGGTCGGCAGCACGTACACCAATAAGACGGTCGACTTGCGCACCAACGCAGTCACCGAAGTCACCGTAACGCCCGCGACGCAAGAAGAAATCGATTCGACCGTCAAGGTCATGGGCGGCGGCGACTTCCTCGACTGGATGCACGCGTTAAAGAATGCGGGTGTATTGAGCCAAGACTGTCGCGCGGTGGCGTACTCGTATATCGGGCCGGCGCTGACGCACCCGATGTACCTCGACGGTACGATCGGCGCGGCCAAACGCGATTTGATCGCCGCCGCCGAAACGCTCCGAAAAGAGGGGATCGAGGCGTATGTTTCGGTCAACAAAGCGTTGGTTACGCAGTCGAGCGCGGCTATTCCCGTGGTGCCGCTGTACATTGCGATCCTATATAAAGTGATGAAGAAAAAGGGGACACACGAGGGCTGTATCGAACAGATGTGCCGTCTGTTCGGCGACAAGGCGCTGACCGGTGCGGTCAAGACGGATGCGGACAAGCTGATCCGCCTCGACGACCTCGAAATGGCCGACGACGTGCAAAAGGAAGTGGCCGCGATGTTCGATACGATCGATAACGGCAATATCAAACAATATGCGGACATCGAAGGCTACTGGGACGACTTTTACAAGATGTTTGGATTCGGGTATAAAGATATAGACTATACTGCCGACGTAGAGATATAAAAACAGAGGAACGATTTGCGGACTTGTGCCGCAAATCGTGACCTTTGAAAATTCCGACGCGGTGAGCGGAGAAATTTGGATATTCTGTGCCGAGGGCGTTAGCCCGAACACAGAATGAAAACTCATTTGTGAGCGTATGCGCGAGCCCTTATAAAGTTCGACCGAAACGGGTAGGGTGCGTATGCGCCCGTAAGCAAGCGCACGGCAAAGCCGTGCAAGCGTAGCGCCGTTTTGCGCCTGGTCGAAAGATATGGACGTATTCGATAAATTGAAAATTTTGACCGATGCGGCCAAGTACGATGCGGCTTGTACGTCTAGCGGGGTCAACCGCACCGCACCCAAGGACGGAATCGGCAGCGCGGCTTCGTGCGGCATTTGTCATACCTTCGCGGGCGACGGCCGCTGTATTTCGCTACTCAAAATTTTGATGTCCAACGCGTGTATTTACGATTGCAAATACTGCGTCAACCGCAAATCGAACGACACGCCGCGCGCGACGTTCACGCCCAAAGAGATCGCCGATCTTACGATCAACTTTTACCGCCGCAACTACATCGAGGGGCTTTTTTTATCGAGCGGCGTCATCGGCTCGCCGACGCGTACCGTCGAACTGATGACCGAGGCGCTTCGGATTCTGCGCGACGAATACAAATTTTACGGCTACATTCACGCCAAAGCGATCCCCGGCGCGGACAAGGACGCGCTCGCGCTTTTGGGTAGTTACGCCGACCGCATGAGCGTCAATATCGAACTGCCGTCGGCCGACAGCCTGGGACTACTCGCGCCCGAAAAAAGCAAACAGTCGATCCTCGATCCGATGGGGTTTATCCGCAATAACATTGCGACCAAGGGGCGCGAACTGTCGATCCCCGGCAAGCATTTCGCACCGGCCGGACAAAGCACGCAGATGATCATCGGCGCGACGCCCGAAACCGACTGCAAGATTTTGCGTTTGAGCGAGGGGCTGTATAATAAATATAAGTTAAAGCGCGTGTTCTATTCGGCCTATGTGCCTGTCGTCGAAAACTCGCTGCTGCCGACGCCCGACACGCCGACGCCGCTACTGCGCGAACACCGTCTGTATCAGGCCGACTGGCTGCTACGATACTACGGGTTTACCGCCGACGAGATCCTCGACGAGGCGCACCCCGAACTCAACCGCTATGTCGACCCCAAATGCAACTGGGCGATCAACCACCCGGAGCAGTTTCCCGTCGAGGTCAACACCGCGCCGTATGAAATGCTGTTGCGCGTTCCCGGAATCGGCGTGACGTCGGCCAAGCGCATCGTGCGCGCCCGACGCGGCGAAAAGCTGACATTCGACGGCTTAAAGCGCATCGGCGTGGTGCTAAAGCGCGCGCAGTATTTTATTACCTGCGTCGGCAAGTACCGCGAGGGCGTGATGATTACGTCCAAAAGTTTGCTGACCGCGCTACTCAGCGATTCGGCGAAAATCGATTTGGGGCGAAGTCGGCAGCTTTCGATGTTCGACCGCGATCTTTTGGAGGCGGGGGAGATCAAGGCGCAAGTCACCGGCGAGGAGGTCGTCAAATGTCTGACCGGGCAGATGTGACATACTGCTACGACGGCACGTTCGACGGACTGCTGTGCTGCGTGTTCGAGGCGTTCGACAAAAAGGAAACGCCCGTCGAGATCCGCGACGACGATCTGACGCTGTTTGCCGTGCGCCATATCGAGACCGACGGCGTCAAGGCCGAACGCGTCTTAAACGGCATTCGCAAAAAGATCGGCGGCCGCGCGTTCGACAATGTGCGCCTGACGTTTTTGAGCGGTTTCGCGGCCAAAGAATTAGCGGTACTAAAATACTTGCGCTACGGGTTTCGCTACGGTCGAAAAATCTATACCGCCGTTGCCAACGAGGCTGTCGCGCCGATCATGGCCACGGTCAAAAGCGTGTACAACGAGGCGCACAAAATGAAGGAGTTCGTGCGGTTTACCGACTACGGGTCGTCGCTCGTTTCGGTCATCGAGCCGACGCACAACGTGTTGCCGCTGATCGCCGACCATTTTTGCGACCGCCTGCCGCAAGAAACGTTTATGATCTACGACAAGGGGCGCGGCGTGGCGTTCGTCCATGCGCCCGATACGCAGCAGTTCGTCACGCTCGACGAACTGCAACTGCCGCCGACGAGCGAGGAAGAAAAGAAATTCCGCAAGCTGTGGAAACTGTTTTACGACACCGTCGAGATCAAGGAGCGCCACAGCGATCGCGGCCGCATGAACCATTGCCCCAAACACTACTGGCGACACATGACCGAATTTCAATAACGCTGTGCGGGTGCGCGGCGTTTTTGTAAATGCGGTGCAAAACGCTTGCATAATGGGCGAAACTGTGATACAATAATAAGGCTTTTGTGTAAAAAGCGATTCCTTACTCACGTTGCTAGACGTGGGTCATAGACCGAAAGGAGGTAGAAACATGAATAAGTACGAGGTACTGTACATTCTCGCGCCCGGACTCGACGAAGCCGAGATCAACGCGCAGGTGGACAAGTTCTCCAAACTTGTGACCGACAACGGCGGCGAGGCCGAAGTCAACAAGTGGGGACTGAAGAAACTTGCGTATCCGATCAACTTCAAGAACGACGGCTACTATGTGCTGATGACGTTCACCGCGAACCCCGAGTTCCCGGCCGAACTGGAACGGCAGATGAGAATTTCGGACTCGGTCATGCGTTTCTTAGTGACCAAGCCGGAATAAGGAGAGAACATGAACAAGGTTATTTTGATCGGCAATCTCACGCGTGATCCCGAGTTGAAGTCGACGACCAACGGTACGAGTGTTTGCACATTTAGCATTGCGGTTAACCGTGCGCGTGCGAATGCGGCAGGAGAGAGAGAAGCTGACTTTTTTAACATCGTAACATGGCAGGGCTTGGCCGAAAACTGTGCTAAGTATTTGTCGAAAGGCAGGAAAGTTGGCGTTAGTGGTAGGTTGCAAACTCGCTCTTATGACGATAAGGACGGAAATAAGCGTTACATGACCGAAGTTGTTGCTGAAGATGTCGAGTTTATTACTAGCCGTAACGATGACGTGGGAAGCAACTACGATGCGCCCGCCGCAAAACTGCAAGCCAAGAAACAGGTGAGTGAGTTGGAGCCGGTGGATAACGACGAACTTCCTTTTTGACGGCGTATACGAGGCCGCATAGCGGCTACGTTCGGCAAATCGGCTCGGTTACGTAGATCGAACTACGCGCGCTCGCCGATTTGCCGACTGTTGCCGCTCTTCGACCTCGTCTCCGCCGTCAAAAGTATCGGCTCTGCCGTTTTAGCAGCGCGCATTGCGTCTCCGCCGTCAAAGGGTATCGGCTCTGCCGTTTTAGTAGCGCATTGCGTCTCCGCCGTCAATCTCAAACGAAAAAACGCACATTTCGGGAACACGATTCCCACATTGAAATTATATCAGGAGATCGATTATCATGGATAAGAGAAACAATAAAAGTTTTTCGGACGACGATAAGGGCAAGCGCCCCCGCCGCCCGATGAAGAAAAAAGTTTGCTTGTTTTGCGCCGAAAAGGTCGAGCATATCGACTATAAGGATACCGCGCGTCTCAAGCGTTTTGTGACCGAAAAGGGGAAGATCATTCCCCGCCGCACTTCGGGCATCTGTGCGCAGCACCAACGCGAAATGGCGACCGCCATCAAGCGCGCGCGGCACATGGCTTTGATGCCGTTCAAAGCGGAATAATCGCGGCTTTGATCCCGGACGTGTCACGTTCGGGATTGTTTTTATAAGCTGCGAAAGCGCAGAAATCCTCGCGGTAAAACTTCCGACATTTTAACAAGGACTTTTCAGTATGATTCAGGTAAACAACGTCACATTGCAATTCGGCAGCCGCGTACTGTTCGATAACGTCAACTTAAAGTTTACGCGCGGCAACTGCTACGGCATCATCGGCGCGAACGGCGCGGGCAAGTCGACTTTTCTCAAAGTGCTGTCGGGCGACCTCGAGCCGAACAAGGGCGACGTGACGATCGACAAGAACGAGCGCATGTCGGTCTTGCAACAAAATCAAAACGCTTACGACGAATATACCGTGCTCGACACGGTGATGTGGGGACACAAGGCGCTGATGCAGATCAAGTGCGAGCGCGACGCGCTGTATGCCAAAGAGGACTTTTCCGACGAGGACGGCGTGCGCGCGGGCGAACTCGAAGGCGAGTTCGGCGAAATGGGCGGCTACGAGGCGGAGGCTTCGGCCGAGGCGCTGCTCAACAGCTTGAAAGTCGATCCGTCCGTGTTCTATACACCGATGGCCGACGTCGACGCCAAAGTCAAGGTTAAAGTGCTGTTGGCGCAAGCGCTGTTCTTTAAGCCCGATATTCTGATCCTCGACGAGCCGACCAACAACCTCGACGCCAAAACGGCCAAATGGTTGGAAGACTATTTGATGGAATTAGACGAAACGACGATCATCATCGTTTCGCACAATCGCCACTTTTTAAACCGCGTTTGCACGCACATTTGCGACGTCGATTTCAAGCAGATCCGCATCTACGTCGGCAACTACGATTTTTGGTACGAGTCGAGCCAGCTCGCGTTGCGCCAGGCCAAAGAGCAGAATAAAAAACTCGAAGCGCGCGCCAAAGAGTTGCAGGAATTTATCCAACGCTTTTCGGCCAACGCCAGTAAAAGCAAGCAAGCGACGTCGAGAAAACGCGAACTGGAAAAGATCGTACTCGACGACATCAAGCCGTCCAGCCGTAAATATCCTTACGTCGATTTCAAGTTCGAGCGCGAGATCGGCAACGAGATTCTCGAGGTCGAGGGGCTGACCAAAAAAGGTTTCTTCGAGAACGTGTCGTTCAAACTCAAACACGACGACAAGATCGGCATCATTTGCGGCAAATCGCAGTCGGTGTCGATGCTGCTCGACTGTATCATGGGCGTAGAAACGCCCGACGCCGGCACGGTGCAATGGGGCAAGACGATCATTCCCGCCTATATGCCCGGTAACTACGACAGCTTTTTCGACGGCGTGGACTTGACGCTGGTCGAGTGGCTGGCGCAGTACTCGAAAGACCGCTATGAAGAATACTTGCGCAGTTGGTTGGGGCGTATGCTGTTTTCGGGGCAAGAGGCTTTGAAAAAGGCGAGCGTGCTGTCGGGCGGCGAAAAGGTGCGCTGTATGCTGTCGCGCATGATGCTCGCCGGCGCCAACTTCTTGACGTTCGACGAGCCGACCAACCACCTCGATCTCGAAAGCATTACCGCGCTCAACAAGGGCATGACCAATTTCAAGGGCAATATGCTGCTCGTCACCCACGACGAGGAAATGCTCAACACCGTGTGCAACCGCATTATCGAGATCGACAATACAAAAGTGTTCGACCGCGATATGACTTACGACGAATATCTGGAATTGAATTGACAAGCCGACAAATAAAAACCGCCGTATCGAAACGGCGGCTTTTCTCTATGTAGTCGGCGCGGCTGAACGTCGCGCCGGGGTTTTGTCAGTGCTTAGCGGAGCAGACCGAACAGTCCGCAGCAGCAGCGACGGCAGCAACGCTGCACGCGGCAGCAGCAGCAGCAGCGGTCGTCGTCGTTTTGCTCACAGCCGCAGCCTTGGTTCTGCCGTTCGCAGCCGCAGCCGCAGCCTTGATTTTGCCGCTCGCAGCCGCAGCGCGGTTCGGGCATTTGGCAGCAATCGTGACGGTGACAACAGTTACACATGGTTTTTATCCTCCGTATTTCGTCCGTATAAACGAACTGTATATTGTAGTATATGCGCCGCGCGCATCGGTGTGACACATTATGTCATTGCGGGCGGTAAGCGAGGCGAACTCTTTGTCAAAACGAGTGTTCAATGATATGAATTTGTAAGCAATGGGTAGTATAGGCATGATGACCTTTTGTCATTTCGAGCGCAGTCGAGGAATGTACGCAGGCGTATAAAATAAATAATTCGCTTGCGCTAGACCCCTCGGCTTTCGCTCGGGGTGACAAAAGGATAAAACATACATACGCAGGCGCATACAAAAAATTTTTTGTAAAAATGCTTGACAAATGCGCGGACAAGTTGTATACTATAAACAGTAATGATAATCATTACTAAATAATTTACAGCCGAATGGCAAATAGTAAAAAGGAGGTAGGTATGCGCTATTCGAAACAGCGGGAAGCGGTATACGAGGCCGTGCGCGGCACCAAGTGCCACCCGGACGCCGAATGGGTGTATACGTGCGTCCGCAAACGTATTCCTGATATATCGTTGGGGACGGTCTACCGCAATCTGCGGCAACTGGCCGACGAGAAAAAATTGTTGACACTCGAGACGGAGAAAAAAACGTTGCACTTCGACGCCGATTTGAGTCCGCACATGCATTTTATTTGCAACCGATGCGGCGCGATCTCCGATCTGTTTTTACAGTCCGATCTGGGCGACCGCCTGTCGCAACAGGGGTATACGGTCGACAGCGAAAAAACCGTGCTGTACGGGCTTTGCCCGACGTGCGCGTGCTTACACAGTCATCCCAAAAATTCTATATAAAAAAGGAGAAAGAATCATGAAAAAGTATGTTTGTTCCGTTTGCGGTTATGTGCATGAGGGCGATTCCGCACCCGCACAGTGTCCGCAGTGCAAAGCGCCGGCTTCTAAGTTTGTTTTGCAAGGCGAAGGCCGTAGCTGGGCTGCCGAACACGTGATCGGCGTAGCGCAAGGCGCGTCCGAGGACATCATGGCCGATCTGCGCGCCAACTTCAACGGCGAATGCACCGAGGTCGGTATGTATTTGGCGATGGCGCGCGTCGCGCACCGCGAGGGCTATCCCGAAATCGGTTTGTACTGGGAAAAGGCCGCGTATGAAGAGGCCGAACACGCCGCCAAGTTTGCCGAACTACTCGGCGAAGTCGTCACCGACTCGACCGAAAAGAATTTGCAAATGCGCGTAGAGGCCGAAAACGGCGCGACCGCCGGTAAGTTCGATCTCGCCAAGCGCGCCAAAGCCGCGAACCTCGACGCGATCCACGACACAGTTCACGAAATGGCTCGCGACGAAGCCCGTCACGGCAAGGCGTTCGAAGGCCTGTTGAAGCGTTACTTCGGCAAATAAACATAGGCAAAAGTATGCGGTGACAATGTATATTGTCGCTTAAGTCCATGTAAACGAAAAAGGCGAGTTGCGGCTCGTCTTTTTTGGTTAAGGAGAATGCGTATTCCGTGTCAATAGAGCTAAAGACAAAACTGCATGAAAGCAGTAAAGACCATTTGTCATTTCGAGCGGTACGCAAGAATGTACGAAGGCGTATAGAATAATGGATTCGCTTCGCTAGACCCTCGACTTTCGCTCGGGGTGACAAAGTGTGTGCGTATTCGTTCCCTTTCGGCCATTTTTACCCCATAAACAAAAGTACGCCTAATACTATAATAGGCGTACATTCGGATAAGCAAAATGTATTAAAATCGCGGTGAGAACGCCATATCGACGGGCAAAGACGGCAAACGACCTACTTTTCTGTGGAAAATGTATAGGAAAATACTTGCTTTTGCGAAAAAAATGCGTTATAATAGTAAAAAAAGTACGCCTATTATAGTATTAGGTGTATTTTGTGAGCGTAAAAAAGGAGGGTTTTTTATGAAGAAGAAAGGACTTTTCGCGATCGCCTTGAGCGTTGTGCTTGCGTGCTGTATCGCGGTCTTTGTGGGGTGCGCCGAAAAGCAGCCCGAAGATACGACGCCGAAAGTGTACACCATTCAGTACACCGACGACGCCGGATCGCACCAGATCACGGTGACGGCCGGTATGCCGTATGCGCTCGACGTCGTACCCGAACGCACGGGCTATACGTTTATCGGCCTGTTCGACGCAGAAGTCGGCGGCACGCAGTACGTGTCGAGTAGCGGCGCGTCGCTGTCGCCCTTTACCGACGGCAAAAATATGGTGCTGTTCCCGCAGTTCAAAGCCAAAGACTACACCGTCGTTCTCGACTATCAGGGCGCGACCGTGACGGGCGAGCGGCAACTGACAGTCGCCTACGGGGCGAGCTTGCCGGAGCTGCCGAAAAACTTGACGCTGGCGCATAAGGAGTTCGTCGGCTGGTTCACCAAAGCCAACTGCGAGGGCGTCAAGGTCGCCGATACGGCCGGCCTCATTCCGTTGGTGTCGGTCCTAAACGAAAAGAATTTTAATTTGAACGGCGAGGCGGTCACGCTGTACGCCGGTTTCGAAGCCGAAAAGTTTACCGTCACTTGCTTTTTCGAGGCGGGCATGGACAGCGAGGAGATCGAAGTCGAATACGATACGCCGGTCAGCAAGATCGTACCCAAAACGCGTGTCGACGGCAAAGCGCCGCTGACCTGGAGCAAAACGCAGGGCGGCGAGGTATGGAGCGGCAAAGTCACCGATACCATGGTACTGTATGCGGTCGAATATGCGCCTGTCATCGAACTGGACAGCAACGGCGGCAGCAATGTGCTTGCTATTGTTGCGCGCGCGGGGTCGACCGTTGCGCTGCCCACGCCGACCAAAGAACTGGCCAAATTCGCATACTGGGAAGATATGGCGGGCAAGAAGTATACTTCGACCACCATGCCGAGTAAAAGTATTTCGTTAAAAGCCGTTTGGCAGGCGAAAATCGAACTGGACGAGAACGGCGGCAGCGACGTCGACGACATTTCGGTCGCGGCGGGCGAAACAATCACTTTGCCCACGCCCGAAAAAGAAAATTTCATTTTTGCCGGGTGGTACACGGCAGAGAAAGAGCAATATACTTCCACAACTATGCCCGCGACCGGTTTGAAATTGAAAGCCGGGTGGTATAAAGTAAAGACAGTCAAAAAACATTTCTTAGATGGGGATTCAACTAGTAGCACAATTTGGGATAAGACTCCTCGGTTGTGTTCTGCATATGATATAGACTTTACGGAATTGATTTCGGAAATTGATTGGACGAAGTCGGTAAATGTGGATATTACATTCCATGCTGATATTTGTCATTTTACGGAAGATAGTAAGGCTCTTCCCCTGTATTATACAAAAGAGCATTTCTACTACTATTCGCAATCGATTGTTAATGATGCATATTTGGTAGAACATATAATCGTCGACCATGGTAAAGGCTCTGTCAATGGTAGCTATGTTACTACTACATTTTCAGCACAAATGACGGTAACCGGTGGTAAGATTTATGCAGCACTTGCGTCCGACCAGAAGAAAGAAACATTATATTGGGGCACTCATGATGATGGTTGTGGTTGGAAGATGAAAAATTTCTGGGCAGAGATTGCTTACCCCGATACGGCAAACCTCTATTTATAAGGAGTGCATCATGAAAAAGAAGTTTCTTATCCTTTTGTCCGTGCTTGTCATGTGCGCGGCGGCGTGCGGACTTGTCGGGTGCAAAAAGGCCAAAGACCTCATTTATCCCGCGCCCGAAAATATCGCCTACGACGGGCAATACATCACCTGGAATAAGATCGACAACGCCAACCATTATACGGTTGCGATCAACGGCGGCGAGGCGGCGCGCAGCAACTCGACGACGTATGCCTACGCTTCGACAGACACATTCGAAGTGACGGTAACGGCGGTATTCGACCATGCCGAGCAGTCGGCGTCGGTGACGTTCAAGCCGCTTGCGCCGATCACGGCGGTTCACGTCGAAGAGGACGGGGCGATCCGTTGGGACGCAGTCGCGGGTGCGAACGCCTACGCCGTCAGCATCAACGGGACGGAAACGGAAGTGACCGACACGCAGTTTGCCTTGCCGGAGGGAAGCAACCGCGTCAAGGTCAAGCCGATCGTGTCGGGCGACAAAACGTTCTATTCGTCCTATAGCGAGGAAATCAACGCCTATGTGTATGCGGCGCCGGCAAGCGTCAAGTACGACGGCACGGCTTTGACCTGGACGGGCAGTGCGAGCGACTATCTGGTGACGGTCAACGGCACGGCGAACACGGTCAAAGGCAACAGCTATGCGTTCAACTCGGGCAACAAAGATTTCACCGTCGAGGTCAAGGCGATCGGCAATCACACGTCGACCTATGACAGCAAAGCGGTATCGGAGGACTTTCATTACCTGGCGACGGTTGCCGAAATTTTCGTCGAGGACGGCATTGTCAAGTGGAACGCGGTCGACGGCGCAGAGGGCTACAAGCTGAAGATCGGCGGCGTGGTACAGAAAGCGAGTGTAACGGCGACGCAGTACGAGAATTTGGCGTCGGGGCGGTCGCAGGATGTGGCTGTCATGCCGTACAACGATAGCGGCAATTATTTTTCGTCCTGGTCGGCCGAAAAGACGGTGTACATACTCGATACGCCGCAAGTGTCCTGGAACAACGATTTGGAACTGGACGGAGAGGCGAATAATAATTTGACCTGGAACGCGGTCAATGCGGCGGTCGGCTACACGACGCGGCTGATCAAAGACGGCGGCGCGCCGGTCATCGGCAACTATTCGGACGTGCAACGCGCGTTTTCGCACGACTACGCGGCCGTCGGCGTGTACACGATCGAGGTCAAGTCGAACGCGGCCGCCGGCAGCGCCGACCACTACGACAGCAAGTATTCGGCGCCGATCACCGTCGAGCGTTTGGCCGCGCCGCGGGCGGCGGACAGCGAACATATCGTCAGCGAGCGCGACAATCTTGCGCGCGGGTTTACCGTCAATTTCGTGCCGGTCAACGGCGCGAGCGGGTATCAGTTGTATAAAGACGGCGCGCTAATGAGCGGCAAATATACGACGGGCGCGGCGCTCAGCGATAATAACGTCGTCGACAGCGCCAACATTGCCGAACAGCACTACACGTACACGGTGCGCAGTATGGGCGGGGTCAAGACGGTCGGTACGGCCAAATACGTGACGTTGCCGTGCCTCAGCCGCGACGCGCTTTCGTTCGACATCACCGTACAAGCCACGCCGCAAAATCCCGTCATGAGCGGGTTTACGCTCGGTTGGGATGCGGTCGCCGGCAACAACGGGTACACGGTGGCGTATGCGGGCACGCGTCTGACGTCGCAGCGCGAAAGTTGCGACCTGTCGACGATCAAGGCGGGGACGTACTCGATCACCGTCGCCGCGCGCGGCAACGGCGCAGGCGTGTTGGCGTCCAATCCGTCGGCGCCGGTGGCGGTCGAGCGGTTGCAAGCGCCGACCGGTATCAAGATCACGCGCGCAGGCAACGGCACGCTGAGCTGGGACGACGTTTCCAACGCGTCGGGCTACGAGACCTATCTCGACCTGTCGAAAACGCCGCTGACGGAAAACGCATACACCAACATGTATCAGTTTATCGAGACCGACGGCACGACGCTTTCGATGACAGCTGTCGCCAACTGCTACAACGAGCAGCGCACGCTGTACTACATGACGAGCGAGGCGTCGCCGACGCAGCAGTTTATTCGCTTGGCCGCGCCGACGTTCCCCGAAGGGGCGTTAGCCAACAGCGTCGAACTGGTGTGGAACACACCGAATAACATCAACACGGGCGAATATACGCCGACGTATCGGATCTTCTCTAAGCCCGGCGAGGAGCTTGTCGGCGGCAATCTGAACGCAACGAAGTACAACATCGAGCACCTCGAGGGCGGGCAAGGCTATACCTTTTACATCAAGGCGGTCGGCAACGATACCAAGTATCTCGACAGCGATTATTCGGTCGTGATGACGGTGTATAAGCTGGCGACGCCGACGCTGCGGGTTGCCGACGGCAAATACGTTTGGGACAGCGTGACCAATGCGAGCGCGTACTATATCGAGATCGACGGCAAGAAAGTCAGCGACGAGTATCACGTTTCGGGGTCGCAGTACACGTACACGCCGCGCTTTACCACCGATGGCGATCACATTGTCAAGCTGCGCGCGGTGGGCGACGGTCGCAACAACGTCGACAGCAAGGACTGCGTCTATACGCAAAAAGCGCGTGTTTTGGCCGCGCCGAGCATCGAGTACAAGTATTCGGCTGCGGCGTTCGTCGAAAACGGCAGCATTATCGTGACGGTCAAAACGCCGTCCCCGAACTGCACTGGCTATCAGTACGAGATCGCGGGGCAGTCGATTCCGAGCGCAGAGACGTCGTACAGTAAGACGATCCAAAGCCCGGGTAAGTATGCGGTTCGCGTCAAGGCCTTGGGCGGCGCGTTCGATGCGAGCGGCGTTTATTATATCGATTCGCAGTACGCGGGCGGCAGTGCGTCCGACACGATCACGATTTTGGCCGCGCCTTCCGAATCGTCGTTTGTCATCACCGCCGACGGCGCGCTCAAGTGGGACAAAATCGACTACGCAAAAGGCTACGAGTATTATATTGCGTTCGACGGCGCCGACTACGGCGAATTGAAACAGGCGGACTACAACTCGTTCAGTATCAACAACTACAAGCAGTACAACTCGATTTCGGTCAAGATTCGCGCCAGAGGCGACGGCAACAAAGTCATCGCGTCGGCTTGGGCGGAATGGCATTGGACGAAATAAGTAGCAAATCGTTGCGGGAGCGGTTGCGTTTTTTCGCGGTACGTGGTATACTATAGGTATAAACGGCGATGCGCCGACATATAGTAAAGGCGAAAGGAGCGCGACATGGCGGACGAGAACAGACCGAGCGAGCAGCAGCAAAAGCAGGACGACACGACGGCGGCGCAAGCGCGGCCGGAAACGGCGCAAAAGCAAAGTAGTTCCGGCGTATCGGCGGACACTGCGACGGAGAAAAAGATCATTTATTCGCTGTGCTATCTGTGGGGTATACTGTTCTTTTTGCCGCTCATTCTCTACAAGAACGACGCCAAAGCCACCCGCCACGCCAACGAAGGGCTTTTGCTCCTGCTGTTTTCGGTGGTCGGTAACGCCGTGTTCGGCATACTGATGCACGTTCCGGCGATCGGTTGGATCTTCGGCGTGCTGGCCGGAATCTATTCGCTCGCGCTGCTCATTCTCGGCATTGTCGGGATCGTGTACGTCGTCACCGACCGCGACGAAGAACTGCCGCTGATCGGTTCGATCCACCTCTTAAAGTAAAATACAAAACGCCCGCCCTCATTTTGAGAGCGGGCGTTTTTCGTATGGCGTATTAGAGATTGCCGCCGAGCGCGTTACTGTTTGGCGACTTTCATACCGGCGGCAAACAGCGGCGCATGGTCGCAGCGGAATGCCGTTTGGCTCGACACGCCGAGGAAGTTTTTGCCGCAAATGTCGAAGATACTGCCCGACAGCATCAGTTCGGGCAGGCGGCCGACCAGTTTGCCGTTTTCGAGCAAGAACGCCGCTTGCACGGGAATGCCGACGTCGCCCTTATCGGTGATGTCGCCGCCCGACGCGACGGCCACATAGATCGCGCGGTCGCACAGTTTGGAAACCGAATCGGCCGTTTCGTCGGCGTAGATCGCGTTGCCGCCGTAGCTCGGCACGGCGTCATAGGCGCCTGTGCTCGCGCCGCCCGAAAGGGGAATGCCGAACTGCGCCGCCGCGCGCTTGGTCGACAGCAGACCGCAGAACTTGCCGTTCTCGATCAGTTTGAAACCGTCGTCGGTCAATACGGTGCCTTCGGCGTCGAAGAACGGGCGCGGGGCGTGCGAAGCCGCGTTGTAGCGCACGGCGACGGTCAGCTTGTCGTGAAACAGCGTTTCGCCCAGTTTACCTTTCAGCTTGCCCGAGCCGTTCATATACATGTCGGCAATCATATCCTCGAGCAACATCGACAGAATGAGACGGGCGTCAAGGATAACGGGAATGTCGTTCGGCAGCTCGACGCGGCGCGAATAGGCGGCCGCCAGATCGGCGATATCGTCAACGATCGCTTGCGGATCGAAATAATCGAGCGTGCCGCCGTAGGACAGATCCATGATGTTGGCCGACGTGCGTTCTTTGATCGTCAGCCCGATCTCCAACCGGTCGGCGACGGAATAGAGGTCTGCGCCGGCGGTGTTGGTGTACGATAGCGCGCTTTCGATGCGCTTGAGCTTGTTGCCGAATATAAATTGCGGCGCGACCTTTTGTATGCGGTCTAACAGGTCGCGCATGGCGTCTAAGAACGTTTCGGGCGCGATCGGATTTTTGCGGCGGTCGACGTGCTTGACGTTCTTTTCGAGCATACACGGATAGGGAACGCCGCAGACCGGCAAATCGGTTTCGGCGCGTTTTATTAGCTTTGGCACGTCGGCGGCGCCTTCCTGGCCTGCGACCGATACGCGGTTGTCCTTATAAAACCGCACCGCCGTCGTGTGGGACGCCGTATTGCGCAGCGAAGTGATCTTGTTGCCCGACACGTTGACGGTGCTCTCATGGGTGTTTTCGATAATGGTCTCGTACATGTTTCTGCCTCCTTACTGCACACGCATTTTCGCAACGCGCACATACGGCGCGCCGAAGCCTACGTTCAACGGAAATTGCTCCATTTTGCCGCAATTGCCGCCGGTCGGCTCTACAACGGCGTTTTTGCCTACGCCGTCGATTAAGCCTAAAGTTTCAAACACATTGCCGGTGACGACCGAAATTTTGACGGGTTTCGTCAGTTTGCCGTCGACAATCTCGTAAGCAAGCAGCGGCGCGATGGTGAACGTGCTCATGCCCGACCCGTGCTGCACCGTTTTGATGAAATACCCGTGCTTAATCGGGGCGAGCAGCTCGTCGAACGTCGAAGTGCCCGATTCGATGACGGTATTCGTCATGCGCACGATCGGCTCGAACGTGCAATCGACGGCGCGCGCGTTGCCGGTCGTCGCCTCTCCCAGTTCGGCGGCCGTTTCGGCCGAATGCAAGCGGCCGGTGAGAACGCCGTTCTTGATCAAGTACGTCTTAGTCGCCCGCGTCCCTTCGTCGTCGTAGGGAACGTAGCCGGTGCCCGGTTGCAAACCGGTGTCGTAGATCGACAGAAGCGGACTGCCGACGGTTTTGCCGAGCTGCCACTCCTTTTTCATCGTCTCGTCGCCCAACATAAAGTCGGCTTCCGACTTATGTCCGAACGACTCGTGCGCGAAGATGCCGCCCGCTTCGGGCGAGAGAATGACCGGATATTCGCCCGGCTCGACGGCCTCGGCGTGTAGCAGAAAATCGTCGTTTTCCTTCAGGAAGTCGGCGATCGCTTGGTCGGAGAACGTCAGCTCGTCGAAGGTAACCGCCGCTTTGACGATATGCGTGCTGTGCGTCTTTTCGCCGTCTGCCATGTTGACGGCGGCGATCGCTTTACAGTATTGCACATCGTAAGAGATGTCGGCGCCCAGGGAAGAATAGAACTGCCACACGCTGTGCCGATCGGAATAGACGGCTTGCAGGAACTTGACGTACGGATCGGCGGCGATGCGCTTGCGAATGCCGTCGAGGCGGTCGATCTTGGCTTTGAGCGGCACGTCGCGCAAACTGTTTTTTTCGTACAGTTTCACGCTGTCGCGGTTGACCTGGAACTTTTTGACCAGCGGATGCGCGCCGATCTGTTTGTTTTCATGCGCCGAAGCATACAGCGCGTCCAACTCCTTTTGCACATTGGCGACGTCGCACGTCGAGGCGTAGTACCACATTTCGCCGTCGAACACGCGCAGGAACGCCTTTTTGACCGACGTCTGTTTGCACTGGTTGAGATTTTCGTTCAGAAACGCGATCTGCGTTTCAAACCGATCCTCGATGCGCACGTCGGCGTAGTAGTTTTTTCGGAACTGTATCATGTATCCTCCTTTTGGGGTAAAAATATGACGTATGTACGTATCCCCAGTATACTGCGGGGGGGGTGCCTGTCAAGCGTCTGCGGCCGTCGCGCCGCATTTAACGAAATTTAATATTGCGGGCGGTGATCCTTTGGGGAATGTCTGTCTCCGAATCGGGCATACTTACGGTATGCAATATCGAAAAGAGTACGTAGAAATGTTTGTGCGCGTCGACGTCGAAGGGCAGTTGTTTCCCGTCGCGTTTATGTGGGACGGCCGTCGCTTCACGGTCGAAAAAACGCTTGACCGTCGGCTGTCCCCGCCGCAGCACGTCGGCGGCGCGTTGACCGAACTGTTTGTTTGCCGCGTCGACGGCCGCGAACACGCGTTTTATCGGGAGACGCAGTCGGGGCGGTGGTTTGTCGAGCGGCGGATCGGATAGCAATTTTTGTATAGTAAGACAACAAAATTCGGCTGTCGGAATATGTGGACAGGCGCGGGGCGGTGTGGTATACTGTAAGTATCTTTTTTAAGGGGTATTACCATGCAATACAAACATTTCGGGGTGATGATCGACTGCTCGCGCAACGGCGTGATGACGGTAGCGGCGGTCAAGAGAATGATCGACGCCTTGCAAAAAATGGGCTATAACGCACTCGAGCTGTACACAGAGGACACGTTCGAGGTTGGTGACGAGCCGTATTTCGGCTATTTGCGCGGGCGGTACACGGGCGCGGAACTGCGAGAGATCGACGCGTATGCGGCGGCGCACGGGATCGAACTGATCCCCTGTATCCAGACGCTGGCGCACTTTACCAACCCGGTCAAGCTGCCGCGCTTTTGGGAGATCGTCGACGTCAACGACATTCTGCTGATCGACGAGGAAGAAACCTACCGCTTTATCGAGCGGCTGTTTAAAACGCTGGCCGAAAACTTCACGTCCCGCAACGTCAATATCGGCATGGACGAGGCGCACATGGTCGGTTTAGGAAAGTTTCTCGACCGCCACGGCTATCAGAACCGTTTCGAGATCCTCAACCGCCATTTGGGGCGCGTGACCGAAATCGCGAAAAAGTACGGCTTTACGCCGCACATGTGGAGCGACATGTTTTTCCGTCTGGCGGCCGGGGGCGACTATTACGCGAAGGGCGTGCATATTCCCGAATCGGTGCGGCGTCAAGTGCCGGAATCGGTCGAGCTTGCTTACTGGGACTACTATCACACCGACGAGACGGTGTACGACGAAATGATCGCCGCGCACAAAGAGTTCGGTCGCGGGATTTGGTTTGCCGGCGGTGCGTGGGAGTGGCACGGCTTTTCGCCCAATGTGCGGTTTACGGAGCAGACGATGCGGCCGGCTATGCAAAGCGTGATGAAAAACGGCATTGACAACGTTTTGATCACCATGTGGGGCGATAACGGTTCGGAATGCCCGCGGTTTTCGCTGTTGCAGTCGCTGTACGCGATTCGTCGCTATGCCGACGGCTGTTTCGACGAGAAAACGATCGCCGCCGACTTTGAAAAGCTGTTCGGCGTCTCTGCGGCCGATTTCGATACGCTGGCATTACCGGACGTCATTCCCGGCGAAACGACAGGCGCGCCCAATCCTTGCAAGGCGCTGCTGTACAACGATCCGTTTTTAGGCATTTTAGACGTCGCGGCCGCAAGCGTACCCGAAATTCCCTACGCTGCCTATGCGGCGCAGCTCGCCGCGGCCAAAGCGCGCGCCGGGGAATATGCCTACATGTTCGATTCGCAGGAAAAGCTGTGCCGCGTGCTCGAAAAGAAAGCCTACTTAGGGATTCGCACCCGCGCCGCTTATAAGCGCGGCGATAAAGCCGAGTTGAAACGCGTCGCGGCCGACTACGACGAGACCGTCAAACGCGTGCAAGCGTTTTACGAGGCGTTTAGAACCATGTGGCACACCGAATACAAGCCGTTCGGATTCGAGGTGCAAGACGCGCGTTTGGGCGGGCTGATGTTGCGGCTGAAAAACTGCCGCGCGCGGCTCGACGCCTACATTGCCGGCAAAATCGACAGGATCGAGGAATTGGAAGAAACACTGTTGCCGCGCGAAGCCGATAACCCCAAAGCCGGTTTGGAATGGAACGATTATCGGCACACCGTGACGACAAGCGAACTGTAAAACTAAAAGGGAAAGCCTGCCGTAACCATATACAAAAAACATTGCAAATGCAACTTGACAAGTCCGCTTTTATGTAGTATACTGTACGCATATGAGAACATTGCGGACGCTTAGGGCGTCGCGAACCATGCGCTTTTGCATCGACACGGAGAAAACGAACGCAGTCTTACGATAAGACATAAGTCGAAACTTTCTTTACCGTCCATCAAAACTGCTCTCTTTTAACAAGGTAAAGGGAGTAGTTTTTTTATTAAACAGCATAGCAAAAAGGAGGAGCGGAATGACAGTGTATTCCATCAAGATCCCGTTTAAAAGTGAGTCGGACACGGCGCGGTTACGCGCTGTCATAGAGGCCGACTCGGCAGCATGTGAAACAATCGAAGTTCACGACGACGGCAAGGATATTGTCGGCTATTTTGTTCGGCAAGAGGAGTGGGAGACCGACGTTATTCTTGTGACGAGCGAGACGGAAAAATATTTGACGGTCGAGGTCGGCGCACCTTGCGACCGCACGCCGGAAGCAATCGCCGCGCACATTCCGCCGCTCGTCGGCGCGCTCTTTCGGGAAAAGCCATTTCCCATTCGTCCGGAGTATTTGATGAGTTTGGGAGAGCCGATCCCGATGAATTTGTCCGCGCATTTCCGCGACAAATGTATCGAGATGATGCGCGGCGGCGGGCAGGGTGCATTACCGATGGTGTATGTCAGCCGTTTGTCGGCGCGAGAGGGAAACGGATTTGTCGTCGATCCGCAACGTTTGGCCGAAACGTGCGTCGGTTTGGCCTGCGTGGTGACAGGCGAGACCGGTAGCGCCGCATACGCGCTAAAAGAGCAAACGAACAGTCGAAACGTGTTCAACGGGTATCTTGCGGTCTACTTGCCGCATACGGACAAATATACCGTCGTCAAACCGAAGGACGACGAGACCGCGGAAAGCATATGCTTTCGCGTGTTCGACATCGTGCGGAAATGGCATATTTCGTCGACGAGCGAGAACGAATACAGTCGGAGCCGCTTGCTTACCTTGCGCGACGGGGACGAGGCACGGCAGCTACGTGCGTCGTTGGACAGAGACATTGAAACAACGACCGTCGAAAATCGGGAACTGAAGCAAACGATCGAGACATTGCAAACCGAAATCGAACGTTTGAAACAGGAAAATTATCAGCTTCAAATGCGCTGTGATTCGATGTCGGCGGGAAAGAATAAAGAAGCGGAGCAAGGGTTGTTGACCTCTTGCGGCGTCCGGCAAGCGCATCCGGAGGAAGAACATGATTTGATCGTGGCAGCATTGATCTTATACGAAAAGAATGCGCAGCCCGGTACGCGTGCGAAAAAACTGGCGGCCGCGCTGCTCGAAAAAAATCCCTGCCGTAACTACGAGAAATACGGAAAAGAAATGTACGAGGCGTTGCGTCGTATCTTCCGAGAAAGCCCGGAAATCAATGCGGCGGCCGAATCGGAACTGCGCAAATGGGGTTTCGTTTTGGAGCGTAATGCCGGCCACAATCAGCTCGTTCATACGGTCACAGGCGATAAATTTACCATGTCGTGTTCGCCCGGCAGCCAAAACGTAGCGGAGAAACGCGTCAAAGAGATCCGCGGGCGCATGTCGGTTTACTGACAGTAAAAAAATTTCGGCGATTTCGGTTGACAGGCGGCAGTGGTTTGGATATAATGGAATAGTCGGGGTAGCCGTTTCGGGCGACCTCGGCGACAATCGAATGACCTGTAAAAGGGAGTAGAAAGCGCGTAACGCGTGCGTCCACCCGTCAGTACGGTATCGAGGAGATACTCGGGAGCGTTTAAATTTCGAGACTTTTACCGAAAGAAATCGTTTCGGTAGAGGTCTCTTTTTGTTCGGAGGGACGCCATGTGGGTGCATAGTCTGCTTTTATTGGTCGGAATGGGACTGCTCGTTGTCGGCGCGGATTGGTTTGTCGGCGGAGCGAGCCGCATTGCCAAGGCGCTCAAAGTACCGCCGCTGGTCGTCGGTCTGACGCTGGTATCGATGGGAACGAGCGCGCCCGAAGCGTCGGTCAGTTTGCAAGGCGCGATCGGCGGTTTGCAAGACATCGCGGTCGGCAACGTTGTCGGCTCCAACGTCTTTAACACGCTGCTGATTTTGGGCTTGAGCGCGCTGATTGCGCCGCTTGCGATCGGACGGGATATGCGCCGATACGACGTTCCCATCATGGTCGCGCTGTACGGGGCGCTGTTGCTGTTCGCGTTCGGCATTACGCCGCTCATATTGGACAGAGTCGAGTCGGTGGTCTTGCTGACGCTGTTTGTCGGCTACACCGCATTTCTCATCGTCCGCGCCGTGCGGCAACGGCAAAAGGCGAGCGAACCGCTTGTCGCCCAACCGGAGAAACGGCGGCCGATTTGGTTGAGCATTCTCATGACGGTCGCGGGGCTTGCCGGCGTCATCTTCGGCGGCGATCTGGTCGTCGACAACGCCGCGTCGCTGGCAAAAGCGTTCGGCATGAGCGAGGCGCTCGTAGGGCTTACCATCGTAGCGGTCGGCACGTCGCTGCCCGAACTGGTCACAAGCATTGTCGCGTCGGTCAAAAAGGAAAACGACATCGCGGTCGGCAACGTCGTCGGCTCCAACATTTTTAACGTCGTGTTCATTTTGGGGCTGTCGTCGACGATCTGCCCGCTGACGCTCGACTTTTCGACGCTTGTCGATATGCTGGTCATGCTCGGCGCGGGGCTTATCATTCTTGCGGTCGGGTTGTTCTCCGAAAAGCTCCACCGCCCGACGGGCGCGGCGCTCGTACTCTTGTACATCGGCTATTTGACTTTTATCATCATTCGCAACTGACCGCTTCACTTAAAAAAACGGAGGAATCATGGACGCAGTTACCGTCATCACATCGGTGTTGACCCTAATCGCCGGCGTCGGCATCTTTCTCATCGCTTGCACGATGATGAGCGCCAACTTAGAGTCGCTCGGCAGCCGCAAACTGAAAGCGCTGTTCGCGCGCACCTCGAAAAGCAAGCTGCTGGGCGTCGGTGTCGGCGCGGCGGCGACGGCGGCGATCCAAAGCTCGTCGGCGACGACCGTCATGGTCATCGGCTTTGTCAACGCCGGGATCATGACGCTCGTGCAAGCCGCGACCGTCATCTTCGGCGCCAACATCGGCACGACGATCACCGGACAGCTTGTCGCGCTCGGCCTGTTCGGCACAAACGCCGTGTCGACGTCGGTCATCTTCGCTACGTTCGCCGGTATCGGCGCGTTCATTCTGGCCTTTGCCAAACGGGACAGGCTGCGCAAGGTCGGCGGCATTATGGCCGGTTTCGGAATGCTGTTCGTCGGGCTTTCGATGATGAGCGGCGCGATGGGGTATTTTTCCGAACTCGAATCGGTGCGCAACTTCCTCGCCCGATTCCGCAACCCGCTTTTGCTGGTGCTGATCGGCGCGCTACTGACCGCCGTCGTACAAAGTTCGTCGGTGATGACGTCGATGGCGATCACGATGGTCGTCACCGGTTTGATCTCGCTCAATCAAGGCATTTACATTACTTTGGGCTCCAACATCGGCACGTGTGTCACCGCGCTGATCGCCGGGCTGACCAGCACGACCAACGCCAAGCGCACGGCGCTCATTCACCTGGTTTTCAACGTCAGCGGCGTCGTCGTGTTCCTGCTGATCGGCCTATGTATGCGGATCGGTAACGTTGACTACGGCTACTTATTCGAACACATGTTCCCGCACGCGCCGCAGTTGCAACTGTCGATGTTCCACACGATTTTTAACGTCATCACCGTGCTGATCGTGTTGCCGCTGACCGGCGCGCTCGTCAAACTGGTGACCAAGATCGTCCCCGACGCAAAACCGACGCCGAAAGACAACGAGCCGCACCTGTATTTCCTCGACCAACACATGTTGACCACGCCGCCGATCGCCGTCCAGCAAACCAAAAACGAGATCCTCAACATGGCCGAAATCGCCATCAAAAATTTCGATCTCGCGTGTGACATCGCGTGTACGCTCGACTATGCGGAAGTCGAGCGGTTCCGCGCGCAGGAAAACGAACTGAATTTTCTCAACCGCGAAATTGCCGCTTTCACCGTCAAGCTGCTCAAATCGGAAATGAACGAAAAAGACCGCGCGTATCTTGCGACGGTGTTCCGTACCGTCGCCGACTTCGAGCGCGTCGGCGATTACGCCGAAAATATCATCGAATATGCGGACAAGCTCAAAGAAGTCGGGCAAACGTTTTCGGCTGTCGCCGTGCGGGAGATCGGCGCATTGCAAACGCAAATCGACGCGCTGTACGGCGCTATGCTGAACGCCTACCGCGACTGTGACCGCAAGGCGCTCGCCGAGGCGTATCGGATCGAGGACACGATCGACCGCATGGCCGCCGAAATGACCGAAAATCACATCGTGCGCTTGCGCGACGGCATATGCACGCCCGACGTGGGCGCGCAGTACTTGGCGCTGACCGCCAACGCCGAACGCGTCGCCGACCACTGTATCAACGTCGCCAAAACCATTCGCGCCTATTCGTGACAAAAACAAACGCCGCTCCCGGGACATTCGGGGCGGCGTTTTTATAGGCTATTTGCCGTCGGACGGCAGTTCGTGCACGTACTTTTTGTACAGGCGGTAGAACGTCGAATATTCGTCGAATCCGAGGCGCTTGCACGCTTCGGTGGGGTGGATATGTTCGTCGACGATCAGTTGCTGCGCCAGTTGGATTTTTTTCTGCTTGACGTAGTCCATCAGTCCGGTTTTCATGTACGTGGAAAATGTTTGCGACAAGTAGCTTGTAGACATATATAGCTGCTGCGCGATCGTTTTCAGGCTGAGCGGCTCGTAAATATGCCCGTTGATAAACTTCAAAATTCGGCTGACGGCCGGGTTGAGCATGTGCGAATCGGGCGGTGTGCCGATCCGATATTTGAGATCCATCAGCAAGCGGTTGAGATAGATCTGTACCAAAAGCGAGGCGTCGCCGGTCGAATACTGACCTAAGTGACTCTCCAGGTCGTGGAATGCCGCACGATAGCGGTTGTCGTCCCATACGAACAATTCGCGGCCTCCGTCAAGAAAGGAATACAGTTCGGGATAGACGAGACTGCGGTCGAAATTGCAAATGATGCGGTGATAGACCGTACTCGCCTTGATCATGGCATAATGATACTGGAAGGGGCGGATCAGCACGACGGTGCCGCTTTTGAGCGGCATGACGCGATCTTCGACGATGAAATCGAGGTCGCCTTCCAGGAAGATATACAGCTCGTATCGTGAATGATTGTGCCGATAATAGCTGTCCTTGTCCGGCTCTAACTCGTAGGAATGGGCATACCAAAAGTTACTGGCATTTAATGTTTTCGAATAATTTTCCTGTTCCATACAAATAGTATACCGCAAAACCGAATAAAATGCAATTAATTTGCGTAAAAACTGCTATTTACATTGTGAAATAAATTATTTATAATAATAGTGAAATTACGCTTAAAGTGTACGGCAATATTCGATTCAACATATAGGAGAAGGAAAATGGGAAACGTTCGTTTCGGCATTATCGGTGTAGGCAACATGGGTTCGGCACATTTGAACAGCTTTTTGAGCGGCAAGGTGACGAACGGCACGGTGACGGCTGTCGCCGATACCGACCCGGCCAAACTGGCGGCGGTGCAAAAGAACAACCCCGGTACATACGCTTGCTGCGCGCGTGCCGAAGATCTGCTGTCGCGCGACGACGTCGACGCGGTCATTGTGGCGACGCCGCACTATTTGCACCCCGATTTGAGCGTCGCGGCGCTTGACGCGGGCAAGCACGTCATCGCCGAAAAGCCGGCCGGCGTGTACACCAAGCAGGTCGAGAAGATCAACACAGCGGCCGCAAAATCGGATAAGCTGTACACCGTCATGTTCAACCAACGCACCAATCCGCTGTACAAGAAGATGCGCGCGCTGGTCATGGACGGCGCGGTCGGCGAGATCAAGCGCATTCACTGGCAGATCACCGACTGGTATCGCTCGCAAAGCTATTACGATTCGGGATCGTGGCGGGCGACCTGGGCGGGCGAGGGCGGCGGCGTGCTGTTCAACCAGTGTCCGCACCAGCTCGATCTGTTGCAATGGGTCACGGGAATGATGCCCGAACGCGTGCGTGCGTTCTGCCGATTCGGCAAGTGGCACGACATCGAAGTCGAGGACGACGTGACGGCATATATGGAGTACGGGAACGGCGCGACGGGCGTATTCATCACCGGCACGGCCGACACCCCCGGCACCAACCGCTTTGAAATTTTGGGCACGGGCGGCAAACTGGTGTGCGAAAACAATACATTGCGCGTGTGGCGCTTAGAGACCGACGAGCGCACGTTCAACGCGACTTATAAGGGCGGATTCGGGGAACCGAAGTTCACCGAAGAACTGCTCAAACCCGAGGGCGACAACCCGCAGCACGTCGGCATTCTCAACAACTTCGCCAACGCGATTCTCGGCCTCGAGCCGCTGTACGTCGACGGCAAAGAGGGCATCAAGAGCGTTGAGCTGATGGACTCGATGCTTTTGAGCACCTGGCTGGACAAAGCGATCGAACTGCCGATCGACGGCGACCTGTATTTCGCCGAATTGCAAAAGCGGATCAAAACCTCGCGGCAAAAGACGGGCGCAAGCGTCGTACTCGATACGGCCGGCACCTACGGCGGGAAGTAAACGGTTTACGAACAACAGGAGGAGAACCATGCGAGTAGCGGCACAACTGTACACGGTGCGGGATTTTACCAAAACGGACGACGACGTTTGTCGCACGTTCGAGCGGATCCGCGCGATCGGATACGACGCAGTACAACTGTCGGGACTGGGCGCTTATCATCCGCCCGTCATCGCCAAGGCTTTACGCGACAACGGGCTGAGCGTGTGCGCGACGCATACGCCGCTCGACCGCATTCTCGACGAAACCGACGCGGTCATCGAGGAACACAAGCTGTTCGGTGCGCCGTATGTCGGACTGGGCTATTCGCGTAGCAATTCGATCGCCGAATACGCCGCCTTTTTGGACAAACTGGCGCCGGCGCTCGAGAAGTTGCGCGTGGCCGGGCTACGGTTTCTCTATCACAACCACGCGCACGAGTTTATACGCATGGACGGCGTTCGTCCGATCGACTATATGCGTGACCACACCCAAGCGGGCGTATTCGACTTTTTGCCCGATTTGTTTTGGGTACAGACGGCGGGCTGCTCGCCCGAGGCGTTTTTAAAGGCGTACGAGGGGCGCACGCCGGTCGTGCATTTCAAGGATAAACGCGTCCCGCCCGCAGACGGCATGACCGATATGGCCGAGATCTTCGAGGGCAATATGGATTACGAGACGCTGTACGGCGTATGCGGGAGCTTAGGTATCGCGTGGGCGGCGGTCGAGCAGGACGTTTGCGACGGCGATCCGTTCGACAGCCTGGCGAAAAGCCTCGAAAATATGAAGCGGCGCAATATGTTCGTTTAAAAAATAAAAAAATTTAAAATTTTTTGCGGAGGAGCAGAGATGAGTAAGGTATTGAAAGGAATACTTGTTTTCGTGTTGTCTTTTGTGTGCATGTTCGGTGCTACCGGTTGCGGGGGGGGGGTTATTTATCCAGACCGAAAAGATAGACGAAACCAAGACGCAGCTGTACGTATCGAACTATGACGGCGGCGTCGGCACGCAGTGGCTGCGTGACATTGCCGACAAGTTCGAGGAAAAGTACAAGGACTACGAGTTTGAGCCGGGCAGCGGCAAAAAGGGCGTAGAGGTCAAAATCGACACCAACAAGGATTTGCGTTCCGACCTGGGCAATAAAATTGCCACGTCGACAAACAACGTATACTTCGGCGAGCGCATGTTCTACACCGAATGGGCGCAAAAAGGCTTGCTGTTGGACATTTCCGACATTGTGACGACGGTTAATGCCGAATACGGCGAGACGCGCTCGATCGAAAGCAAACTGAGCGACGAGAAAAAGGCGATGCTGACCGGCGTCAAGGGCAAGGAAGGCAAGTACTACGGTCTGCCGCATTACGAAGGCTTTTTGGGCGTCAACTACAACGTAGACGTATTCGACCAAAACGGTTTGTATTTCGGCACAGACGGCAAGTTGGGCGCAACGCTTGCCGACGCGCGGTCGGCAGGCCCCGACGGACAGCCGAATACGGCCGACGACGGACTGCCCGCGACGATTGCGCAGTTTAAAACGCTGTGCCGCTATATCAACAACAATACCGATGCCAAGCCGTTCGTCTGGACGGGCATGTATAACGAGTACTTCAACATTTTGATGGACGCGCTCGTTACCGCACAGCTCGGCAAAGAGGGCAGCGAGGTCTTTTATAACTTCAACCTGGGAGAGAAAAAGGTTGCTTCGCAGGTGGTGACCGGCTTTAACGGCGACACCCCGATTATCGAAACACAAACAATAGGCGAGACGACGGGCGACAAGCTGTGGCAGCTGGCGGCCTCCTATTATGCTGCCGATTTTGCGCAAAGCGTCATCGAAAACGGCTGGCACACCGATGAAAGCGTCGGCATCACCTATTCGCACACCGACGCACAGCGCGACTTCATCAACGGCGCGCGCGCCAATAAACCGGTCGCTATGCTGATCGACGGCAACTACTGGGAGAACGAGGCGCGCAACTTAGGCACGATCGCCGCGTCGGAAAACAACTACAATTACGACTACGACACCGAATCCGATTTTGCGTGGATGCCGCTTCCCGGCGTCGCAACCGGCACCGAAGGCACGACCAAGATGACCTTGAAGGATTCGATGCAGTCGTTCGCGTTCATCAACGCCAATATCGCAAACGACGAGAACAAGGTCAAGCTGGCAAAGATGTTCTTGCAGTTCTGCTTTACCGATTCGGCGTTGGTCGACTTCACGCTGACGACCGGCATGACGCGCGACTACGATTACACGCTGACGGCCGCGCAGGAAAGCACGCTCGGCAAATACGCGCGCAGTATTTGGAACTATCGCAAGACGTCCGAACTCGTCAACACTGCGTCGACCAGCGCGCTGTTTGCGGCCAATCAAGAGATCTTGTTGAACACCTACTGGCGTTCGCAGGTCGGCAGCGCGACATACGACCGACCGTACACCGCATTCTACACGGGCGGGGTGACGGCCAAAGACTTCTTCAACGGTTTACATAAATTGCACGAGAACTGGGCGAGCGAAAACCGCGAATACTTCGTCGAAGCGGACTAACGGAGGTCGGCCATGTTAGCGAGACAAACCGACCGTAAACTCGTGCCTTTCTGGAATAAAAAACGCAAACGGCTGCTGTTCTACACGTGTATGATGGCGTTGCCGGTCACACAGGTGCTGATTTTCTATTTCGGCGTCAACCTCAATTCGTTGCTGCTCGCATTTCAAAAGTACGACGTCAATACCGGCACCATGCAGTTCGCGTTTTTGGAGAACTTCAAGCGCGTGTTCACCGGCGACAACGGCAACGCGACCAGTGAAATTTTATACGGCATACGCAATTCGCTTTTGGCGTATTTCATCGGCCTGGCCGCAAGCCTGGGCTTAGGTGTTCCTTTTGCCAACGCCATTTACAAGCGCGTGCCGGGCAGCGGGCTGTTCAAAGTCATTTTGTACCTGCCGCAGGTGCTTTCCTTAGTGGTCATGTCGATCATTTACATGAACTTCACCGAAGAGGCCGTGCCGCAACTGTTGAACGATCTGTTCCATATCAAGATCGCTTCCGGACCGCTGTCGGCCAGACAGCCGAGCGCGATCTTTGCCGGCATCATGTTCTTCAACGTGTTCATGGGATTCGGCACCAATATGCTGATGTACACCGGCGCGATGAGCAGCGTGTCGCCCTCGACCAAAGAGGCGGCCAAAGTCGACGGCGCCAACGCCTGGCAGGAGTTCATCCATGTGACCGTCCCCAGCGTGTGGCCGACGATGTGCACGCTGATCACCGTCGGCATTGCCGGGATCTTCGTCAACCAGCTCAATTTATTCACCTTCTACAACACCGGCGCCACCGTGCAAGTGTCGTCGCTCGGCTACTACATTTATAAAGCGACTTATCGCGCCAACCAGGCGGCCAATCCGAATTTGCAATTCCCGTATCTGTCGGCGTTCGGCATCATCATGACGCTGTTTGCCGCGCCGCTGACGCTGGGTATGCGCAAGCTGTTGGAGAAGGTCGGCCCGCGCCCCGAATAGACCGTTTCGGCTATGGGGCGAGTAACGAGATAAGGAGAGATAAAATGACGAAAATAAAATCGTGGTTTACGAGAAAAAAAGAGAAAGGGGAAGACGGACCGCGCGAAAGGCTCAACGTCTTTACCGGCATATTCTTCGGCATACTCATTGTAATGTCGGCGATGATGCTGGGGCTACTGTTATGGGCGCTGTTGACGTCGTTCAAATCGGCGGAGGAATTTCGCGTCAACAAGTACGGATTTCCGCAGGCGTGGGCGTTCGGCAACTTTGCGACGGTACTCAAAAAGATCGCCGTGCCGATCACCATGAACATCGGCGGCGTACCCACCAAAGCGAACATCGGCATGATGATGCAAGTCATCTACTCGCTGTTGTACGCGGGCGGCGGCGGGATCATCATGATGATCGTACCCTGTATCGTAGCGTATCTGACCTGTAAATTTCCCTACAAGTTCAGCAAGTTCATCAACGTGTTCGTCGTCGTGGCGATGATCATTCCGATCGTCGGCTCGCAGGCGGCCGAACTGTCGCTGCTGCGCGCATTGCACTTGTACGACAGTATCATCGGCAACTGGATCCAGAAGTTTCACTTTTTGGGCATGTACTATTTGGTGTTCTTCGCGGCTTTTAAAGGCGTCTCCAAAGAGTATTCCGAGGCGGCCTCGATCGACGGGGCGTCCGAGTTTACCATTATGGTGCGTATTATGCTGCCGATGGTCAAAACGGTCATGCTGACGGTATTTTTGATCAAGTTCATCGAGCTGTGGAACGACTACCAAAATCCGATGCTGTACTTGCCGAGCTATCCGACCGTTGCGTTCGGCGTGTACTATATGAGCGTCGTCAACCGCACCAACGACATCAGTACGACGGTGCGCTTGGCCGGCAGTATCTTGATGGCTGTACCCGTGCTCATTCTGTTTGTGTGCTTCAAGGATAAGCTCATCGGCAATCTTTCGATGGGCGGCGTCAAAGAATAAATTTCAGTTAGGAGGAACAAGATGACGGATTATATCAAACGACGGACTGCGTTTGCGGTGGCGATCGCTCTCGTGTGCGCGCTCCTCGCGCTGTGCGCTGTCGGCGTGTGGCGCGCCCGCGCGGAGGACGAGCGCGTCGTACTCGAGAACGGCGCAGTCGAGACGATCGAGAAAACATACACGGTGGGCGATACGTTCACACTGCCGACGCACGCGGCCATTCGGGACGGCGGCGAGACGTTCGACGCCTCGATCGTGTTGCGTATGCCCAACGGCAACGGCGTGACGGGCGTTTCGGCGACGCTCGAGGACGCCGGCCTTTATACGCTCGAATATCGGGCGCACAATGGGGCGGGCGCTCTGCTTACGGCCAAACAAACGTTTTCGGCCGTCAAACCGCTGTTCGCGGTGACGAGCGGCAAGTCGAGCGCGGCCTATGTGACCGAAAAGAAACTGGCCGACGACGTGACGGGCGCTGCCGGCGTTTCGGTATCGCTGTCTAAGGGCGACACGCTGACGTTTAACCAAGTGCTGGACTTTTCGACAGCGACCGCCGGAGAGCCGTTCATTCGCTTTTACGTAGCGCCGCAGCAACTGTTTAACTACGACGCCGGGCGGATCAATTTCATATTGACCGACCCGTATGACCCGACCAACGTCTTGACGATCGCGGCCAAAAGAACGCTGTTGGTCAGTACGTCGAGTATGCACCGCACGACATATGTGACGGCCAACGTCGTCGGCCAGCCCGAAACCGGACTGGAAAAGCGCGACGCTTCCGACCCGCAGGCGACCTTTATCTATCAGGGCGAACACTACCGTTTGCACCAAAACGACATGTACGGGACCGGCGTCGCGCACTCGATGTACGGCGGCGACGGCGCGCCGGCGAACGGCGATCCGAAGTACCAGGGCTACCTCGGACACGGCATGGCGCTGTCGTTCGACAATGCGACCCGTTCGGTCTATGCGTTCGCGCAGGATTCGACGACCCCGGTTCTGGTCGCGCCGCTGACCGATCTGCAAATTTTCGACGAGGCCTGGAAAGGCTTTACCGATAACAAAGCCGTTCTGTCGATCCGTTGCGACAGCTACAGAACGCTGAGCAGCAACTTTGTCATCACCGATCTGGCCGGCGTCAAGCTCGACGGCGGCGCGGCGGTCGACCGCAGCGGCCCGATGATCACCGTCGATACGGCCGGCTACACGGCGGACAATTTGCCGACCGCCCGCGTCGGCGAGGCGTATCCGCTGTTTGCCGCCGAGGCCGTCGACGACGTAAACGGACGCTTGCCCGTTTCGGTTTCGGTGTGGAGCAACTACAGTTCGACCGACACCCGCACCCGCGAGACCTGCGACGGCAAAACGTTCACGCCCGCGCAACCCGGCACGTATACGATCGTGTATTCGGCGACCGACTACGCCGGTAACGCGACCGACCTGCCGTTCGAGATCGAGGCGGTCGCCGGCGATCCGCTGACGCTCGCATTGGGCGCAGGCGACGAGTCGGGGACGGCCGGTAAAAAAGTCACGCTCAAGACCCCGACGCTTTCGGGCGGATCGGGCGCGCACAAACTGGCGGTGACGGCAACGCTCGACGCCGATACGTCGGTGTCGTATCCCGTCGAGGCGGTCGACGGCGTATATGCCTTTGTGCCGCTGACGGCCGGCGCATACACGGTGACCTATACGTACGGCGACTGGCTGGGCGAGAAAACGCAGACCTACGCATTGAACGTCGGCGCGGCCACCGGCGCGTACATCGCCGACGAGGCGGCCGTGCCGAAGTACATGATCCAAGGGGCGACCTATCGCATTCCCGCGCTGTACGGCTACGCATTCGACGGCGGCGCGCACACTGCGCGTTGCGAGGCGACCGTGTTGCAAGACGGGACGGAAACGGCGGTCGACGGCGACGCGTTCAAGGTGACGGCAAGTAAAACGGTAACATTGCGCTATCGCTTAAGCTACAGCGGCGGCGAGGCGGACGTTAAAGAATACGACATTCCCGTCGTGACCGGCACCGGGCTGGGCGTGAGCGGCAAGCTCGATCTGGCCAAGTACTTTGTCAACGTCGAGGGCGAGCCTACGGGCAGCAGCCGCGTGCAACAGCCTGTCGCGTTCACGTTCGAGGACGACGAGGACGAGCGGCTGATTGCGACCGTAACGAACGACAGCGCGGAATCGATGGCCTACGGCGTGTTCGACTTCGTCAATCCGGTTTTGGCGTCGACGTTGAACCTGCGGTTCCGTTTCTCGCATACCAATTTCCTGACGGCGTCGGTGCTCGTTACCGACAGCGCAGACGCGAGCAAACAGGCGCTTATCACGTTCGGTCACGACTCGAGTTGGCGCATTACTTTCCGCGTCAACAACGGCCCCGAGTATACCACCAACTACACCGGCAGCAGCGAGATCGTTTTGACGTATAACGAGACGCGCAAAGTCTTTACGGCGGGCAACGCGACGGCGCCGATCGTCAACGCAGACGGCAGCGCGTTCGAGGGCTTCGGCGCGTCGGTCTATCTGACTTTCCGCATCGACGGCGTGTACAATACGGCGGCGTCGGGCAAGACGCAGACGGGCGGCATTCGCTTTGTGCGTATTAACAACCAGTCGCTCTCTAGGCTGCTCAACGACGTCATTCCGCCCGAAGCGTCGGCGTATATCAGCGAGGGCAACAAGGCGTTCGGCAGTACGGCGGTCATTCCGGTGTTCTATGTCGGCGACGTACTCGATCCGACCGTTACGCTCGGCGTGCGCGTGCTCGACCCGGACGGCAACCCCGTCACGTCTACCGACGGCGTGCTGCTCGACGGCACGCAGGATCTGACGCGCTCGTACACCGTCGCGCTTAACAAGTACGGCAACTACGCGATCATGATTTCCGGACAGTGCGGCACTTCGACGCGGCACTTGAATACGCAGTACGGCATCGCCGTTTACGACTTGACCGCGCCGGTCGTCACGTTCGGCGAAGCCGCCGAGACGGCGAAAAAGGGCGACACGGTTGCCTTCCCGTCGGTTTCGGTGCAAGACAACCGCACGGAAGCGGCCGCGCTGACGGTCACGCGCTATTTGCAACTGCCTTCCGGCAAGATCGTCAACATCACCGCAGGCGACCACGATTCGTTCGTTGCCTCGCAAACCGGCGTGTATCGCTTGCTGATTTACGTGCAGGACGAAGCGGGCAATGTGTCCGTGGGCGCATATGCGATCGCCGTTTCTTAAAAAGGAGGAAAGTATGAAAAAGTTTCTGATATGGATCTTGGCGGTCGTGCTGTGTTTCGGCATGGTCGGCTGTAAGAAAGGGAACGGAACCGACACTCCGCCCGACGGAGACGATCCGGGCAATTCGGTCGTCACCCCGGGCGGGACGACCGACAAGCCGTTTGCGCCCGACGAGTCGACCCGCTACGAGGGCGGCACGCATATCCGCAATATGACGGTGCGCGAAGGCGAATACCTGGTGCGCGACGGCAAGACCGAGTATAAGATCGTCTATCCGGAGGCGGCCACCGACAATGAAAATTTGGCCGTATCCGAATTGCAAACCTATTTCGAGGCGGCGACCGGCATCGTGCTTTCGACCGTACCCGACACCGGTTTGACGTATGCGGCCGACGCCAAATACATCTCGGTGGGCGCGACGACGGTCTTAGACGGCGCGGAGATCGAGCTTGACGAAACGCTGTTAAAGCAAACGGGCGTGCGCGTCGTCACCAAGGGTAACACGATTTTCTTAGCCGGGGCGCACGACTACGGCACGCTGTACGCGGCCTATGAGTTTTTGTCCTACGCGTTCGACTGGGAAGTGTTCGCCGATAACGTCATCACGTATAATGCGGTCACCGATGTGCCGCTGATGCAGTATGATGTCACCGAAGTGCCCGATTTCGAGTTTAACGTGGCCGGACATCTGTCGGTGCGCAACAACGTCGATCTGCGCAACCGCTTCCGCATGATCCAGTTGCAGGATCAGACGGTCACCAAGAACGATAATATTTATCACGACTCGCTCGACTGGTTGCCGGGCGCGACCTACGCCAAAGCGCACCCCGACTGGTACAGCACGCGCGGCTACAGTTCGGCGATCGGCGGCGGCAACCTGTGTTACAACGCCCGCGGCAATGCGGCGGAGTTGGAAGAAATGAAAAATACGCTGGTCGAGCTGATGAAAGAGCGCATCAAAGCGTTCCCCAACAAGAAGTACATTTCGTTCAGTATCACCGATACGCGCACGACGATCTGCGACTGTAAGGCTTGCACCGATATGGCCAAAGCCTACGGCGGTACGCAGTCGGCGGCGGTCGTCAAGTTCCTCAACGACGTGCGCGCGCGGTTGCAGGTCTGGTTCGATTCGGCCGACGGCAAGCAGTACTATAACGGGCAAAAAATTCTCTTCCTGGCGTACCACGCAACCAATGCGCCGCCGGTCAACTACGACGAGGCGACAAAGCAATACACGCCGATCGACGAATCGGTCGTGTGCAAAGACATCGTTCCCTGGTTTGCCGAAACCGACGGCGACTACACTTGCTCGCTGCTCGAAAACGAATCGGTCAACGGCGTCATCGCCCGCAATATGGAAGGGTGGGGCGCGCTGGCCGACGAGATTCTGTTCTGGACATACGGCACCAACTTTACCTACTATTTGGCCCCGTACAACAGTTTCGACGGCTTTGCGGAGACCTACCGCTTTGCGGCGCAAAACCAAATCAAAGCGCTGTACGCACAGCACCAGTCGAACAACGACATGTCGACCGGTTGGGAGCGGCTCAAGGCGTACCTCAACTATAAACTGGGTTGGGACGTCAACGCCGACGTGGGCGCGCTGACCGACCGCTTTTTCAAGGCCTACTTCGGGCCGGCCGCCGACGAGATGCAAGACGTATTCAACGAGTACCGCGCGCTGGCGCAAAAGCAGATCGAGCTGGGCTACGCCGGGTCGCGCTCCGAATTTCACAACGCATTGCAAGCCAAGTACTGGCCGCGCAACCTGCTGCTGGACTGGACGGAGAACTTCGACCGCGCTATGGCGGCAATCGAACCGCTCAAAGAAACCGATTCGACGCTGTACGACGCGTACTACTACAATATCGCGCTCGAGCGCGTGTCGCCGTACTATCTGATCGTCATGCTGTACGAAAGCACGTTCAGTACGCAGACGGTGAGCGCTTTCAAGCAGCAGGTCAAAGCCGACTGCGAGCATACCGGTATCAGCCTGTACGCCGAACGCAACGGCGAACTGTCCCGTTTGTGGTCGAGCTGGGGCATCTGACAACGGAACGATTTTGCAATTTTGTAACAAAGCTATATCCTTTTTCAGCGAGAAATTGTCTTATGAAAACGCAAAAACAAACATTCGGCGCGATCGCCGGTAAACATGTATTCCGCGTGCAAACGCGCGCAACGGGCGCCACGGTGGCAGGCGGCAAAACCGATTTCGTGTTGCTGCTGCCCGCATCGGCCGACGCCGAAACGGTAATCGCCGCCGACGAACTGACGACGTTCTTCCGCGAGGCGACGGGCATCACGTTGCCGCGCGTGCCCGACGACGGCAAGTTTGACGGTAAATGCTTCGCTTTGGGCGAAACGAGCGTCGGCAGATCGGTGCGCGCCGACGCGGCGACTTTGGGCGAGTCGGGCTGCGTCGTTGCGACGGTGGGCGACAGCTACGTGATCAAGGGCGGCCGCTACGGCGTGCTGTACGGCGTGTACGATCTGCTGGGCGTTCTGTTCCGTTACGAAACGTTTTCCGCCCGCACGATCCGTATCGAGCGTAACGTGACCGACGTACCGATGTACGATCTGCGGATCACCGACGTCCCCGATTTTCGGTTTCGTTCGCCCGGCCATGCGTATGTCAAGTATAACGACGTACTCTGCCGCCGTTTCCGCATGATCGATCTGGAAACACTGATCGACGGCGAGGACGGCCCGTATCACAACAATTTCAACTACGTGCCGCCCGCAAAGTTCGCCGCCGCGCACCCGAAGTGGTACAGCGACGACGGCAGTCAAATGTGCTACACCGCGCACGGCGACGCGGCCGAATGCGAGGCGCTGGTGCAAGAGGCAAGTCGCGCGATCATTCGCTTTATCAAGGCGCACCCGGACGTGCCGTATATCGCGTTCAACCACCAGGACAATTTCGAGTGGTGTACGTGTCCGGCGTGTTCGGCGCTCAAAAACAAGTACGACGGCGCCAATTCGGCGAGCGCGGCGCTCTTTCTCAACCGTGTGCGCGGCGAAGTGCAAAAGTGGTTCAACGGCGAGGGCAAAGCCTACGACTGCGGGCAAAAGTTGGTTTTCTTCGCCTATCACGGCACCAACAAGCCGCCCGTTAAGTACGACGAAAAGAAAGACGCTTTTTCGCTGATCGACGGCGAAGTCGCCTTGCAGGGCGTCATTCCCTGGTTTGCCGAAACCAACGCCGATTACACCGTGCCGCTCAATCGGGGCGAAGTCAATCGCCCCGTCGCACTGGCGCTGCGCGGGTGGCGGCACTTGAGCAACGAGATCCTGTTTTGGACATACGGCACAAACTTTGAAAACTACCTGGCGCCGTATCCGTCGTTTTTCGCCTCGCGCGAGACCTATCGCTTTGCCAAAGCGCAGGGCGCGGGTCTGATCTTCGACGAATGTCAAATCAACACGGCCGCCTCGACCGGGTGGGAAGAGCTAAAAGGCTATCTGTACGCAAAACTCGCTTGGAACACCGAGGCCGACGTCGAGACGCTGACGCGTGAATTTTTCGAGGCGTCGTACGGAGCGGGCGCGCCGCGAATGCGCAAGGTGTTCGACGCCTATCTGCGCCGTGCCAAACGGCAGATCGCCGACGGCTTTTGCGGCTGGCGGTCGGAGTTTATCGACCCGATCCAAACGAAGTTTTGGGATAAAGACGAGTTGATCGACTGGGAACGCGAGATGACGGCCGCGCTCGACGAGGCGGGAGAGATCGCGCGACGCAATATCGTTTTGGAGCGTGCGTCGGTGCGATACCTACTGTGCGAAGTGTTCGCCGACGCGTTCGACGCAGAGACGCTTGGGCGACTGCGGCAAAACGCCGCCGACGACCTGAAAGAGAGCGGCATAGATCGGTTTAACGAGAAGAAAACAATCGATGTCCTATACCAAAAGTGGGGCATGTAGTTCAAGGAGGAAATTATGAAACGGAAAGCATGGAGCATGGCGGCAATCGCCTTATGCGTGTTGTTGGCGTTCGGAACGCTCGCCGCGTGCAAAGACAAGACGAAGAATCCGCCCGACGACAACGGGAGCGATCCCGTATACGCCATTACGCTCGACCGCACGACGCTCGGGCTTGAACTGGGCAGCGTCGACAAACTGACGGCGACGCTTCAAAAAGACGGCGAAACCACCGACGAGCAGTGGGCGGCCGAATGGACTTCGTCCGATACGACGGTCGCTACCGTCGCGGGCGGCACGGTCACTGCGGTCAAGGCCGGCACAACGACGGTTACGGTATCGTTCGGCAGCGTGTCGGCGACCTGCGCGGTCACCGTGACGGCAAGCTATCAGCCGGGCATCGTGTTGGGCGCGGGCGACGCGGCGACACTGGCGGTCAAATTGGGCAGCGCATTTAAAATGCAACCGCAGATCCGTTATAACGGCGTTGACTATACGGACGGCACGTTTGCCTACCGTTCGGCCGATACCGACGTCTTGACGGCGGCGGACGACGGAACGCTGACCGGCGTGACCGTGGGCGAGACGACATTGACGGTGACGGCCGACTGGCGCGGTTTCGATCAAAGCGTCTTAAGCGAAAATTACACCGTGCGCGTCTCCGAAGATTTGCAGGTCGAAATCGTTACGCCGTCCGCCACCAAGCTGGCCGCAACGGCCGCGCAAATCGAGGGCTACGACGTACCCAACACGGTAAAACTGACGGCCAACGTGCGCCTCAACGGGCAGGCGGTCGAAGATCCCGCGATCACGTGGACGTCGAGCAATCCGGACGTAGCTTCGGTATCGGCGGACGGCACCGTGACCGGCAAGGCGTCGGGCAGTACGCAGATTTCGGTGACGTACACGCATAACGGCGAGCCGTTAAACTCGCTGCCCGTGACGATCGAAGTCGAGTTCCCCAATGTGGACAGAACCGATTCGCTCGACTTGGGCGACGTCGACGCCTCGCTGACGCTGACGGAAGGCGGCAGCACGCTGCGCATTCAAAAGGCCGACGTGTTCGGCGCGAACGGCCCCGCCATTCAAGCGATCTACGACGTGACCGGCACAAGTACGCAGATCGCCGCGACAGCCGATGCGACTACGGGCGACGTCATCGTTACCGACAGCGGTCTTGCCACCGGCGAACGCGTGTGGGAGATCCGCAACGCCGAATACGCCTACCGCGTCAAAGCGTTCGTAGCGACCAAAGTCTTGAAAACGGGCGCCGACTTGATCGCGGCGTTCGGCTCGAATTTGGTGACAAACCAAGCGGAACCGAAATTGTACGGTGCGGGCGCCTACTACGTTTTGGGCGATAATATCGACGCGACCCAAACGGTGCGCGGCGAAGATAAATGGTTGAACACAAACGGTATTACCGACAGCGGATTCCAGGGCATATTCGACGGTCGCGGCAAAACGATCAACGGCCTTACCGTCAAAAACGGCGGTCTGTTCGGATATTTGGCCAACGGGTCGGTCGTGCGCAATTTCGCGCTTACCAATCTGACGCTCGATAACACGGGCGGCTGGCAGCCGTCGGCGTTGGCGCATTTTATATACGGCAATGCAACGATCGAAAACGTGTTTATACAAATCAACGGCGCGACCGATAACGCCAAAACCAACGGCAACCTTCGCGGTATCGCCAATTTGGTAAGAGGCTCGAATACCGGTGTTTCGCCGCTGTTTAAAAACGTAGTGCTTTATATGAATATCGGCGACGCGACTACTAAGGAAGCGACTTCGCTGGTGTCCGAATATAATTACGGAAACTATGCTAAATTCGAAAATATGCACATCGTTTCCGACTATACCCTGTCGCTAGCAAGCAAGGGCGGCGATAGACCTACAGTGACTGCGTTCTCCGGCTCGCTTACCCGCTACGGTGACGGCGGCGCGTATGCCTCGTTTGCGGCGCGCTACACGAACGCCGATTCCGCGCTTGACCAAGCCGGACTTTCGGCCGACTACTGGACGTACAATGCGGCGATCGGGTATCCGGTATTTACATCGTATTATGAAAACTACTACGACGCCGACGCCGATATACAAGCGGCATTCGACGAACTGCCCGCGACGCTAACCTATGACAGCGGCGAGACGCATACCTACACGGTGCCGGCCGCTTGCGGCGACGTAACGCTCTCGCTCGAGAACGTCACAGACGACGGCGTTACCGTCAGCGGCAAAACCTTGGCGGTGGCCGATTCGTATGCGGGTGGTACGTTCACGCTTAAGATCACGAGCAACAGCGTCGCCGATTTGGAGCATTCGATTGCCGTAACCGTGTACACGGCCAACGAGATCGCAGAGCGTAAAGCCAAAGCGGCGTTCGACGCGATGACCGCGCTGCCGAAACAGGATTACAACGCCGGCACGGCCGCCGAATGGGCGCCGCCTGCCGACGCCGGGACGGTGACGCTGACGCTTTCGGATGGCGCGCCGAGCGGCGTGACCGTCGAGGACGGCAAACTGAAGATCGCGGAAGTTGCCGACGCGGGCGCGTTCAGCTTGACGGTGAAAAACGAAATGTTCAGCCTGACGGCAACCGTCAACTTCGAAGTGCTGCTGCCGTCTACCGAGATCGACACGCTTTTGGAACTGTCGAAAGCGACGACCGCCAACGAAAAGGACATTCAAGAGATCGCTTACGACAAAATTACGGCGGACAACGTGCGCGGTCTGGCCGTTAAGAAAGCGGGCGACGAAACCTATACGACCTTGACCGCCAACGACGACTACACCGCCGCAGCCGGCAAAGTCACCCTAACCGCCGCGGGACTTACCAAACTCTCCGTCGGCGCCAACAATATCCGTTTGCAACTCAACACGGAAGTGCGCGAATATACCAACGTCATGGTCTACACCAAGGTAATCACGACGGCCGACGAATTGATGGCGGTATTCGGGGCAGAAGAAAACCGTATCAAAGGATCGGCTGCCGCAAATGCTATTTTGTATGGGCAAGGAACATATTATGTGTTGGGGAATGATATCAATGCCGCAGGCGTAAAGCGTATGGAAGATAACTGGACGAATGACCTGCGTGCAAACGGAAACGGGTTCTTAGGGATTTTTGACGGGAAAGGTCATACAATCGATAAGTTGACATTGCAAAACGGCGGGTTGTTTGGAAATCTTTCGGGAGATGCGATTGTACGTAACTTTGCGCTGACAAATCTCACCCTGACTTCGGCCAGAAAAGATTATCAGCCGTCGGCAATCGCCTACCGCATTTACGGAAATGCACGTATCGAAAATGTGTTTATTCACATAACGACAGTTACGGAAGCAACAAACGGTAACTTCGAAGGAAATGGCGGCGCTCGCGGCATTGCCAACATGCTGAACGGCAATAACAACGGCGCGCACCCGACGTTAAGCAACGTAGTCGTATATATGAATTTTGCGACAGAGACATATAATCCGACTTCACTGGTCTCTGAATATTCGCCCGGCAATTATGCGGAATTCGAAAATGTGCATATGATTTCCGATTATACTTTGTCTAGAGCGGATAAAGGCGGCGATGTGCCGAAAGTCGGGTCGGGGAGTTCGGCTTACGATTACAAATTTGTCGGTACTGTTACCCGTCATTCCGTTGCCGCCGGGTACAGCGGTACGATGAGCGGCGACTACTGGACGACGGCCGACGGGTTCAACTATCCGGTGTTTACTTCGGCGGTGCCGTTCTTGACGCAAAGTATATAAAATGCAATGTTTTCAGGACATTCTGCATTGACGGAAAGCGTCGACAAGTGCTATACTACAGGCATACAAGGGTAGGGGCAAAATCATGAAAATCGAATTGTGCGCGTTTGCCGACGAGGCGGCCGACCGTTTGGACGACCAAATCGCCGCATTGCAAAGAAACGGTATTCACAAAATCGAACTGCGCAGCATGGACGGCAAAAACGTCAAATTGCTGTCGACATCGGACGCGAAAAAAGCGGCGGCGGCTCTGTCCGCCGCCGGGATCGCGGTACACGCGATGGGGTCTATGCTCGGCAAGTCGCAGATCACGGCAGACTTCGACGAGGAAGAAAAACATTTGTTGCATCTTCTTTCGCTGTGTGAAATTTTCTCTTGTAAGCGCATTCGTATGTTCAGCTTTTACGGGACGACCGATGCCGACGCGGGCGAAGTGGTGCGGCGGTTACGCATTCTCGCCGATACAGCGGAAAAGGTCGGCGTCGTGCTGTGCCACGAGAACGAAAAAGATGTTTTCGGCGACACGGCGGCGCGGGTCGCGTATCTATTAGAGCGCGTGCCGAAACTTGCGAGCGTGTACGACCCGGCCAACTACATACAAGTAGGCGAGACGCCCGACAATATGGCGCGCCTGGCCGAACGCGCGACCTATTATCATATCAAAGACGTACTGAAAACCGGGGAACTGGTGCCGGCAGGCGAGGGAGACGGCGACATTGCGGGGCTGATCCGATCGCTCCGGGAAGATGCCGTTTTGACGCTCGAGCCGCATTTAGCGGTATTTTCCGGCTATGCGGCGATAGACAATCACCAAATGAAAAACAAATATTCGTTCGCCACAAACGGCGAGGCGTTCGATGCGGCCGCGGCCGCGCTCAAAAACGTGTTGCGGCAAAACGGTTACCGGGAGGACGGCGTAGCATGGATACGCAGGTAAAATTCGGCATCATCGGCGCGGGCAATATGGGGGCGATCCATCTCGGATTTTTTTCGGACGGACGCATCGAAAACGCGATAGTGACGGCCGTCGCCGACATTGACGGAAACAAACTGCGGCAGATCCGCGCACTGCGGCCGGGCAATTACGCTTGCTTTTCGAGCGGCGCCGAACTGATCGAAAAGGCGGACGTCGACGCAGTCATCATCGCAACGCCGCACTTTAGCCACCCGGAACTGGCGAAAGCGGCGTTTCAAAAAGGCTTGCATGTTTTGAGCGAAAAGCCGACCGGCGTATACGGCAAGCAAATCGTCGAAATGAACGAGGCGGCGGCAAAAAGCGGCAAGCTGTTCGGTGTAATGTTCAACCAGCGCGCCAATCCGTTGCATATGGCGTTGCATGACCAAATGCAAAGCGGCGCGATCGGGCGGCTCAAGCGCGTCAACTGGATCATAACCAACTGGTATCGCACACAGCATTATTACGATTCGGGCGCTTGGCGTGCGACCTGGGCGGGCGAGGGCGGCGGCGTGCTGATCAATCAGGCGATCCATCAGATCGACCTGTTGCAATGGTTTGTCGGTATGCCGCGACGCGTGCGCGCATTCTGCGGGTTCGGGCGGTGGCACGACGTCGAAGTCGAGGACGACGTGACGGCGTACCTCGATTACGGCGACGGCGCGAGCGGCGTGTTCGTCACAAGCACGGGCGAGCCGCACGGCGTCAACCGCTTGGAGATCGTCGGAACTACGGGCAAGTTGCACCTCGAAAACGGCGTGCTGACGCGAACGCTGTTCGACGTTGACGAGCGCGCGTTTTGCAGCACGTGCGAAACCGGGTTCGGACAGCCGAACGCACAAACCGAAGAATTGTTGCGCATGACGGACGGCTTTGATCGGCACGTCGACGTGCTCAATCGGTTTGTCGCGGCTATCCGCGGCTTGGAGCCGCTGTTCGTCGACGGCAGAGAGGGGATCCAAAGCATTCGGCTGATGAACGCGATGCTGCTCTCGAGCTGGGAAAATCGGGAAATCGAAATGCCGCTCGACGACGACGCGTATTTTGCGGCGTTACGGAAACGGATCGCAACAAGCCGCAAAAAAGAGGCGGCGGCCGGGATCATCGAGGATAATTCTTGCTCGTTCGGCGGGTTTTAGCAAAAAGGCTTACGGCCGACAACGACATGGAATGTATAGAACAAGAAAAGGAGCGCGCGATGGGATTTTTCGATAACAACGTTTTACTGGGGAGCGCTGCGGCAAAGAAGATCTACGGACAGATCGCGGATTTGCCGATCATCGACTATCACTGCCATTTGGACGAAAAGAAAATCGCCGAGAACGCCGAGTTTTCGGATATAGGCGAGCTGTGGCTGGCCGGCGACCACTACAAGTGGCGCGCCATGCGTATGTGCGGGGTCGAGGAATATTACGTCACCGGCAACGCAAGTTTTCACGATAAGTTCGTCAAGTACGCCGAAATACTGCCGCGGCTTGTCGGCAATCCGCTGTACTACTGGACGCATTTGGAGTTAAAACAGATCTTCGGGATCGACGAGCCGTTAAGCGCCGCCAACGCCGAAACGGTGTATACAAAGGCCAACGCGGTTTTGCGCTCGACGCGCGTCGCCGACCTGTTGCGCCTGTACCGCGTGCAATACATTGCGACGACCGACGACCCGACGAGCGAACTGGCGGCGCACGGCACCTACGGGCAGACGACGGTCGCGCCGACTTTTCGGCCGGATAAGCTGTATTCGCTCGACGATGAGGCGATCCGCGCGCTCGGCAAAAGCGCCAACGTCAAAATCCGATCGCTCGACGACTTTTTGCTGGCGCTCTCGCTGCGCCTCGACTACTTCGTCAGTAAAGGCTGCCGCATTTCCGACCACGGGTTCGAGCGGTTTCCGGACTGCTATGCCGACGAAAAGACGGCGGCGGACATTTTCAAGCGCCGCGGCAAGCTGACGGCGGCGGAGAAGACGGCCTTTTTCGGGTTCTTGTTGGTGTGGCTGTCCAAAGAATATCATAAACGGCGCATGTTGATGCAGATCCATTTTTCGGTCGTTAGAAACAACAATGCGGAAATGTTTGCTAAATGCGGCGTAGATGCGGGGTTCGATCTGATCGCGCGGCCGCAGCTTGTCGACGACGTTATTGCGTTTTTCAACCAAACCAAAGAGGACGAGCGTCCCGAAACGGTGCTGTATACCTTAAACGACAGCAACCTTGCCGCGCTTACCGCGGTGACGGGCGCGTTCCGTAAAGTGCGTATGGGTGCGGCCTGGTGGTTCAATGACACCGTAGAAGGCATTCGCCGCAACATAAGGACGATCGCCGAGTATGCGGCCTTGGGTACGCACCTCGGTATGTTGACCGACAGCCGTAGCTTTTCGAGCTATGCGCGGTTCGATTTCTTCCGCCGCATTTTGGCCGACTATCTCGGCGACCTGGTAGACAAAGGCGAGTACGACGCGGCGGCCGCGGCGCAGATCGCCAAAGATATTTGTTACAATAACATCAAAGGAGCACTGGGACTGTGAAAATGACGTTTCGTTGGTACGGCGAGGGCGACAGTATCCCCTTATCGTACATCAAGCAAATCCCCAACATGTCGGGCGTCGTCACGGCTGTGTACGACGTGCCTGTCGGCGAGGTTTGGCCGATCGAGAAGATCGAGCGGCTCAAAAAACTGTGCGACGGCGCGGGGCTACAGATGGAAGTCATCGAGTCGGTGCCGGTACACGAGGACATTAAACTCGGGAAACCCTCGCGGGACAGACTGATCCGAAACTACGCCGCGACGATCCGCAATTTGGGCAAGGTCGGCGTCAAGTGCATTTGCTACAACTTTATGCCGGTATTCGACTGGCTGCGCACCGACCTCAAAACGGTCGCCAAAGACGGGAGCAACAGCTTAAGCTACAGCCACGAAACGCTGCTGCGGCTCGACCCGAAGAACTTGCATTTGCCGGGTTGGGACGAAAGTTACACGACCGAAGAATTGAACGGTCTGCTCGAGCAGTACCGACATATCGGCCACGAGCAACTATTTGAAAACCTGGTCTATTTCTTAAACGGGATCATGCCGGCGTGCGACGAGGCGGGGATCGATATGGCGATCCACCCCGACGACCCGCCGTGGGATATGTTCGGCTTGCCGCGCATTATCACCGGCGCCAAAAGCTACGACAAGATGATACAAGCCGTACCCAACAAGCACAACGGATTCACGTTCTGTACCGGCAGTTTGGGCGCGGGGCGGGACAACGATCTGCCGGCCATGGCGCAAAAGTATGCCGACCGCATTTACTTCGCGCACATTCGGCAGCTTAAGTACTGCGGCGACAAGGATTTCACCGAGGCCGGGCATTTGACCGCGGCGGGCGATCTCGATATTTACGGCATTGTGCGCGCGCTCGTCTCGGGCGGCTTCCATGGCTATGTGCGCCCCGACCACGGCCGCAACATTTGGGGCGAGGACGGCAAGCCCGGCTACGGGCTGTACGATCGGGCGTTGGGGGCGGCGTATATAAACGGCTTATTCGAGGCGACCGAGCGCGACGGCGCATAGCGGCACATATAGCGGCTACGCTTGCCAAGTCGATGCGGTCACGTAGGTCGAACTACGCTCCCGCATCGCTTGTCAACTGTTGCCGCTCTCTGCACCACTCTGCGCCGTCGCACAGAGTGTAGGACTGGCATGACACGCCATCATACAAAAACCGAAATCATAAGGAGAACAAAAATGAAACTGCCCTTTACAGTCGATTTAAAAAATAAGGTCGTGGCGATCACCGGCGCGGGCGGCGTCATTTGCGCCGAGTTCGCGCGGGCGCTGGCTACGTGCGGCGCAAAAGTCGCACTGCTCGACATCAACGAGCCTGCGGCAAAAGCGGTCGCCGACGAGATCGGCGCGAACGCTCTGGCCGTCAAGTGCAACTGTCTCGACAAAGCCGACATTCAAAAGGCCAAAGAGACGGTCAACGCGCGTTGGGGCAAGGTCAACTTTCTCATCAACGGCGCAGGCGGCAACAACCCGCGGGCGACTACCGATAACGAGTATATGACGCCCGACCTTAGCGGGGCCAAAGATTTCTTTGCGCTCGACGAAAGCGGTCTCAAATTCGTGTTCGACCTCAACATCACGTCGGCATTTCTCGTCACGCAGGTGTTTGCGGCGGATATGCTGGCTACAGGCGGCAATATCATCAATATTTCGAGTATGAACGCCTATCGTCCGCTGACCAAGATCCCAGCGTACAGCGCGGCAAAAGCCGGAATTTCCAACTTCACGCAGTGGCTTGCCGTACACTTTGCGCCGTGCAACATTCGTTGCAACGCCATTGCGCCCGGCTTTTTCGTCACCAACCAAAACCGCAATCTACTCTACAATGCCGACGGTACGCCGACGGCGCGCACCGGCAAGATTTTGGCGGCTACGCCGATGAACAAGTTCGGCGAGATCTCCGACCTGACCGGCGCGCTGTTGTGGCTGGCCGACGACCGCGCAAGCGGATTCGTCACCGGCGCGGTCATTCCGGTCGACGGGGGGTTCAGCGCATATTCGGGCGTGTAACTTACGGCGGCGTATCTGCGGGCATATAGCGGCTACGCTTGCCAAACCGATGCGGTCACGTAGGTCGAACTACGCCCCGGCTCGTGGTACCCACTTCGCCGCTTTGGCTAAAAAATGTTCCACGAACATTTTTTACGGCACGTCGTGCCGCCGCGTCGCGCCCGCACCGACTTGCCAACTGTTGCGGCTTATTGCACTACTCTACGCCGCCTTTACGTTTCGTTTTCCGTCTCGTTTTTCCGTTAAAAGCGAGGCATAGGGCGGCGAACGGAAGTTGTCAAAGAATTGTAAGGAGACAAAAAACATGGAAAAGAGAATACCGCTGATCACGATACAAGACGTAGCCGACACCGAACGCGCCATGCAAAACCTGTTGAATAAGGGGTTGCATACGGCCGAGATCACATTCCGCACAGCGTGCGCCGAAGGTGCGATTCGGTCGGCGTGCGAAAAGTTCCCCGATATGAATATCGGCGCGGGAACGGTCATCAACGCCGCGCAGTGCGAAAAGGCGATCGCCGCGGGCGCTAAGTTTATCGTCTCGCCGGGCTTAAGCGAGGCGGTTGCGGCGGTGTGTAAAAAATACGACGTCCCGTATTATCCCGGTTGCGTGACCCCGACCGAAATCATGGCCGCGCTCGAACTGGGCATTACCGTGATCAAGTTCTTTCCCGCCGGCGTGTACGGCGGTATCAAGGCGATCAAAGCCCTGTCGGGTCCGTTCCCGCAAGTCAAGTTTATCCCGACCGGCGGCGTGACGGCCGACAACGAGGCCGAATTTTTGGCGCTGCCCAACGTGTTTGCCGTCGGCGGCAGTTACTTGGCGTAAAAGCAAGAGATTGCTTCACTGCGTTCGCAATAGCCAAAGACAAAACCGCTTGGAAAGCAGTAAAGACCGTTTGTCATTTCGAGCGGTACGCAAGAATGTATGCAGGCGTATAAATTATGGATTCGCTACGCTAGACCCCTCGACTTTCGCTCCGAGGGTGACAAAGTGTGTGCGTACTCGTTTCTTCCGGACATTTTGTCTTTGGCGCTAATGACGGTTAATCTTAAAAAATTCATATGCAAGAGGTTTATTATATGAAAGCGATCACATTCGGTGAATTGATGTTGCGCTTGGCGCCCGAAAACTATCTGCGGTTTGTGCAAAGTGACAAATACGAGGCGACGTTCGGCGGCGCGGAGGCCAATGTGGCCGTGTCGCTAGCAAACTACGGCGTCGACGCGGCATTCGTCACCAAACTGCCCGCGCACGAGATCGGGCAGGCCGCCGTCAACTCTTTACGTAAGTTCGGCGTCGACACAAGTAAGATCGTGCGCGGCGGCGAGCGGGTGGGTATCTACTACTGCGAAAAGGGAGCCAGCCAACGCCCCAGTAAAGTCATTTACGACCGCGCGCATTCGTCGATCGCCACCGCCGCAAAAGACGACTTCGACTGGGCAAACATATTCGACGGCGTCGACTGGTTCCACTTTACCGGGATCACGCCCGCGCTCTCCGACAGCGTGGCCGACATCTGTTTGGCCGCGGTGGCAGAGGCGAAAAAGCGCAAGATCCCCGTGTCCTGCGACCTCAATTTCCGCAAAAAGCTGTGGAGCAAAGAAAAGGCCGGCAAGGTGATGGGCGAACTGTGCAAGTACGTCGACTACTGTATCGCCAACGAAGAGGACGCTAAAGACGTGTTCGGGATCGAGGCCGATAACACCGACATCACCGGCGGCAAACTCGACCGCGACGGCTATATTTCGGTGGCGGAAAAGCTGACAAAGAAGTTCGGCTTTCAGGGCGTGGCGATCACGCTGCGGGAAAGCAAATCGGCGTCCGACAACGACTGGTCGGGTATGCTGTACACCGGCGGTAAAGCCTATTTCTCCAAAAAATATTCGATGCACATCGTCGACCGCGTGGGCGGCGGCGACAGCTTCGGCGGCGGCCTGATTTACTCGCTGCTAAACAACTACGCCCCGCAGAACGCCATCGAGTTCGCCGTAGCGGCCAGCTGCTTAAAACACAGCATCGAAGGCGACTATAATCTTGTCTCGGTGTCGGAAGTCCAATCGCTCGCCGGCGGCGACGGCTCCGGCCGCGTACAGCGGTAAAAAACATTTTACAGGCAATCAAAAAAGGAAGTCCCGCGAGAGACTTCCTTTTTTGTGGCTTATGGAATCTTAAGCGAATGTTACGACCGAATCGATGCTGGTTTCGCCTAGGCATTGGACGGTTACGGTGTGCTTGCCGGCGGTCAGTTCGCTCGAAATGTACGAGACGGCAAACGGTGAGGGATCTTCTTTGACGGCGACCGAGTCGATTTTCTGTCCGTCGATATAGACCTCAAAATTCTTGCCGTAAGCGGCGGACGAAAGCAGCATGAGGCGGGTGCCGGTAAACTCGAACGACATCGACGCGCCTTTGTTGGCGACGTACACATGTCCGAACGAGGAATTGGCTTGCGCGCCCTGCCAGGTACCTTGATAGGTGAACATCTCGTTGTCGGGCGTAATGTGGTTGCCGTTCGGTACGGCAAAGATCGACGAAAGCTCGATTTTGTTCAGACAGATATACTTATTGTAACCGGTGGAATGCGTATCGGTTACCGATACTTTGTAATATCCGAACGTATGGTATTCGTCGAAGTCGGCAACCACTTGCAACTTGCCGAGGGTAGACGCCGCAACGTCGGCGACAAGCGTCCATTCGTCTTGTTCGTTTTCCTTGACCCAGACTTTAAACGTCTTGGGTAAGTAAGAGGCATAACCGTCCTTGACGGCAGACCCGTGGAATGTCAAGCGATTGGCGCGGACGGGAGAGGACAGTTTGACTTCGACGATAAACGGATTGGTATCGGATATGCTGGTTCTATTGCTGTGAATGAATGTTTGGTCGTCGTTATCAAACAGGTTGTCGATCGCGTGCGTGGGCGTATTGTCCCAAGGCAGGTAATTGGAAGAAATACAAGTTTGCGCGGCGTCGAAAACTTTTATATCGCTGTAGGAGTACGTATACTTGCGCGTATAGAAGTAATCGGTCTCGAAACTCGCGTTGGACGGGAATTCATAGCTCGGGCGATACGCGTTGACATACGACGCTTTGGTCGGCGCGATCAGTTCGGCGTTGTTGGCCTCTTCTTCGGTCACTTCGTGACCCTGATAGTCGAAGTAGTGGATGGTTCCGTCCTCGTCCTCCGTCATGGTGAACATCGGTTCCGTCCATTTCGCCGTACCCAGCCCGATATAGCTGGAAACTGCGGACTGTACGATTAAGATTTCTTTAACGTATACCCACGAATGTTCTTTCAGCTCCAAATCGAAGTACGAGTTCGGATCGTTAACATAGAATTTCGAGCCGTTGCCGTTCTTGACGGCCGCACCCAACTGATAGGTCGCGCCGCCGTCGACGGAGTAGTATACGGCGCAATTCTTTCTGCCGCGCAAGTAAATTCGGTATTTGCCGGCATCCTCGAAGTACAGTTTGCCGTCGATCTCTTCGATCGTGTTGTCTTTTATTTTGTGTTTAATGGGGTCGGCGTTGGGGAATTTATCGGCGTTCGCATCGGTGAAGAACCATATATCCGTATTGCAGTTCTGTGTAGGGTTGGAATGATCCCATTCTGTGGGCGTGCCGGTGTAGCCGGCAAAATTGTTTTCATATGCGGTCTCTGCGTCGGTGTACATATCGGCAGCCGCATAGGTGTACGTAGTGCGCTTTAATTTGGTTTTGTTGGTTTCGTGCGACGGCTCGAATTCCAACACCAAATCGACGTCATCGAGGCGGTTGGTCACAATGCCGGCGTTTGTCTTGGTGAGACCTAGCGTGACAACGATCTTGCCCGAACGCTTGGTGCCGTCGGGGCGATAGGAAAATTTCTTGCCGCCGAGATCCTTGTTGACGATCGAGCCGTTTTCGGGGTCGGAGATCGCTTTTACCGTATAGTCGAACCCGTCGGGCAGCATAACGCTGCCGCTAGCGTACTGGCCGCTCGGCGCCGTATACTTGGAAAGGTCGACCGTAAAGTCGTATTCGGTGGGGATGACATACGGTTGCATGGTGGTGATGTACTTTTTCTCGCCGTCGAATGTGTAGCTTCTGCCGGTCTGGTACACAGACGAAATCGGGACAAAGGTGGGGTAGTCGGCATTGCGCCACTTGGCGGCCGTCGTCTCGTCGATGCCTTGGAGAATATCCTTGAAGTAATACGTCATATCCTGGTGCGTGATGTCCTGCCAGGCGCGCAAATACCCTTGATAATTTTCGCCGTAGTGCTTGCTTCTTTGCTGTATTTTGGATTGAATGTAGGCATCCGGGCCGAAGTTGTGCAACAACGTCGCATACAGCGACAGCCCTTTATTGCCGTTGGACGGGTTTTCGTCGGGTTTGGCAATTTTGAGTACCTCGTTGAGCGCCCAGGTCGCGCTGGTATAGCTGTTCCAGCCGCCCAGTCCCGCGCCGCCGTAACCGGAAATACCGCGGTGGGAGGAAATCTTGGTGAATAGCGCATAGGAGACCAGCGTCATGCCGTTGTTGGTGACCTCGCCGCCCGCGCCCACGCCGTAGCCCTGGAAATTGTGGTGGTATTCGTGGAAGTTGCCCCATGCGCCGGAACTGACAATCGTATTGTAGTTGAGCGCACCGTTCATCCAATCGGCAGGGCAGTTGACCGAACCTTGCCCGGGAAACGCAACCGCCGCGCCCGCTGCGACGAACGGATCGAACAAGAATACGATGCCTTGCGTGGAGCCGGTTGTCGTCACCGAAGCGACCTTATCCCACAGAACGGCCACCTTGTAAATGTCGTCGTAAGAAAAACTTTGGGCATAGTATTTGGGGCCGGAATGCAGTACGCCGGTGTCCCAAATTTCCAAATCGAAGTACGGCGTCGACGACTTGGCGTTCTTCTCGAACTCGTCTTGCGTGGTGTAGCCCAAAATGAAATGCGAATACGTTACGCCGCCCGAGATCGTCACCGTAAAGGTGGCCGTCTCGTTGCGGATATAGATCGGTCCGCCGATGAACGAGCCGACATACGCGGTGTAAACGCCGTTTTGTAAAACCGATGTGTTTTTATCGACGACCATGGTGTTGAGTAGGTGCGGAATGCGTTGCATCTGTCCCTTGGCCGCCCAAATGTTGTTCGCTTTGCCGTTGTAAAGCGCCTGGCCGATGTGAATGACGATGCCGCCCGTAGCGTTCATGTCGGTCTCGCTCATTTCGATCTTGATGACTTCGCCCGCCGGCGCGTATACGCCGGTCACGCCGTAGCCGCGGGTATAGGAGCGGGGACGCATGGTGACCGACTTGATGATACCCGGCTCGTCGTCGGCAACGTCGCCGAAGTACAGCCCGACCGAAGCGGAATGCTTGTAGAGCTGTCTGTGCTGCCCGTTTTTGTCGAGCGTAGGCTCCGGCGCGGCCGTCGTACCGTTGTACAACTTGCCCGCGCTGTCCATCCACTTATAGTTGCCGCCGCCGGCGTTCCACGTGCCTGTCGCCGTCAAATAGCTTGATTCGGCGATCAGCGCATTGCGCGCGGCCACTTTGTCGTCGCTGCTGCCGATCACGCTTTTTAAAGTGTAGCCGTAGGTGGGATAGGCGTCCAGACCCTCATTCTTTGTCGTTTGGGGAATGTCGCGGTCGACCGTACCCAACTGCTCGGCCGCATAGCCGACGATCGTCGTCCCTTTTTTGTCGGTGTCGTAGGGCTTGGTAACATTGACGGGCAGCCCCGGATCATTGGTCTTTTTGCAAGCCTTTGCGCCGAGTATAATGCCCAAAATCAGCGAACCGATCAGGATGAATGCCAAAACCGCGACGATAGAAATGCGTACCGTCTTGTTGCCGAGAATGCCGACCATCTCGCGCTCGCCCGAAGATTTGGCGTCCGCCTTGTTCGCCGCCGGTTTTGCTTGCGGCTTTTCGACCGATCGGCTTGCCGCAACCGTCGGCTTGGCGGCCTTTGTCGTTGCCGTAGGCCTTGCCGGGGTCGTGGTCGCTTTTGTCGTGGTCGCTTTTGTCGTGGTCGTAGGCCTTGCCGGGGTCGTAGGCGTTTTCGTCGTGGCCGCGGGCTTTGCCGCTGTCGCGGTCGGTCTCGCGGTTGCCGCGGGCTTTGTCGTTGCGGCCGACTTAGTAGGCGCAGTAGCCGCAGGACGCGAAGTCGCTGCTGTCGGCTTGGTTGCGCCGGGGCGCGCCGCAGCGGTGCGCGATGTCGCGGCAGGGGTAGCAGGTCGCGTAGAACCGGACTTCGACGCGGTGGGTTGCTTGGAATCTTTTTCAGCCATAAAAAATTCTCCTTACCTTATTACATATATGACGAACGCCGGAATTTTCTTACCGGGAATCGTCGATTCGCTCGCATTATATACAATAGGATATAATACGTCAGTCTATTATAGCATTCGAATGTTGTCTTGTCAATACAAAATCGCGCTTTCATGTACACCGCCGCGCGACGATCGACTTTAATGAAAATGTCAAAGAACGGCGCTAAAACGCTTGACTTTTTTCCCGACGTTTTATATAATAGTCTAGCATTTGCAAAGGCATCGATATATGCGCCCTTAGCTCAATTGGATAGAGCGTTGGTCTACGGAACCAAAGGTTGGGGATTCGAGCTCCTCAGGGCGCGCCAAAAGAGTATAATCCGAATTGTTTACTTGTTACAAGTGAGTGGTTCGGATTTACTTTTTATTTCTAAATCACATAATAAAAAGAGGAGCAGAAGCTCCTCTTTTTGCTATATAAAATTACTTTCTTACACCAAGCCTGTTTTATTTAATATCATGTTGCTTTATGTAAAATCAATACCTTACATGATTTTAACATAGCGGATTAGGAAAAGTTTGCACATCATTTAGCTT
>JAAVYI010000042.1 GCA_022791055.1 Clostridia bacterium | reverse complement strand
AACAAAATTTTAAGCCGCAGTCCGCACACACGCAGACAGCGCAAAGGAGCAGACAATGAACAAAAACGCAGTTATCTACGCCCGCTATTCCTCGCAAGGACAAAACGAGCAGTCTATTGAGGGGCAAATACGCATTTGCACCGAGTACGCCGAAAGTCAAGGTTACACCGTTTTGAAAGCCTATAAAGATAAAGCGCGTTCGGGAACGAACGACCACCGCCCCGACTTTCAGAAAATGATAGCCGACGCCGAAAGCGGCGCGTTCGAGCAAATCATAGTCTATAAGTTTGACCGTTTCGCCCGCAACCGAGTTGACAGTATAATGTACAAAGCGCAGTTAAAAAAGCGGTACGGCATACGGGTTGTTTCGGCAACTGAACCCGTCAGCAACGACGAGGGCGGCGAGTTCTACGAAATGTTTTTGGAATGGAACGACGAAAAGTATTCGCAACGCCTTTCAAAGCGAGTACACGACGGGCTTGACACGAGCGTTAAAAACGGAACGTATTGCGGCGGGCATCTCATTTACGGGTATAAACTCATTGACACCGACAAGCGCGGCAACAAGGGCATTATACACCGCGTTGCGATAGACGAGGAACAAGCCGGGCATGAAAAAAATTTTATAAACCTTGCAAATTGTGTTTACAATCCGAAACGGGTGTGCTATAATAAGAGAGTACCTTATTGCCACAGGTGCCGCGCTCTCCAGGCGGATACTTAGGGGTAAGGCGAATTTATATTTTACGGAGGGTAGTATGGACAAACAAGTTAAGGCGGACATTATCGCAAAGTATGCCACGCACGAGGGCGACACGGGTAGCCCCGAGGTGCAGGTCGCGCTGTTGACCTATCGGATCAACCACTTGACCGAGCATCTTAAGGAGCATCACAAGGATCACCACTCGCGCAGAGGGCTGTTGCAAATGGTCGGCGCCAGAAGAAGTCTCTTAAATTACCTCAAAGAGGTTGACATCGAGAGATACAGACAGCTTGTTGCTAAACTGGATTTGAGAAAGTAAATTTAGTAAGGGCGTTGTCGAAACGCCCTTATTTTCATGTGTCGAAAAGGACATGAGGATTTAAGGAGAGGAGGACAGGTACTATGCAAGCAAACATTTTTGAAACCGAGATCGGCGGCAGAAAGGTAACCGTCGAAACCGGCAAGTACGCGCAACAAGCAAGCGGATCGTGTATCATTCGTTGCGGCGATACGGTTGTCATGACCAACGTGACGATGGCGGAGACGCCGCGCCCCGGTATCGATTTCTTCCCGCTCGGCGTTGACTTCGAAGAGAAGATGTACGCGATCGGCAAGATCCCCGGCGGCTTTAAACGCAGAGAGGGGCGCGCCAGCGACAAGGCCATTTTGACCTCGAGACTGATCGATCGCCCGATTCGTCCGCTGTTCCCGAAAGGCCTGTATAACGATGTCAACGTCGTGGCGACGGTCCTGAGCGTGGACACCAATATCCCGCCCGAAGTGTTCGGCATGTTGGGATCGAGCATTGCGCTTTCGATCTCCGATATTCCGTTCTACGGCCCGACCGGTTCGGTCGTCGTCGGTTACGTCGACGGCGAATATGTCATCAACCCCGACAACGAACAGCGCGCCAAGAGCCAAATGCACGTGTACGTTTCCGGCACGAGCGAAGCCATTATGATGGTGGAAGCGGGCGCTAACGAAGTCAGCGAAAAAGTCATGCTCGACGGTATTTTGTTCGCGCATGAGGCAATCAAAAAGCAGGTCGCTTTTATCAACGATATTGTCAAAGCGGTAGGTAAGCCCAAGCAGGAAATCGAACTCTACCATGTCGGCGAGGATCTGGCGGCCGATGTGCGCAAGTTTGCGGACAAGCTGCTCGACAAAGCGCTCGAGGAGACCGACCGGCAGAAACGCGAAGAAAAGCAAGACGAAGTAGAACACGCCGTCAAGGCGGAGTTCGCCGAAAAGTACGCCGACCGCGAGCGTGAGATCGGCGACGCGCTGTACGCGATGACCAAAGAAAAAGTACGGCAAAAGATCCTGAAAAAGGGATTCCGTCCCGACGGCAGAGGCTTGACCGATATTCGTGACATTTGGTGCGAGGTCGGCGTACTGCCGCGCGTACACGGCAGCGGCGTCTTTACCCGCGGCCAGTCGCAAGCGCTGACGACTTGTACCTTGGGTACGATCGCCGACGTGCAGAAACTGGAAAACCTCGACGAAGAGCCGTACAAGCGCTATATGCACCAGTATAACTTCCCGCCGTATTCGACCGGCGAGGCAAGACCGATGCGCGCCCCCGGCCGCAGAGAGATCGGACACGGCGCATTGGCCGAACGCGCATTAGAGCCGATGATCCCGTCGGAAGAAGAATTTCCGTATGCCATTCGCACGGTCAGCGAGATTTTGAGCTCCAACGGCTCGACTTCGCAAGCGAGCGTTTGCGGCTCGACGTTGGCGCTGATGGACGCAGGCGTTCCGATCAAAGCGCCCGTCGCCGGTATCGCCATGGGGCTTATCAAAGACGAGGCCAGCAAGAAAGTGGCCATTCTGTCGGACATCCAAGGCCTCGAGGACTTCTTGGGCGATATGGACTTTAAGGTGGCCGGTACGGAAAAGGGTATCACTGCCATTCAAATGGACATCAAGATCAAGGGCATCGACGAGGCGATCCTCAAGACGGCGCTCGAGCAGGCGCGTGTCGGCCGCTTGCACATTCTCGGCAAAATGTTGGACGTTCTGTCCGGACCGAGACCGGAACTGAGCAAGTGGGCGCCCAAGATCATCGGCTTTACCATCGATCCCGACAAGATCGGCGAGGTCATCGGCAAGGGCGGCAAGACGATCAATAAGATCGTCGAGGACACCGGCGTTAAGATCGACATCGAGGACGACGGCCGCGTATTTATCGCAACACCCGATGCCGAAATGGCCGAAAAGGCAAAGGCGATCGTGCTTTCGATCGTCGAGGACGCCAAGAAAGGCAACATTTATCAAGGACCGGTTGTGCGTATCTTGGAATTCGGCGCGTTTGTTGAACTGGCGCCCAACAAGGACGGCATGATCCACATTTCCAAGCTGTCGGATAAGCGGGTCGGCAAGGTGACAGACGTTGTCAACCTGGGCGACGAAGTCAAAGTCGAAGTCATCAAAGTCGACGAAAAGAGCCGCATCGATTTGAAACTTTTGGAAATCGTTAAAAAGGCAGATAAATAATCAGGGATTTCGATCCGAGTAAAAAGCCCTATATTGTAGAAATACAGGGCTTTTTGTGTAAAATCGGTCTACTTTTGCTTTTCCCGTAATAGTGTATACAGGGAGACTTGTTATGTCGGGAAAAGAAAAATTTGTTCGCAATATTGTATGTAATGCCGTTATCGCGCTGGTCATCGTGTCGGTCATGGTCGTCGGCTTTACGTTCGGCTTTAAAAATGTATCGGTTTCCGGCGCGCCTATTTACAAGGGCGAATCGGACAATAAAGTTTCTCTGATGGTCAACGTGTATTGGGGGACCGAATTTATCGACCCCATGCTGGAGATATTCGAGGAGAACGGGATACAGACGACCTTTTTTGTCGGCGGCATGTGGGTCAAAGATAACGAGGCCGTCCTAAAGAAAATATATGAAAAGGGACACGAGATCGGCAACCACGGATATTTCCATAAGGATCACAAAAAGATCAACCGTGCGCGCAACAAGGAAGAGATCGAGGTCACGCACAAACTGGTTAAAAGCGTGTTGGGGCTTGAGATGAACCTTTTTGCGCCGCCGTCGGGCGCATACGGCGACACAACGATCGAAGTAGCCGAAGAACTCGGATACAAAATGATCATGTGGTCGGACGATACGATCGACTGGCGGGATAAAGACAAAAAACTGATATATACACGCGCGACCAAAAAGGTCAAGGGCGGCAGTTTGGTGCTGATGCACCCGACGGCGGCGACGGTAGAGGCGCTGCCCGAGATCATCAAAACATTACAAGAAAAGGGGCTTACGGTGGCGAAAGTGAGCGAGGTTATCGCGTCGATTACATAAAGCCGCCGCAGAAACCCGATACTAGTATAACGAGGTGGATAAATGGCGGAAGTCATAAGGTACGAAAACGGTTTGCGACTGGTGGTCGATACGACGCCCGGGGTGCGTTCGGTCGCTATGGGAATTTTTGTCGGGGTCGGTAGCATACGCGAAACGCCCGAATGGAACGGCTTGTCGCATTTTACCGAACACATGATGTTTAAGGGTACGGATACGCTGACGCCGTTCGAGGTGGCCAGTCAATTTGAGGATAAAGGCGCGATGGTCAACGCTTTTACCAGCAAAGAATGTACATGCTATTTCTTCAAAGCGGTCGACGACGTGGCAGACGAATGTTTCGGCATGTTAAGCGACATCTTTTTCCATTCGGATTTCAAACAAGTCGAAACCGACAAAGAACGAAAAGTCATCATCGAAGAGATCAATATGGGAGAGGATGACCCGGCCGACGTCTGCTACGACTTGATCGCCGAGGCTGTTTACGGCTCGCATTCGCTGGCGCTGCCCATTCTAGGCCCGAAAAAGAATGTCAATCGTTTCAACGGCGACGACATTCGCGCATTTATCGACCGTTTTTACCGTCCCGACAATCTGGTCGTGGCGGTATCCGGCAGCCTGACCACCGCGCAGGCCGACGCGATCGTCCGCAAATATATGTTGCCGCAGCTGAAAACCGAACGGAGTGCGCTCGCTCCGATCGCGCACTGCGATTCGGCCGGGAGCTATCGGGAGCGGATCAAAGATTTCGAGCAGTCGAATATTGCGATCGCGTTCCCGTCCATTCCGTTTAACCACCCGGACACGATGACGCAGTCGGCGCTCAATGCTCTTTTGGGCGGCGGTATGAGTTCGCGGCTGTTCCAGGCGATCCGAGAACAGCGCGGGCTGGCGTACAGCGTGTATTCGTCGGCGTCCGCCTATCAAAATAACGGCGCTTTTTCGGTGTATCTCAATATCACGGCGGCGAATACGGCGCAGGCGGTAGCCGCGACCAAACAGGAAATCGAACGGCTTTTGCGCGACGGTATCGACGCGGACGAGTTCGAGCGCGCCCGCGCGCAGTTGAAGTCGGCTTTGGTGTTCGGGCAGGAGAGCAGTCAGTCGGTGATGATGGCGATCGGCAAGCTGATGGCCGTTTGCGACGAGGTATACGACATAAACAAGCGGCTGGCCGAAATCGACGAATTGACATGCGACCGCGTATATGCGTTTGCCAAACAACTGTTCGATTTCGACCATGTAAGCGCGGCGTATGTCGGTAAACCGTTTGACGCCGATATTATGGGTATACTGAAAAACTAAGGAGATTTGTCGAATGGACAAGCTGGATACGATTTTCGAAATGCAAAGCGGATTGGACGGCTATATTACCGAGCAGCGCAATCTGCAATACACCAAAGAAGAGTGGATCATGAAACGCAGTTTGGCGCTGATCAGCGAACTGGCCGAAACATTGGACGAAGTCAATTTTAAATGGTGGAAGAATCCGCGGCCGGTAGACGGCCGGGCGTTGAAAGAAGAACTTGTCGATATTTTGCACTTTTACATAGGCATGTGCATTGACGCCGGCATGACGGCGGAGGAGCTTTTCCAAATCTATCTTGCCAAAAATCAGGAAAATTATGACCGCCAACAGGGAAAATCGGCGAAAAAAGGGTATGAAGTCAAGCCGTGATCGCCGCGCATTGTTACGATGCGGCTTTACGAAATTTAAAGTTTTTCTGAAATCTTAGCGTAAATCTATTGTAAAAAACGAAGAAAGATGTTATAATGGATTGAGGTGGGTTTCACCTGGTATAAGTCTTGCAAAGAGGTTTGGTTTTGGCTCCCAGAAAGTACACAAACGGAAGAAAGTCTAAACGGGAAGGCGGCAACGAGGTTTTGGGAATCGGGCTGATCATTGTCAGTGCGTTTATTCTTTTGTGCATCGTCATCCCGCCGCTGATCGGTATCGTATCGCAATTTTTCTACGGCGTGATTACCGGGGTTTTCGGTTTCGTCAGCTATCCGCTGTTTATCGGGTTGCTGGTTTTGGGGATCGCGCTGTTGCAGGACTGGAAAATTTCGTTGCCCGGGAAACAGATCGCCGCGATCGCGGTCATTGCTTTTTCGTTTGTCATGATTTTGCAGTTGGCTGTTACGCACAACTATTTGAGCGTGCCGTTCAGCGAGTATATTTCGCGCGTATACGGAGCGAAAGCGGCTGCTTGCGGCGCTTTGTTCGGCGTGTTGGCCTACGGGATGAAAACCGCGCTTACCGCTGTGTTTTCGTATATTCTGCTTTCGGCTCTCATCGTCATTATGGCGTTTTTGTTGTTGGGCGTCGGTAAAAAAAATATTTTCAAATCGCGCAAACATACCGCAGCGCCGGAAACGCCGCAATATAAGTTCGTCAAAGGGGAGGCTACGCCGCAGCCGGTGCAACCGGTGACCGACACCAGCCTGTTTGTCGACAGCATCATGCCGACTGCGCCGCAAATTCCGAAAACGGAATCGGGCAGTTTTCACGGTTTGTCCGAACCGCAACGGCCGCCGGTTTCGGGATACGGCAACGAAACGCCGGTGTATCAAACGACAGCCGGTTACGGGAACTACGGCTACGGAACGTCGTCGACCTTTGAGCCGTACCATGCGCCGTCGCAGCCGGAACCGCCTAAAGCGAAACCCGATTCGCGCAGCGAAGCGCATCGGATCCTTTTTGAGGACAACCGCAGCAATTATCCGACATACGATCCGGGCGCGCATACGACGCAATCGTCGAATACGTCGGTGTTGCCCGATGTGATCAGCAGTCAGCCGGCCGTTAAGACATCGGAGCGGCCGACGTTTGCCAAGCCGCCGAAAATCGTCCACAACGACGCGCAACCTGCGCAAAAACCGTTTGACGTCGTTTTCCCCGAGCCGAAAGATTTTACCGATCAAATTGTCGGCGGAACGATCATCAACGGCGACGATTTGTCGATGCAACTGATGGAGCAACGCGCCAAACGCCCGTCCGAGCCGCAAAAAGAATCGTTATTTGACAGCCGTCCCAAGTTGGACGATTTTTCCGTTCGCAAGATAGAGGCCGATTCATTGCGGCCGATCGCCGAGCCGATTACCGAATCCGCGCCCGAGCCGGCGCCGATCATGAACGGGGATTTGTTTACCGAAAGCCTATTGAAAAAGCAGTCCGATTCGATTTTGCGTGCCGAGTCGCCTATGCCGACGTATGAGCCGGAGCCTGTTGCGCCGGCGGAACCGTATATATCGAATGCGCCGATCGAGTCGGAATCTTCCTTTGAGAAATTGTTGCGCGAGGATCGTGCGATTCGAGACCGTGAGCCGGCGCAGGAAGCGCCGATAAAAGAACCCGTTGCGCCGATCGTCAACGGAGATACGGTACAACCCGAATCGCTATTTAAAATCGAGGACGAGGTTGTCGATTTATCGGAGAAAGCCGATTCTTCCGAACAGGATTTCACCGGGTATTATCAGCCGGTTATCAATGCCAACACGATGCAGGATCGTGCGTCGCGTAAATCGCGCGCCGTGCCGGGGCAGATCAATCTGGACGACTACGGAAAAAACGTTCCGGAACCGGAGCCGCCCAAGCCCCCGAAAAAGAAAAAGCGTGTTCGCTACGTAGCGCCGCCGATCGAGCTGTTGATGAACAATTCGACCAATCCGGAGGACTACGGCGGAGACAGCCAGGAAAAGGCACATATTCTCGAGCAGACGTTGGAGAGTTTGAAGTTACCGGCAAAGGTCGTACAGATCACCAAAGGCCCTGCCGTTACGCGTTACGAACTGGAAATGCAGCCCGGTATTCCTATCAAGCGTATCGAGTCTTTCCAATCGGACATTGCGTATAATTTGGCCAGCAACGGCAAAATACGTATCGAAACGCCCATACCCGGCAAACGTGCCGTCGGCGTCGAAGTGCCGAACGAGCAGATCGCCATTGTTGCGCTGCGCGATATTATCGAGTCCAAGCAGTTCCAAACGGCTACTTCGCCGCTTACTCTGGCACTGGGCAAGGATATTGCCGGGCAAAATATCGTTTGTCAGTTGGAAAAAATGCCGCACTTGCTGATTGCCGGTTCAACGGGCAGTGGTAAGAGTGCCTGTCTGAACTCGATCATCATGAGCATTTTGTATAAGTCTTCGCCCGAGGACGTGCGCATGATCCTCATCGATCCCAAAGAGGTCGAGTTTGCCATATACAAAAATATGCCGCATCTGTTGATCAAGGATATTATCAACGATACAGCCCATGCGGTGAGCGCCTTTAAGTGGGCGAAGTTCGAAATGGATCGCCGCTATAAGCTGCTCAGCAAGTACTGTGTACGCAGTTTGGCCGAGTTTAACAACAGCCAAATCGTCAAGGACGGCATCGAAGAGAAACTCCCGCGCATCGTCATTATTGTTGACGAGTTGTGCGAATTGATCATGTCGCCGGCTAAAAAAGAACTGGAAGAACGCATTATGTCGATGGCGCAAAAAGCGCGCGCCGCCGGCTTGCATTTGATTTTGGCTACGCAGCGGCCGTCGGTCGACGTTATCACCGGCACGATCAAAGCCAACCTGCCCAGCCGCGTGGCCTTTGCCGTTACCAGTTATAACGATTCGCGCACGATACTCGACCAAGGCGGCGCGGAGGCACTTTTGGGACGCGGCGATATGCTGTACGCGCCCAACGACATGCCCGAGCCGAAACGCGTACAGGGCGCTTATGTGACGACCGAAGAGGTTTCGACGATCGTCAGCTTTGTCAAGGAAAACAACCCTTGCGATTACGACGAGGACGTCGAAAACGAAATCATGGTTACCAAAGAAGCGGTTGCCGAGAAAGGACCGGCCGACGACGAGGACGACGACGGTTTCGACGTGCTGATGAAACAGGTTTTAAAGCGTGTCATTATTTCGGGACAAGCGTCTACCTCGATGATCCAACGTCGGTTCTCCGTCGGCTACGCACGCGCGTCGCGCATTGTCGACCAAATGGAATCGAATCGGTTTATAGGGCCGCTGGAGGGAAGTAAGCCGCGCGAAGTCTATATTACGCGCGAGCAGTTCCGCGAGTTGTTTGACGAAGACGTGGACGATATCTCATGACGTTCGGACTGATTTCCTTAGGCTGCGATAAAAATCGCGTTGACAGCGAACATATACTCGCGCTGTTGACGCGCGCGGGTTACACATATACCGATCTACGGACAGCCGAGGTCATTGTCATCAATACGTGCGCCTTTATCGAGAGCGCCCGTTCCGAGGCGATCGAGACCGTTCTTTCGTGTGCGGAGCAGTATCCGCAATCGAAATTGATCGTTACCGGTTGTTTGGCGCAGAAATATGCGCATGAAATTTTCGATTCGCTGCCCGAGGTGGCAGCGTTTGTCGGGTTTCGGGACTACGAGCGTTTGCCGAACATTCTTGCCGAAATAGGCGATGCGCGTCGGTGTGCCGTCGACGGTTGCAAAATGCTGGAGGAAGAGGGGCGGATCCTTACCACGCCGCCGCATTACGCCTATTTGAAAATCGCAGACGGATGCGATAATTACTGCACCTATTGTACCATTCCTTCGATCCGCGGTCGGTTTGTTTCACGGCCGATCGAAAACATTGTGGCGGAGGCGGAAAGCCTGGTGCGCGACGGCGTGCGCGAATTGATTTTGGTCGCCCAGGACGTGACGGCATACGGTCGGGATCTGTACGGCGCGCCGTCGTTGGTGCGGTTGCTAAAAGCGTTGTTGCCGACGGGGATAGACAAGTTGCGGCTGATGTACTGTTATCCGGAACTGGTCTCGGACGAGTTGATCGACCTCATTGCCGCCAATGCGCAGATCGCGAACTATATCGACATTCCGATCCAACACATAGCCGATGACGTGTTGAAGCGAATGGGGCGTCGGACAAACAGCGCGCAAATTCGAGACTTGTTTGCCAAACTGCGGGCGCGGGGTATCGCGGTGCGAACGACGGTCATGGTCGGGTTTCCGGGCGAGACGCAAGAGCAGTTTGAAGAATTGTACAGCTTTTTGGATACATACCGGCCGGAACGCGTGGGCGTATTTGCGTACAGCACCGAAGAGGATACGCCGTCCGCAAAGCTCAAAGGGCGCGTTTCCGCCAAAGAGAAACGGCAGCGTGTCGACAAGCTCGGCAAATTATTTTTGCGCAATGTGCAAGAACGTAACCGTTCGCTCATCGGGCGGACAGTGCCGGTACTGTACGAGGATGTCGACTACGACAGGCAAATGTTTAAGGGGCGTACCGAGGCGGATGCGCCCGACATAGACTGTTGCGTTTATTTTAAAGCCGATTACGCAGATGTAGGTACCGTTTACGACGTTACGATCACCGGCGTTGACGGTTATGACTTAATAGGAGAGCAAAAAAAACAGTTATGAATCTGCCGACTAAATTGACGTTTTTGCGTATATTGATGATCCCGCTGTTCGTCGTATTTTTCTTTGTGACGGCGATTCCGTATAACCGAATCATAGCGGTCGGGATCTTTGCCTTAGCGTGTTTGACCGACTTTTTGGACGGTTATCTTGCCAGAAAAAACAATCAAGTGACCGATTTCGGTAAGTTCCTCGACCCGATCGCCGATAAAATGTTGGTTTCGTGCGCCTTGATCGGGATCGCGTTGGACGGTTCGATTTTGCAAGTCTATGTTGCCGTGTGCGCGATGGTCATTCTTTGTCGCGAACTGATGATCAGCGGATTTCGCATTGTGGCCAGTTCAAAAGGCGTGACGCTTGCCGCCGATAAACTGGGTAAAATCAAAACGATTTTTCAAATGATCGCGTTGCTTTTGCTCATTCCGTATATGAATATTCTTGCGTTGCACGCGTTTACCGGCGACATGTTTTTGTATGTAGGGTTTGCACTGTTGGGATTGGCGACGTTGATGACGATCATTTCGGGGATCAACTATATTGTCCGAAATAGAGAGGTGCTGAAAGGCTGATGAATGTAGGCGTGTTGGTATCCGAAACGTCCGACTTTCCGGTCAGCGAAGTCAAAAAAAGACTGGCGGAAAAGGGCTACGATCTGTCTGCGGTCGTGTCGGTCGATTCAACGGCGGATTTTGCGGGCGCGCTGACCTATTTGCAAAGCGTATCGCAAGCAATCGTCGTGTGCGGCGCGTGCGAACGCTTTTTCGAAACGGTGCGCGATCGCTACCGTATCGATGAACACAAGCGGGTATTTCAGATAGACGAAATTTCGTATGCACTTTGCGAGCGTTACGAAATGGCGTTTATAACCGATACGGTCATTCCGTTGCTGAACAGCCGCTGTAAAACCTTTTATTCGACGGTGCAATTCCGCACGTTCGGTAAAACCGAATCGGAACTGCGGGAGTTGTTAAAGGAACAAATCCGTAACCGCAACCGTATCGCGTTTCATTTTTATCCGTCGCTGTGCGCTTGCGACGTAGCGATGCGGTATTCCAACAAGATGATGAAGAGTACGGTCGATGACATGGTCAGTGTCGTAGCCGAAAAGTTGAAGGATTGTACATACGGATTCGGCGATATGACGCTAGCGGAAACGGTCGTCGATTTGCTCAAAGTGCGCGGCAAAAAAGTGTGTTTGGCCGAATCGTTTACCGGGGGCGCGATCGCCTCGAAACTGGTTGCGATACCCGGCGCCAGCGAAGCGCTTTACGAAGGCCTGGTTTGTTATAACGCGCAGGCCAAAGCCGAACGTTTGGGGATCGATTCTTCCGTTATCGAGCATTACGGCGCGGTCAGCGACGAGACGGTGTACGAAATGGCGGCAGGGCTTTTGATGCAGGGACACTGCGATTTTGCGTTGGCTACGACCGGCAATGCCGGACCGACGGCGGAGCGGGAAGGCGACGAAGGCCATTGCTATATTTCGGTCGGTGACGCGCAAGGAATCCATATTTACGAATACCGCTTTACCGGGACGCGCGCCGAAGTCATCGAAAGCGGGACGCAGAACGCATTGTTCATGTTGTATAAAGCGCTCAAGCATAACGAGTTTGAAAGTCTTTTACAGCAACAGGAGCAACTACAACAAGATAACGAAAAAAATTGAAACAAATTTTGAATGTGGACATACAGCTGCCAACTTGTATGTGGTATACTGAAAGAAAATAAGAAAGGAGAAACCGCTTATGGATAAGAAAGACAAGCAAGTTAAGGTATACAATACCAACATGACCAAGGAAGAAAAGGCAAAGGCCTTGGATGAAGCGATCAAAGGAATCGAAAAGACGTTCGGCAAGGGCGCGATCATGACTTTGACCGATACCAAGGTTGCCCCGGTCGAGTCGTTGCCGACCGGGTGCTTGTCGATCGATTTGGCTTTGGGGATCGGCGGTTTGCCGCGCGGCAGGATCGTCGAGATCTACGGTCCGGAGTCGAGCGGCAAAACGACGATGTCGCTACACGTCATTGCCGAAACGCAAAAAGCGGGCGGAAACGTTGCGTTTATCGATGCTGAACATGCGCTCGATCCTGTGTATGCGTCGGCATTGGGTATCGATTTGTCGAAGCTGTACGTTTCGCAACCGGACAACGGCGAGCAGGCATTGGATATTACGCAGAAACTCGTCGAGAGTGTTGCTTTCGATTTGATCGTTATCGACTCGGTTGCGGCGTTGACGCCTAAGGCGGAAATCGACGGCGAGATGGGCGCCAGCCACGTCGGTTTGCAAGCACGCCTAATGTCGCAGGCGCTACGCAAACTGGCCTCGGTTTGTAACAAAACAAAAACGTGTATCATCTTCATCAACCAGTTGCGCGAAAAGGTCGGCGTCATGTTCGGCAACCCGGAAGTGACGCCGGGCGGCAAGGCGCTCAAATTCTATGCCAGCGTCCGCATCGATATTCGAAAAGGCGAGCCGATCAAGGAGGGCAGCGAGATCAAGGGCAATCGGACTACGGCGAAAATCGTCAAGAATAAGTTGGCGCCTCCGTTCCGTAAAGCGGAATTCGATGTTTTGTACGGCAAGGGCATCGGAAAATTCGGCTGTATCGTCGATTTGGCGTGCGATTTCGACATTATGCAAAAAACAGGCTCGTGGTATAACTACAACGGCGAAAAGTTGGCGCAAGGTCGTGAAGGGGCCAAACGCAAACTGGAGGAATCGCCCGAGCTTACGGCCGAGCTGGAAGCGAAAATCCGCAAAATGGCCGACGAAAAAGCGGGAATTTTCTTGGATACGGGCGACGACAAGTCGGATGAGGCGGCCGGTGAAGAGGGAAACGAATAGAAATAAAATTCGCTTTCCGGTCATTTGCTTGACTTTTGCATCGGAATATAGTAATATAATAAGTGGGTGAAAGCCCGCTTATTTGTTTTTGCCGTTCGGAATTGCGAAGCCGAGCGTCTTTTCAAAACAAAATTATCTTATTTTATATTGTAAAGGAGGAAGGAAACACAACCAATGGGTAACATGCTTGTTTTTTTAGCCAGTGGTACAAGCATTGCTCTGTATATCGTTTTACCCATTATCGGCTTATTGGTCGGTGCGGTCGGCGGCGTTTTTGCGCATTATATGTTGCAAAAAAAGAAAGTCGGCGAAACCCGTCAAATTGCCAATAAGATGATCCAAGAAGCGATTGCCGAAGCGCAAACCTTACGTAAACAAGAGTTGCAAAAGGGGCAAGACGAAATTCAGAAATTGCAAGCAGAGCTGTTTAAGCAGCGAGCCGACTTTGACAAAGAAATGAAAGATCGGCGCAGTGAGGCGCAGCGCACCGAACAACGGTTGCTGCAAAAAGAGGAAGCGATCGATAAAAAGGACGAGATCCTAGACCGCAAAATCGAGAACATTGAAAACACCAAAACCGAGTTGGCCAAACGCAGCGCGGAGATCGACGCGATGAAAGTCGAAGTAGGCGCGGCGCACGAAAAGATGATTGCCGAAATCGAAAAGGTATCTGGACTGACAAGGGACGAGGCCAAAGCGCAGTTGATCGTCGCCATTGAGGACGAGGCCAAAAAGGACGCAGCCAAGCTCGTCCGTGAGATCGAGGCGTCTGCCAAAGACGAGGCCGACAAAAAAGCGCGCGACATCGTTTCGCAAGCGGTGCAACGTTGCGCCGTCGATCATTCCGCGGAAATTACCGTTTCGGTCGTCAATCTGCCGAACGACGATATGAAAGGCCGCATTATCGGTCGAGAGGGGCGCAATATCCGCGCGTTGGAAAATGCGACGGGTATCGATTTGATTATCGACGATACGCCCGAAGCCGTCGTTTTGTCCGGCTTTGATCCGGTACGCCGCGAGGTTGCGCGTATATCGCTGGAAAAACTGATTTCCGACGGCCGTATTCATCCGGCGCGTATCGAGGAAACGGTCGAGAAAACGCGCAAGGAGTTGGACGCGCAAATCAAAGAGGCGGGCGAATCGGCTATGTTCGAGGCCGGCGTATACGGTTTGCATCCCGATTTGATTAAATTGTTGGGGCGGCTCAAGTACCGTACCAGCTACGGGCAGAATGTGCTGAAACATTCCTTGGAAGTGTCGCATTTAGCCGGCATCATGGCATCGGAGTTGGGCGCGGACGTCAATATCGCAAAACGCGCAGGCCTGTTGCACGACATCGGCAAAGCGGTCGATCACGAAGTCGAGGGAACGCATATCAGCATCGGCGCAGACCTGGCCAAGAAGTACAAGGAAAACAAAGCGATCATTCACTGTATCGCGGCGCACCATAACGACGTCGAGCCGCAGACGGTGGAGGCGATTTTGGTGCAGTGCGCAGACGCGATCAGCGGCGCAAGACCGGGCGCAAGACGCGAGTCGCTCGACAATTATGTCAAGCGTCTCGAAAAGTTGGAGAGCATTGCCAACGGCTTTAAAGGCGTTGAGAAATCGTTTGCAATTCAGGCGGGACGAGAGGTTCGCATCATCGTCAAGCCCGAAGTTGTCGACGACGACGGTACGGTCATTTTGGCGAAGGATATTGCCAAACAGATCGAAAAAGAAATGGAATATCCGGGACAAATCAAAGTCAATGTTATCCGCGAAATGCGCAGTATCGAATATGCAAAATAGCGTTTAACCGTAAGGACGCTATACGGGAAACAGAATCTGAAGCATTCGGATTCTGTTTCTTTTTTACGGTTTGCTATATAGGAGACAATATGCTTTTTATTACAGGCGACACGCACGGCTTGAGCGATGTCGATAAATTACACCGCTTTGCCGGCGAAAATCCCCACTTGACAAAAGACGATTATATGATCATAGCCGGCGATTTCGGCGCCGTATGGAGCATACTGACGCTGACGGAGATGCTGCGGTTTTACAGCGATTTGCCGTTTACGGTGTTGTTTGTCGACGGGAATCATGAAAACTTCGACTTGCTCAATGCGTATCCGGTGACGATATGGCACGGCGGTTCGGTACATATGGTCAAGCCCGACGTCATACATTTGATGCGCGGACAGATTTTCGAGATATGCGGTAAAACCGTTTTTACATTCGGAGGCGGTACGAGTATCGATCGGCATATGCGGCGCGAGGGCATTTCTTGGTGGAAGGAAGAGATCCCGTCGCGCGCGGAGTTGGAAACGGCGATTGCGAACCTGGCGCAGCGCGGCAATACGGTCGACTATATCGTAACGCATTCCTGCGACGAAAAAGCGCTGTATTATCCGCCGCTGCGTTCGGCGAATAAGGCGATGCGTGCGTTGCCGGACAATTTGATACTCAACTATTTCGAAGAAAATGTCACCTATCGGCACTGGTATTTCGGACACTATCATTTGGACGGCGCGCTTACCGATAAAAAATCGGTACTCTATCACACGATCGAAACAGTAGTCTGATTCGCCGGTCAAAACGGCAAAGATTTTTATCGACAGAATAAGACGCTTTCACCCGCATTCCTATAAGAAATGCGGGTTATTTTCTGTTACAATAGATCACGAAGGAGCGAATAGGGCATGAATATCGAACATAAATTGGTCGGCAGTACTCTGTACTTCGGGCTGTCCGGCGAACTGGACGAAAGCTGCGCCGCTTTCGTGCGGGATACGCTGGACAGCATATGCGAACGAAACCAAATGAAAAAGGTGATTATCGATATGGAGCGGTTGAACTTCATGGACAGTACCGGTATCGGCGTTTTGATCGGACGCTATCGCAAGCTCAAAACACGGGCCGTGCCGATTTTGATTGCGTCGCCGCCGGGTGCGGTCGATCGGGTTTTGAAACTGACCGGCATATACGATATTATGCCTAAAATCGCCGAGTAGAGGTACAGAAATGAATAACTTTATGACATTGAAGATCAAGGCTGTCAGCCGTAACGAGTCATTCGCCCGCAGTGCGGTGGCGGCTTTTTGCGTGGAGTTAAACCCGACGCTGGACGATTTGAGCGATATAAAGACTGCCGTCAGCGAGGCGGTCACAAATTCGATCGTACACGGCTACGACGGCGAGGACGGCGTAGTGACCATTCAGGCGGGTATCGACGGCAACGTCATACATATAGAAGTCTCGGACGAAGGCAAAGGCATCGAAGATATTTCGATGGCGCGCCAACCGTTCTATACCACCAAGCCCGATGCGGAACGTTCGGGCATGGGTTTTACCGTGATGGAGTCGTTTATGGATACGCTCGAAGTCTTTCATAACGCGCCGCACGGAACGGTTGTCAAGATGTCCAAGAATCTGTGTGCAGTAAAGTAAGGCGGTATGATCGTTGGAGCTAGAGGAAGTTTACGCCCTGATCGACCGATCGCAGCAAGGCGATGAGTCGGCAAAAACACGCTTGATCGAGGAGAATTCTCCGCTTATCAAAAGCGTGATACGGCGTTTTAAAAACAAAGGCGTGGAGTATGAAGATCTGTATCAACTGGGCTGTATCGGATTTTTAAAAGCGATCCGCAACTTTTCCCGTGCGTTTAACGTGCGTTTTTCTACCTATGCCGTGCCGATGATCGCCGGCGAGGTCAAACGTTTTTTGCGCGACGACGGCTATATCAAGGTTTCGCGCTCGACCAAAGCGCTGGCCGGGAAGATTGCGTATTTTTCCGAACGCTACAAAAACGAACACAACCAAAGCCCGTCGGTCGAAACGATCGCGGCGGAGTTTTCCATTGACGCGCAAGAGGTGGCTTTCGTGATGGATTCATGCAAGTTTCCCGTGTCGATTTACGATAAAAACGACGACGAGAACGGCAAATCGTTGGTGGACAAGCTGACGACCAAGGAGACTATAGACGATAATGTAGACAAAATGCTTTTAAAACAGCTGATCGCGTCGCTCAACGAACGCGAGAAGAAAATCGTTGTATTACGCTATTTTCGCGATAAGACGCAAAGCGAGGTCGCGCGGGTACTGAATGTTTCGCAGGTACAGGTTTCTAGATTGGAATCCAAGATACTGGAGAAGATGCGGGAAGGATTCGAAGTCGACGTAGGAAAATAAATCGTAACGGATCATGGAAACGTTCGTCTAAAGACGGACGTTTTTTATATAGTCAGGCTGTATGCGTTTGTATGCTGAAACGGTAAATCATGCCAGCCATTACATAAATGAGAAATGGCCGACGCATATTAGACGTGTGAGGTGGGCTATGCAAAGACGCATTCGGGAAAAGCCGGATTTATACAACACCGAAGAAAACGAAATTTTGACAGAGGAGACAGATAAGCATGAATAACATTATTGCCGAGAGAAATAAGCGATATAACAAGTATGTGGATTCGGTTTCCCCGAAAAGCGGCACGGCAAAATCGCTGTGGAACAGCTTTTGGGTCGGCGGCTTGACGTGTATGATCGGACAAGCTATTTTCGATCTGTACGGCTTGGCTTTTCCCAACTTGACGGAACAGATGCTGGGAAACATCACCTCGATGACGATCGTGACGATCGCGATTTTGTTCACGGGGTTAGGGTTTTACGACGTGATCGGTCGAAAGGGTGGCGCCGGATCGTTTTTGCCGATCACCGGCTTTGCCAACGCGATGTCGAGCGCCTCGATGGAGTTTAAGACCGAGGGCTTGATTTTCGGGACGAGTACCAAGCTGTTTACCGTTGTCGGGCCGGTCGTTGTCAACGGGATCGTATGGTCGACGGTCGCCGGACTGATCAGACTTTTATTCGGAGGCTTTTAAATGAGTGTTACGTTGCATACAGGCGAGAATTGTCATCTGACCAATTCCAACGTCATTTCCGGGCCGGCGATCCGCAGAGCCGGACGGCAGACCGTTGTATTTGAACGGCCGCCGGTCATTGTAGGGCGTATGTCCGTCGTCGGAGATAAAGAAGGGAAAGGACCGTTGGGCAAGTATTTTCGCAAAGTCGAAAAAGATGTCAAGTTGGGCGAAAAGACGTTTGAGAAGGCGGAAATGCGCATGTTGGAAACGGCCATCGAGGGCGCGATATTAGACAGCGGCCTTTCGATGCGCGACGTGCAAATGCTGATTTCGGGTGACTTACTCAATCAGTTGACCAGTTCGAGCTATGTGGCGCGGTCGTTGAATATGCCGCATCTCGGGCTATACAGCGCATGTTCGACCATGACGGAGAGCTTGGCGCTGGCGTCTTGCATGATCAACGCCGGTTACTTCGATACGATCGCTTGCGCTACCGTCAGTCATTTTGCGACCGCCGAGCGGCAATACCGTTTCCCGCTCGAATACGGTTGCCAACGGCCGCCGTATGCGCAGTGGACGGTTACCGGCGCCGGTTGCTCCGTTCTGTCCGACCGCGGCGAAGGCGTGCGCATCACCGCCGCCACATTCGGTAAGGTGATAGATTTCGGCACGACCGACTTAAACAACATGGGCGCGGCCATGGCTCCGGCGGCGTTGAATACTCTGACGGTCATGCTGGAAGAAACGGACACCAAGCCGGAGGATTACGATTTGATTCTTACCGGAGATTTGGGAAAACTGGGGTCGGATATTTTGCGGGATCTGATGACGGAGCAAGGCTACTTTTTGGGTAGCAATTATATCGATTGCGGGAACATGATTTATGCAGTCGATCAAAACTGCTATCAGGGCGGAAGCGGAGCCGGTTGCAGCGCGTCGATCGTCAACTCTTTTGTCATTGACAAGATGCTGGCGGGACAATATCACAAAGTGGCATATTTAGCCACGGGTGCGCTGATGAGTCCGCAGAGTTGCTATCAGGGCGAAAGTATACCGTGCATTTCACACGCGGTTATCATGGAGGTGTAAGATGAGCGTAGTCTTTTCGTATCTGTTGACATATTTGATCGTGTTCGGCGTGGGCGGATTTGTCTGTTCGCTGGGACAAACCTTAATCATTAAAACAAAGTTGACGCCGGCGCGTATTTTGGTCATTTTTTTGATCCTGGGCATTATTTTGGAAGGCCTCGGCGTCTACAAATATATATTCGAATTTGCAAAATCCGGAATCAGTGTTCCGATTGTCGGGTTTGGGGCGAGCCTGGCGCGCGGGTCGATCCAAATGGCGAAGAGTGTCGGCTTTATCGGCGCTTTTGCCGGTGGATTGATTCAAACGGCGTATGGCGTCGGCGTAGCCGTCGTCGCCAGTTACTTGGTCACATTGATTTTTTCGCCGCGCTCGAAATAATCGGAACCTTTTGGCGCTTACCCGAATAGGATATACTATGGGTAAGTGCGTCAGAAGAAGAGGGCGTAAAAAAAAGCTGATCGTTCGCGTATCGGCTTTTTTGCTCGTTCTGGCGGTCGGCATTTGGGCGCATGTGCATTTCAACGTGCGACCTGTTTTGCGCCGTATCTCCGAGGAAGAAGTGCGCGCGATGGCGGCTACGGCTGTCAATGAGGCGGCTCTTAAAATCATGTCCGGCGAGGTGGATTACAACTCGATACTCGAAGTAGAAAAGAACAGCGCCGGCGACGTTGTACTGATTCAAGCCAAACCGGTGGAATTAAACGCGATCGCCAGAAATGTCACCTTACTGACGCAAAACTATTTAACCCAAATGGGGCAGCAAGGTATTCATGTACCTTGGGGGACTTTAACGGGGCTGGCGTTTTTATCGGGTAAAGGCTCGGCGGTATCGTTCAATATTTTGCCGATGGGCTCGGCCAATTCCAAATTCACATCCGGCTTCCAGAGTATGGGTATCAACCAAACGCGGCATCAGATTTATATGGACGTGTCCACGGGCATACAGGTAATTATTCCGGGAATGAGTTTCGAACTGGTCACGGTCACGCAGGTGCCGATTGCCGAGGCGATTATCGTAGGCAAGGTGCCGGACACGTATTTGCAATCTTCCAGCCTGGACGAAATGCTCAATCTGATCCCGTAACGCCTGTAATTTGCTTGCATTTTTTGCGGTGCTATGGTATACTGTAAATAATTACGATACAGCGGCACAAGAAGAGGCGCGCACGACAGAGATTGCCTGTTACGCTGAAAGGGCAAATGCGTCATCAAAGATATTCACCGTTGTTGTACGCTCTTTGAAACGGTAGTAGGAGAGTGCGGGCGGTTCCGTTATCGACCGATGAGGCAGACAGATGTCTGTAAACCAGGGTGGTACCACGTTATGAAACGTCCCGGACTAGTGATAGCCCGGGATTTTTATATGGGAGAGGGTTTTATGGAAGAAAGAATCAATGACATTGTTGCGGAATGTACGGCCGGAATCGATGCCGCCGTTTCCGTCAAAGAGTTGACCGACTGTAAGGTAAAGTTTCTCGGCAAAAACGGCGCATTGACCGGCATTTTGCGCAATCTCAAGGAATTGAACGAGCAGCAGCGTCCGTTGGCCGGCAAGTTGGTCAACGAGGCGCGCAGTCTTTTGGAGACGCGATTCGATGCCCGGTTCCGCTTTTTGAAAGAAGAGGAGTTGAACAGAAAGTTACAAGCGGAGAAGATCGATATTACCATTACGCCGCATATTCGAGAGGTCGGCAGTTTGCATCCGCTCAATGCGGTTCGGCGTAAAATCGAAAGTTTTTTCATTTCGATGGGATTTTCTGTTTACGACGGCCCGGAAATCGAAACGGACTATTACAATTTCGAGGCGCTGAACATTCCGGCCGATCATCCGGCGAGGGAAATGCAAGACAGCTTTTTCATTACAAAGAACATTTTATTGCGCTCGCAAACGTCCGCCGGGCAGATTCGCACCATGGAAAAGGTCAAGCCGCCGATCAAAATGATTTCACCGGGGCGCACATACCGTTCGGATGATTTGGACGCGACGCATTCGCCGATGTTCCACCAGATTGAAGGCTTGGTCGTGGACAAGGGCATTACGATGTGCGATTTGAAAGGGATTTTAGAGATGTTTGCGCAACATTTCTTCGGACAAGGCACCAAAATTCGGTTTCGCCCGTCGTATTTTCCGTTTACGGAGCCGAGCGTCGAAGTCGATGTAACGTGTCATAACTGTCACGGGGCGGGCTGTCGGATTTGCAAGGGTACCGGTTGGATCGAGGTGCTGGGCGCCGGTATGGTCAATCGGAAAGTGCTGGAAGGGTGCGGGATCGATCCCGACGAGTATACCGGATTTGCGTTCGGTATGGGCTTAGACCGCATTGCTATTATTATGAGCGGACTGGATTTTAAGGCAATTTTCGAAAACGACATACGTTTTTTGAAACAGTTCAAATAGGAGGGCCGGATTTATGAAAATTCCTATGATATGGTTAAATGATTTTGTGCAGGTCGACGATATAAGCCCGGAGCAACTGGCCGAAAAACTTGTGAATGTCGGCTTTGAAGTCGAGGAAATTATTTATACCGGCAGCAACATTGAGCGCGTTGTAACCGGTAAGATTTTGGATATACAAAAGCACATAGACGCCGACAGGCTTTCTGTCTGTATGGTGGACGTAGGCGCTGAGATCACAACGATCGTGACTGCCGCGACCAATATTCGGGTCGGAAACGTCGTGCCGGTGGCGTTGGACGGCGCGGTGTTACCTACCGGGAAAACCATTCACACGGGCGATTTGCGCGGGGTGACCAGTTACGGTATGTTCTGTTCCGGCGCAGAGTTGAAGATCGATGGCAGTGTGATCGAAGGCGCCGAAGTCGACGGCATTTTGATTTTGCCGCCGGAAACGCCGATTGGGCAGGATATTAAGACAGTTTTGGGACTGGACGATTATGTATTGGACGTTTCGGTGACGGCAAACCGTCCCGACTGCCAGTCGGTTTACGGTATAGCGCGAGAGGTCGGCGCGGTCTTGGGGCGAAAGGTCAAACAACCGAATCTGAAATACAAGACGGTGGAAACGAGTACCCGGATCCCGAGCGTGACTATCGTAAATGGGCAACTATGCACACGGTATGAAGGGCGCTTGGTCACCGACGTTAAGATCGAAACATCGCCTAAATGGATGCGTGACCGATTGCGTTTGGCGGGGATTCGTCCGATCAATAATTTGGTGGACATTACCAACTTCGTGTTGTTGGAAATCGGACAACCGTTGCACGCCTTCGATTTGCGTTTTGTCGACGGTGATATTTGTGTGCGCACGGCTTTGCCGGATGAAAAAATCGTTGCTTTAGACGGTAATGAATACAAGTTACAGGATACTATGCTGGTAATTGCCGACGATAAAAAGCCTTTGGCGATTGCCGGCGTTATGGGCGGCGAATATAGTGGTATTATGCCGGACACAACAACGGTATTTCTAGAGGCCGCTCGATTCGACCGCGGCTCTATTCGCACCACATCGCGCACGTTGGGCTTGCGCTCCGATTCGTCTGCGCGGTATGAGAAGGGTGTTGATTGGTTTAGCGTTGATATGGGGCGGGAGCGCGCTTTATCGCTGATTTCGCAACTGAAAGCCGGTAAAATCACAACAAGCAAAAGTTCTGCCGGTATTGCGGCGCCGGCGGCCAAAACAATTCAAACGACGGCTACTGAAATTTCCGGCCTTTTGGGGATTGAAGTCAAAACGCAACAAGTCGTTAAGATTTTGAAAGCGTTATGCTTTGATGTAGTCATTTCGGGCGAGACGCTGACAGTCGTCGTTCCCGGGTTTAGAACGGATGTCGAAAATTATACCGATTTGGCGGAAGAAGTTATTCGCTATTACGGTTATGACAACATTCAATCGACATTCATGGCGACCGCGCGGCCGACGGTCGGCGGATATGGTGATAAGCAGGAAAATGTCGAGGCGTTAAAAGATCTGCTTTGTGGGTACGGTGCATACGAGATCATGACTTACGGCTTTATCAATCGTAAGCAGGTTGATATGCTATTGCTACCGCAAGACAGTCCTTTGCGCGCCATGATTGAAATCAAAAACCCGCTGAGCGAAGAATATGCCGTCATGCGCACGCAGTTAGCGGGCAGTATGTTGAAAGTGGTATATAACAATACCAACCGTAAAAACGAAAGTTTTCGATTGTTTGAGATTGCACGGACATTTCGACCGCAAAGTTTGCCTTTGACGGAACTTCCGAATGAACGTCTGACGTTGAGCATCGCCTTAACGGGCGCCGATGAGGGGTTTTATGCCTTAAAAGAGATCGTCGGCGACATCCTGCATAAATTCGGGGTTTGCTATACCATGGATTACAGCAAGCAAAGTTGGTTGCATCCGGGCATTTCGGCCGATATTTTGACTGACGATACGATCATCGGAAGTTTTGGTAAAGTTCACCCTAAAGTTATGGAGGCTTTCGGCATTCATATCGATACGTACATGGCGGAAATCGATTTAGAGACTTTTATCGGGACGCGCATTGCTACGAAAATATATCAACCGTTGCCGAAATTTCCTGCGGTTAATCGAGATTTGGCTGTGCTGATCGACGATGCTGTACCGGTCGGGCATATGATTGAGGCGATACGCAATGCGGCCGGTTGTTTGTGCGAGCAGGTGGAGCTGTTTGATATATACAAAGGCGCGCAGATCGATGCCGATAAAAAAAGCGTGGCTTTCTCGTTGGCGTTCCGTGCCAAAGACCGCACACTGAACGATGCGGAAGTGCAAACTGTGATGAACGCGATCGTGCAATCATTGGAGAATGCGTTCGGCGCGCAGCTTCGCATGTAGTAAAGTAGCTAAGAGCGGTCGGCTTTTCCGAGTCGGCCGCATATCTTTTTATAGTGTTATGCAATGAGAAAAATCGATGCGGAATTATTAGCTCCTGTCGGAGATAAGCAGGCTTTACGAGCTGCGGTGATTAACGGCGCGAATGCTGTTTATTTGGCATTGGACAAGTTTGGAGCGCGGGCAAAAGCTGAAAATTTCACCTTGGAGACCTTAAAAGATGCTGTTGCGTATGCGCATACGCATGGAGTAAAGGTTTATATTGCTGTCAATACTTTGTTGCACGATGCGGAAATAGCAGAAGCGCTTGCGCGCATTCGGACGGCTTGGGAATACGGCGCGGATGCATTTATTGTTCAAGATGTAGGTCTGATTTACGAAATTCGGCGTACTATGCCTGGCGTTGTATTGCATGCAAGCACGCAAATGGGGATTCATAATGTTGAGGGCGCTGTATTTGCGCAACAGCTCGGCATAAAACGGGTTGTACTTTCTCGGGAAACGCCTATATCGGATATTCGTGCCATCAAAGAGAAAACGGGGTTAGAGATCGAGTATTTTGTCCATGGCGCGTTGTGTGTTGCGTTTTCGGGAAATTGTTTGATCAGCAGTATGGTCTCCGGCTTGAGCGGCAATCGCGGGCGGTGTCTACAGTTGTGCCGCAAAAAGTATCAGGTACAATGCGAAAACGCGTGTGCGGAGGGGTATTATCTGTCGCCCAAAGATATTTGCATGATCGATCGATTGCAGGAGTTGCGTGAGGCCGGCGTGGATTCTTTCAAAATCGAAGGGCGCTTGCGTAAAGTCGAATATGTGGCAGAAGTGACTCGTATTTATCGAAAGGCGTTGGATGGGGAGAGCGTTTCCAATCATGATCGTGATATGTTGCGGTTGGCGTTCAACCGCGGTGATTTTTGTCCGGGATATTTAGACGGGAATAACTTGATTTATCCGACCATGCAAGGACATAAGGGCATTCGCGTCGGCCGCGTATCGGCTATTCGGAACGGCGAAGCATCGCTATCGCTTGAAAAACCGTTGCAGCGGGGAGACGGCGTAAAGTTTTTGCGAAACGATTTAGAGATAGGCACTGCTTTGATCAGCGGAAATCCGACTACGTATGCCGGAAATGTTCGAGTCGGAGATTCTGTTTGGTGTACGTCGTCTGTTGCATTGTCGGCAGAAGTATCTGCGCGTAATAAAAAAATACCGATACAGGCAAAAATTATTGTGCGAGCCGGTTCGGCGGTGGAATTATCGTTGACTTCGGGTGAACATGCGATTTGTGTGTATGGCGATCCGGTAGCGTGTGCAAAAAATGCGCCGATTACGGACGCGGATATAGCAACCGCTGTTTCTAAAATGGGCGATACCGAGTTTGCGGTTTCGGAGATCGTCATTGATAACGATGGACAATCGTTTATTGCAAAAAGCGCGCTCAACGGGTTGCGGCGCAAGGCGGTCGAGCAGTTGTTGAATGTCATATCGGCGAAAAATGACGTGAAAATTGCATCCAACTCAAACAATGACACGCATAGGATATGTGATATTTCACGCATACAATATGGCGAATTTTCTAAACATCTCTATATTATTGAGAATGTGGAGCAGTTAAATGCTTTGCGGCAATTTGATTCTGCGGCCAACGTGATCGTATCACCAAAACGATATGGAGATCGAGCAACGCGCGAATTATTGGAGTTACTCGGTAATCGCGCAATCTTGGAATTGCCCGTTTTGGCAAGCGGAAAAGATACGGAAGTACTGCGCGATTTATTGCAAGATGCGCGTATCGGTGTTTGTGTCCAAAATCCGTATGGGTATGCTTTGGCCGAGGGGCATGCGGTGTTGTCCGGATTTGGATTGAATATCCTGAACCGAAAGGCGGAAGTCGGCGCGTTTATCCAGTCCTTGGAGGCGTCGCAAGTGTTGGATGCGAATGCCTATGTGTATGCATTTGGATATGCACCGCTGATGACGTTTAAACACTGTCCCAGAAAAACGCTTTTGGGGTGCGCGAACTGTAAACAAGATTTCGATTATCGATTGCGCGATGAAAAAGGAGCTTTTTTCATTCGACATTATCGTATGCACGAATGCTATGCGCAATTATTGAATGAAAAACCGGTTTGCCTAACCGAAGAGTTGGATCGCTTGGGGCATTCTAGGCGGGTATATGATTTCAGAAATTGCGATTCATCGACGATCGAATCGGTAATGCTTGGACGTGACTTGGCGCATGTGCATTTTAATTTTCATAAAAAACTGGTGTAAATATGATTGAGCAAAAAACGTTGAATATATTGGAATTTGACGCGGTATTGCAGGCAGTTGCCGCGTATGCCGTGTCGGAAACGGCAAAAAGTGAGCTGCTGCGCCTTTATCCCGCAGACGGATTGTCGGAAGTGGATAGACTTTTGCAACTGACGGAAGAGGCCTATATTGTCCGTCATCGGTATAACCGCAATCCTGTAATGGCGATCGACGATTGTTTGCAGTCGATCGAGAAATCGAAAATAGGCGCAGCTTTGCAAGCAAGCGAACTATTGCGGATTGCGCGCCTTTTGCGCGCGGCCAGAATTGCGCAATCGACGATTTTTGATTGCGGGGATGATGTTTCGTTTTTAAAAGAAGCGGTTACGTGCTTGCGGCCGGATCGCGTATTGGAAGACGATATAGGGCGGTGCATTGCTTCCGAATCGGAAATTAAGGACGATGCCAGTCCGTTATTGAAGAATATTCGCCGAAAAATTGCCGCTGCGCACAACCGCATTAAGAATCGTTTGAACGAGTATGTGCGCAACGATACCAAGCATTTACAGGATGCACTTGTTACGGTTCGTGAAGGGCGCTTTGTTTTGCCGGTCAAATCCGAAAACAGGTCTGCAATTCCGGGGCTGGTGCATGACACGTCGGGGAGCGGGGCGACTGTTTACGTAGAGCCGTTCCCTATTGTCGAGTTGAACAATGCGTTACGCGTGCTACAGGCCGAAGAACGAGAGGAAATAGAGCGAATTTTAGCCGCGCTTAGTCAGCGTGTGGGAGAACAGGCGGATCGCCTTGTTTTGTGTCAAGAGCAATGTGTTATGATAGACATAATATTTGCAAAAATGGCATATTCCGTATCGATTTCGGGCATTAGACCGATTTTAAATACAGACGGTGTGCTGAACTTAAAAAATGCGAGACATCCTTTGCTTGCGAAAGATACGGTTGTTCCGGTTTCGTTGCGAGTTGGAGACGATTTTCGCATTTTGGTCATAACCGGACCGAATACGGGCGGCAAAACCGTCTGTTTGAAAACAGCCGGCTTATTATGCGCGATGACGTATATCGGTTTATTGATTCCGTGCGAGGCGCAATCACAGATCGCAGTTTTTGATTCGATATTCTGCGACATCGGCGACGAGCAAAGTATCGCGCAATCGCTTAGCACGTTCTCTTCGCATGTAGTGAATTTGGTATCTATCACCGATTCGGTCACCAAAAATTCATTGGTTTTACTCGATGAACTCGGCGGAGGGACTGACCCGCACGAAGGCGCGGCGCTTGCACAAGGTATTTTGCAGTATTTAGAGTTGGTGCAGGCGAAAGGTATTATCACAACCCATTACGGAGAATTGAAAGAATACGCGCTCATTTCGGAAGCGCTGATGAATGCCAGTATGCAGTTTGACGAGCAGACGCTGCGGCCGACTTATAAAATTATTACGGGCGTACCGGGTGTCAGCAATGCGCTTAAAATTGCGGAAACCCTGGGACTGAATGATTACATTTTAAGACAGGCGCGCGGCTGCTTGCAAAATGAAGCCGTTCAATTCGAGCGTGTATTGGAGAGCGCGGAACGCATAAAAGCGCAAGCGGTTGCGGAATTGGAAGAGGCGGAGCGATATAAAGGAGAATGCGCAACGTTACGCAGACAGTTGGATGCCGAAACGCAAGCGTTGCAAGCAAAACTGGATAGGATCAACAGCAATGCTAAAGCGGAGACGTTACGACTTGTCGGCGTGGCACGGGAAGAGGCCGATGACATCATTGCGCAAATGAAACTGCTTTTACGGCAGTCGGACGAGGCGGCTTTATTGGAGGCGCGTAAGCTACGGAATCGTCTCGAGGACATGCGCTATATACAAGAGGAACGGCCTATCGTTTCTTTTGAGCCGATGCCGCGTTCTGCGATTCGCCCGGGAGGACATGTTTTTGTGCGTTCGGTACAGGCTGACGGTATCGTGCAGTCTGTACCGAATAAAAAGGATGAAGTAACGGTAACGGTAGGGGCGATCAAAATGAATGTGCGCACTGCCGATTTGGGGTGTTGCGCTAAACCTAAAAAGGCATCTGCCGTAAAAAATAAGCCGGTACAGAAATCGACGGATGAGGAAAAAGGCGTTGTCGAAATTAAAGTTTTAGGGTTGACTGTCAGCGAAGCGGTTGAATGTATTGAGCCGTATTTGGTTGACATTTCGCAAAATAACAACCGCATATTGAAAATCGTACATGGCAAAGGTACCGGCGCATTGGGTAAAGGCATCCAACAATATTTACGCCGCAGTCCGCTGGTTGCGTCCTTTCGTTACGGGCAATACGGCGAAGGTGAAACCGGTGTAACATTTGTCGAAGTCAAGTAAAGTTAAGCGCAAATGGTGCAATATATGCAAATATTATCCATAGATTCATCGATAATGATTATATTATGTAAATTCTTTTGGAATATTGGTTAAAATTGTTTGCGTTTTGTCGCATGGTTGGTATATAATAGGATTAGAATAATCCCGTAGTGGAGATATTCAAATTTTCGGGTAATCCGGCAAAGGAGATTGTTGGTGAAGATTCTATCCTTATTTATGTGCCTATGCGTTTCGCTTGGGAGCAATTATGTGTCGTTCGACCGTCATGATGCGGCCGACAAGTGTTTTTTAAGTTTTATCGAAACGGAAGTGTCCGCACCGGTGCAGTATACAAGAACGCCGCTATATAACTTCGATTTGGAAGAAAGCGGTTGGCAATATACGTTTACGGCCGGAGATCAATACGGATATGCGTTGATTGTCGAATTGATATACGGCGAAAATCATTGGTATGAAATCGAGGAAGTTTATTTTAATAAGCAGTCGGTTTTCGATGCGGTTGATATTCCCGTATACGTAACATTCCACACCTATTTGGAATACAAAAACGGCGCTTTTTACGACATTGAATCGGGAATTGCTTTGACAGATTCCATGATAGCCGAAGTCGAAAGTTTGGGGTTCTGCTATAGAACCAATGATTACGGCTACGATTACGTTACGGAAACAATTAACTACACGAGTAAGACCGAAGTCGACAAAGGCGGGTTCACTTATGGCATGCCTGCGTATGATTCTCCTGAAAGCAATACATCTTGCGCAAATATTGCAGGCAGTGTGATTATCGGTTATTTGGATACGATCAACGAAAATTTGATTCCGAACTTTGTTACATATCGACAGATTGGGGACAAGCGATTTTACAAAGGAGCAGTAGCTGAGATAAATGCGGTTACACTCGAGTTGAAAACTTTGATGGGAACGGATGCAAACGGCGGAACAACATATTCCGGATTTGTAGACGGCATGGCAAGGTATGCGCAAAATCGCGGGACGTCTTTCACGTTTACTTCGGTCATGAGCGGCGGCGCATTTGATTATGCAAAGTATAAAACACAGATTGATATGGGGAAGCCGGTGGCGCTGTTTTTAAGTGGATTTTCAATTGTTTCATATGGCGGAATAAATGAAGGAAATGGACAGGATTCAATCGGAATGAGCAATTACCCTACGGCAACACATGTATTGGTTGGGTATGGATATAAACGTGTACAATATTTCAGCGGAAATACGATGGTAAAAGACCTTTGTTTATTGCAGGCATCAACTGGATTAGCTCTAAACAATTTAGCCTATTTAAATGTAGGGGCAATAGGGCATATCGATAGAGCCGACGCAATTATGGTGGCGTAAAACAAAATGGATAAAGAAAATAAGCAAACGGAACAACTGTTGGAACAATGGGCCGCACAAATACAACCGCCCGAATTGCATACACAGTTTTGTAATGCGAAAAAGCGAAAAGCATGGTTACGACAAAAATGGCTATATGTTGTCGGGGCAAGTATTTTGACCTGTGTGGTTGCACTAGCTATTTGGTTACCGAGTTTGTAACGACAAGTTCCGCCAGTGGACGAACCTCCCAAAGTATATTATTGGGCTACGTTAAATGCCCAAGTCGCGGATATGTGGGCAGTAGATGATTTTTGTAATGAAAATAGTGTGCCATATGTGTTAAGTTTGACGTACAAAGATGACCTAGTTTATTCGATATTGGTAGAAAATGATAGTCAGAATATTTTGGGTGTTAAACATAAATTTGTTTTTTTATCTGATGCACAGTACTATGAATGCATATTAACAATATTAAGTAATAAAGTTGCTGACGCAAAAAGTGACTATCAAAATCTCAATCAAAATATTGTATGGAAAGAAAATACTGTCGCATATAAGTATTGTGGTTTTATTGATTCGTTGTTTTTATATAAGGCCGCATTCGAAAAAAACGGATATGTATACTTAATTGATTATTCGAGTATAGAAGAAGACTTTGAGTCAGGACTGGCAACAATTTTTCAGTAAGACGGAAGCAAATTTAGTGCGAAGGAAGAAACGGCTATCAAACCATCCGTATTTAACAAGTATTTAAAAGATATTGAAAACGGCGATTTCGAGGGTTTAGGCGAAATTTATAAGGAGTATTCTAAATTTATGCTCTATAAGGCATACTCTGTGACGCACAATTATGCCGACGCCGAAGAAATTCTCAGCGATATCGTGATGCAGTTCATGGAAAAGAAGATAGTGGTGAAGAACTACGTCAACAATCCGCGCGCTTATTTAGCTAGCATCACGCGAAATGCGGCTTTGGATTTTCTTAAAAAGCAAAAAATAATGAGTCCATTGGAGGATTGTGAAAACATCATGTCGGATGACAGTGTGAAAGAATCGATCAATAAGATGATTTTTTATGAGATTATCAGTGAATTGGATCCGGTCGACCAAGATATTATGCTTGCGCATATCGGAGAACATACACGATTTGCAAAGATCGCCGATGAAATGAATATTCCGAAGTCAACGGTAGCAACGCGATATTATCGTGCATTGTGTGCGTTGCGAAAAGCGCATCCGGAATGGCAAATTATTCCTACCGTAAAGTTGCCGGAATCTAAAATTAAAAAAGGCAAAAAGGATAGAAATGCTAAGCGCGGTAAAAGCAATAAGGAGTGAATGGTTGAAAGAGGGTAACGGTATAAACGTTACTCTTTTTATATAATGAAAACCTCCCCTAATATATTGGGAGGTTTACTTTACGAATTGATCACAAAGGACAATACTAATTAACCGAGAACTTAGAAGAAGAGAAGAGGAGATAGAAGATAAGGGAGGAGAGGGGGAAATTGAGGCAGAGGACCCAGGGGATAAAGAGGCTGGGGACGAAGCCGGAGATAGAGGTGAGGCTCATGCCGCAGAAGAGG
>JAAVYI010000041.1 GCA_022791055.1 Clostridia bacterium | reverse complement strand
TAAAAAATGTCCCCCGGACATTTTTTGCGGCACACGGTGCCGCCGCGTCGCGCCCAAGGGTAAGCGAATCTGACGAGTTTGCACAAACCGACCATTTGTCATTCCGAGCGGTACGCAAGAATGTACGCAGGCGTATAAAATGATGGATTCGCTACGCTAGACCCCTCGGCTACGCTCGGGGTGACAAACGGCGAACTCTCAAATCTCGCTGAAAAGTCGGGTAAAACAAGCCTAACTATTTTCGCAATATATGACGACAATTATTATAACTTATAAAGAGGATTCCAAAGACTTAGTCTTTGGCAGTTGCGGTCGTGTCAAGAGGGAGGGACACAGTCTGAAGTGTCCCTCCCTTTTGCGGTTTTTGCCACGCTTTTTGGCGGCAAAAAGCGTGAGTATTGTTTTGTTGTCTTTTGCTAAAAGACAATCGTTACCTTTAGCACGAAAAATACCGGAATGATCATTTCGGCATTTCAAAAGTTCTATTTCCACAACTTTCATATGACTAAAAACGCTTTTTTAACAAGTTTTCGGTCATATATTGACGGGCTTGCGAAGCTGCGGTATACTGGTTACAACAATCGGTATTCATCGCATTTTTTGGGAGGTTGCGGAAAGTATGAGAAAATGGAGTTGGGTCATATGCTTGCTGCTGTGCTTGGCGCTGCCGTTGGCGGCGTGCGGTAAGCAGCCTCCTGCGCCGTCGCCGGACGAACCGGGCATTACCACCCCGGAAGAGCCGGGTACGGAGCAGGAGAAGAAGATTACTTTTTCGGGGACGGTGACCGACTGTTTCGGCGCGGCGGTACCCGGTGCCGACATACTGCAAAATGGGGCGCAGGTCGCGTCGACCGACGCGGAAGGGGCGTTTACACTGGCGGACGTTCCCAAGACGGCGACCGTGATCACGGTGACGGCGGCGGGCTTTTTGCCGCAATCCGTCGATTTAGGCGGGTACTTCGCCACGAATAGTTCGACGGTCTCGCTCGACCCGGTGCGGCTTGTGCGCGATTTTGCGTCGGTTTCGACCCTCGAAGATAAACCGTGGGCGGCGTATCCGGCATTCGGTTTGCAAGTGACGCGCGACGCCGACCGCTTGCTATTGCGCGCCGCATCGGAGGGAGGAGCGTTTACCGACAGCGCGCTCGAATTTTATATTTCGGTGGGTAAAGTTTCCGCGACGGGACGCGACGGCAACGTCACGCGCGTTTCGGTCGCCGACAGCGGTGCGGTGACCAAGCGCAACTACGGCGGCAAGAATATCGACGCCTTTGCGGTGACCGCCGACGTTGTGCGCGAAAACGGCGTTTCGGTGACGGTCGGCATACCGTTCGCCATGCTTGGTTGTGCGGCCGACGCGGTCGTCGGGCTGACGATGGAATTGTATTCTTATGACATGGACGGGCGCGCGCAACTGTTGACGCTCGACGGTCTTGACACAGCCAATGCGCTGCTGCCGCAGTCGTACATACGCGCGGACAAAAATAATGAAGTGTTCGCCTCGACCGTCAATATGCGGCCGGAGGACGTGCCGCCGACGGTCGACCGCGAGGCGTTGACGCGCGGCTATCGTATGCGCTTTTCGGTGCCGTCGCTCAGCAACCGCCCCGACGCGGCCGACGACATGTATCTCAAAGCGGAAAAAGAGGCCGATGCCTTTTTGATCTCGATGGTCGGATTCGGGGAATTTACCGATCGGGAATACGTCAAACTGATTTTCCACACGGTCGGCGTCGAGGGCGTCGGTTGGAGCGTGCAGGCAAACGATTTGCAGATGTTGGTTGCCGGAAACCGCGCGCAAAAGCGGACGGGATTGACTTCGTTCTGGACGACCGACGGCGGCTATTCCAACTTTTCGGTCGACGGGCAAGCGACCGAAAACAGCCCGATCTATACGGCGCACGACGGCTATTTTACCTTGACGATACGCGTGTTGTTCGACGAGATCCCGGCATATGCGGCCGACGCGACGATTTCGCTGTTTGCGATGGAGTTCGAGGACAACGGCTCGGCCAACGGCGTCATTTACGATGCGTCGAGCTACGTCAACGGCATGTTGATCGACGGCGCCTCGCGGGGCGATCCGGCGGCGCAAAACTCGTACTTCGTCATTCAGTCGCCGCAGTCGGACGCAGTCGACCCCGCGTTGATCGAGGGCTACAACCTGCGGTTTTCGATGGGCGCGGACGACATTTACGCCAAAGTCGAGCGGGGCAACACCGCGATGACGCTGTACTTACGTTCGTTCCGACCGTTCGGTGAAAACGACTTTGTGCGCATGGTCGTGCATGTCGGCACGCCGATCGGCGATAACGCTTGGGCGCTACACAGCAAGGACGTCAGTTTTACCATCACCCAAGCGGCGGCGTACACGCAGACCGGCAAGATCGGTTTTCACGAGGGGAAGAATAACAAGTTCCACGACGGTATCGAGACGTTGCATAAACCGATATACGAGGAGAGCGAGGGCTATTGGAGCCTGTCGCTGACCGTCGAGTATATCGAGCTGGGCGCGGATGTCGACGGCGAAACGGGCTTGCGCGCGTTCTTGGGCGAGTACGTGTCCAATGTGCTGTATCTGGGCGCCATGCAGGACGGCGTGACGCTGGATGATCCGGCCTATCAGAAAAACTGGTTTGCGATTTAAGCGGGAGGGCAACGAAATGATGAACAAGATCAAGGTGCTTGTCATAGCGGCGATACTGTGTTTGACGGCGTTCGGCGGCGTGACGACCGTTTATGCGGCCGATGCGGGCGACGTGCAAGCGGCGATCGACGCCGCGGCGGAAGGCACAGTAGTGCGGCTTACCGACGATTGTGCGGAAAGTTTGACGGTAGCGGCCGATACGCGCATCACGCTCGATTTGGCCGGCCATGCGTTGACGGAGACGCTCGAAAACGCGGGCGCGCTGACGCTGACCGATTCGGTCGGCACGGGCGCGCTGCGGGTGTCGGGGCGTGCGGACACGGTGCGGGGCGTTGTCAACAAGGGGACGCTGACGCTCGACGGCGCGCGTATCGAATGCACGGCGTCGGACGCGGCGGTGGTACATGCGGTTTCCAACGAGAGCGGCGCAACGCTGACCGTCGCAGACGGTGCGATCGAGGGGACGGCGACAGGCACCGGCTTTGTGTTCGGCATTCACAACCAGGCCGGCGCGACGACGACCGTTACGGGCGGCTCGGTGACGGCGCGCGTAACAGCTACGACGTCGGCGGGCAACGCGATCGCTATCAACAATTTGGGAACGATCCAAGCGATTACCGGCGGCACGTTACAAGCCGAGGCATACGGCACGAGCAAGGAGACGACGGCGATCCGCTCCAACGGCCGCATCGAAAGCATTGCGGGCGGGATGTTGCGCGGCTATGTCAAAAACGGCGGCGCGATCTCGTTCGGTCTGTTCAACCAAGCAAACGGCACGATCGAAAGCATCACCGACGGCGAGATCATCGGCGAAACCGATGCCAACGACTACACGTTCGGGCTGCGCAATTTGGGCGTCGTGACCGAAATCGGCGGCGGCGTCATTCGCGCGGTGATGAACAATACCGCCACGACCTTGTCGCCCAATGCGGTTGCCGTTTGCAACGACAAGACGATCGGCAGCATTACCGGCGGCACGTTCTATTCGCATTCGGTCACGCCCAAAGGCGGCACGATCGGCATTCGCACGCGCGGAGCGAGCAGCACGATCGGTTCGCTCACCGGCGGCGCGGTGCGCTTGAGTAAACCGGCCGCAGCCAATTATTTCTTAAACGAGGGCGGCGGTACGACGACATACGGCGAAGGTTACGCGTTGTCGGACGCGCAGTCGAGCGGCTACCGCTATGTACTGGGCGCGGGGCAAACGGTAGAAGAGGCGTTCTTAGGCGACGACACCGTGATGACCGGTACGGTGTCGATGGACGGCGAGACGGTCAAGACTTACGTGCTGGCCGGCACGGTCAAAAACGATGCGGCCGAAGTCGGCGGCGCGCAGTACGCTTCGATCGGCGACGCGATCGCTGCGGCCGCAGACGGGGAAACTGTGACAGTGCTGAAAGACGCCAAAGACGGCTTTACGGTCGGCTCGGGCAAAAACGTTACCGTCGATCTCAACGGCTTTACCGTTTCGGGTACGGTGACAAACCGCGGCACACTGGCGATCGTCGACGGCACCGGCAAAGGACGGCTGTATAAAACCACTGCGGCGAGCGGGCAAGATCCGCTTGTACGCAACTACGGCGCGCTCGACTTTGCCGCGGACGGTCTGATCTGCGGCACGGGGAATGCGAGCGAGGCGCACGGTATTGTCAACGAGGCGGGCGGACGCTTACGCTTTGACGGACGTTTGCGCGTCGTTGCATACGGGACGTGCTTCGGACACGGCATTGTCAGCGCGGGCGACGTCGAGATCGTCGGCGGCTCGGTCGAGGCGGTTTCGCTCCACGCGCAGACGACGGCCAACATCGTCGCGCTGTCGGCGGCCGGCGGCTCGGTCACTGTCGGCGGCGGCAGACTGTACGCGCAGACAGCCGGCAAGGCGGGTGCTGCGATCGGCATTCGTGCGCAGAATGCGGCGCAAATCACCGCGATCGCGGGCGGCGACATCAAGGCGGTGACGGACAGCGTCGACAAAGGCAATGCGGCCGTCTACGGCATATATCTCGAAGGCGCGGCCTCGGCGGCGGCGATGACGGGCGGCACGGTGACCGCCGTATCGTACACCGATTTTGCGTTCGGTATTTTCAATAAAGGCAATTTGACCGTGTCGGGCGGCCGTATCGAATCGCAAGTGCGACACGAACTCGACGGCAAGGCGCCCAACGCGATCGGCATGTCCAACGAGGGGACGGCGACGATCGGCGGCGGCTATGTGCGCGGCAGCTCGACGCACGGCGCGGGCGGCGCATACGGTGTGCGCAACCGCGGCAGTCTGACCGTGTCGGGCGGCGTGTTCGCTTTTGACCATGCAAACGGCGCGTATGTGCTTGACAGCGACAAGCAAGCGGTATATACTGACGGTGTGACGTTGCGCGAAATGGCGGCGGCACACACCGGCTACGCGGCGGCTGACGGAGACATCATCGTTGAGCAGCTCGACGGGACGCTGCCGATCGGCGCGGACGTGTTCCGCGACGGCGCGGCGCTGTACGCTTGGCATTCGTATGATAAAGCCGGCTATCGGTTGAAGGCATTTGAAACGGCGGAGGGCATGGCTGTGAAAGATTTTGCGGCAATTACCGAATCGACGACGGTACACGCGGTATACGACAAGGCGCCCGTCTATCTGTTCCTAGGCTCGTCGGTCACCTACGGCCACGCCAACGACGGCTCGTCGTTTGTCAACGTCATTGCCGACCGCCTCGACTGCGTGTGCGTCAAAGAGGCGGTTTCGGGGACGACGCTCGCCAACAACGGCGGCAATTCGTATGTGGCGCGTATGCAAGCGAAACTCGATGCGGGTATGACGGTCGATCGGCTGATCGTACAGCTTTCGACCAACGACGCCTCGCAGAATGTGCCGCGCGGCAAGATCGCCGACAGCAAGAACATCGAGGACTTCGACGACACGACGACGCTGGGCGCGATCGAAACCATTATCGCCTACGCGCGGTCGGTGTGGGGGTGCGAAGTGACGTTCTATACCAATCCGCCGTATGAGAATGCGGCATATAAAACGCTGGTCGACGACCTGTATCGCATAGCTGACAAGTGGGGTATCGACATCGTCGACTTCTACCGCTATAAGGATATGGACGCGCTCGACGCGGCGACTTTAAACAGCTTTATGGCCGACGCCATTCACCCCAACGCGCAGGGCTATCGCTGGATGGGCGAGGTGTTTGCGGCATACTTACAAAAGGCTTAAAGGCATGACAATCACAAGGATACACAAAAAGCAGGCGTTCAAGCCTGCTTTTTGCATGGACACGGGGATAGTGCCGTTTGGTTGATTTTCGGAAGAGGTAAACGTGATCTCCCGGCCGGTCGTATCCGGAACTTGCCGCGCCGCAAATCGGTTGCATATGTCGAGCAGCGTGTCGTACGCGATTTGCTTGCCGCAGTTTTGGTACTGCGTTCTGTCGGGCGTGGCATGGATATGCTGTGCTTCCAGACAAACGGTCGCGCTGTCGGCGTCGTAACCGGTCGCTTGCATGTACGCGCAACCGTCGCAAGGTTGTTTGCTTTCTAAGATCATAAAGGAATGCGTGCGATCTATTATTTTTTCTTGGTCGTGTTGAGCCGGCTTGCGGTCGGCGCTTTGACCGCGGGCTTGGGGGCGACTTTGGCCGTCGTCTTGCCGGTCGGGCGGGGCGTCGAGGGGCGCGTCGTCGGCACGGTCGGACGCACGGCGGTGTTGCGCGGATTATATAGCCCGTTCATCATCTGCTGTACGTTTTCGTAGCGGTTTCTTTTATAAACGGCAAGCGACTTCATCAGCGCGTTTTCCTGTCCCGACGTGATGACTGCGCCCAGCTCCGACGGCCGTTTGATGGTGTCCTTGACCATGCGCTGGATACTTTCGACCGGCAACTGTCCGGTCAGACAGAAGTAGATCGTCGCGCCCAGCGCATAGACGTCCGTCCAAGGGCCTTGCTCGCCGTGGGTGCGGTACTGCTCTTCGGGCGCAAAGCCTTGCTTTAAAACGATCGAAAGCGACTTGCCGTCGAGGTTGGACTGTTTGGCTGCGCCGAAGTCGATCAGCTTGACTTCGTTATAGCGCGTGATCAAAATGTTGTCGGGGGAAATATCGCGGTGAATGAGGCCGGTCTGGTGGACGAGTATCAGCGATTCCATGACCGGGCGAATGATGTTCAAAACGTCGCTCATCGGCAGTTTGCCGCCCTTGCGGCGCACGTACTGCTTGAGCGAAACGCCGTCGAGAAATTCCATAACGATGTACGCCGTGCCGTTGGCCGAAAAGAAATCGCGCACGTTGACCACGCCGCTCAAATTCTTGATCTTGGCCAAATTTTTGGCCTCGTCGATAAACCGCTTCAGCCCGCGGTTGGACGCCGACTGGTTTTCCTTGCGGTTGATGATAACCTGATTGGACTTCGGCACGCGGTTGACGTAACCCGACGGGAAATATTCTTTGATCGCGACCTTGATCCCGTAGGTCAAGTCCCAGCCGAGATAGGTGATGCCGAACCCGCCTTCGCCGAGCGCTTTGGCGATCAGATAGCGGTTGTTGATGACCATGCGTTGCGGCAAGTGGTGGGGAGGGGAAGGCGTGTCGTCTGCGCGCTTGTGGCACTGGGTGCAAACGCGGTCGTTGTCGAGGTCGCCGAAACAGTGTAGGCAAATATTTTTATTCGTTCGCACGCGCGCCATTATTCCACCACCTTGGCGACGATCGCCGAATAGTTGTCGTTAAACTGGCGAATGCGCGATAAAAGCCGCAGCTCCATTTTGGCGAGCGCCGCCTCGGGCGGGTTGGCGGCAAATTCGGCCTCCATTTCCTCGTCGAACACATATTCCCAAAAGCCGTCGGTGCATACGATAAAGCCGTCGCCGACCTCGAGCGGCTGGTTGATGATCTCGCAGTCGGGCGCGGTGTAGTAGTCCGATCCCAAGACGCGGGTCAGTTTATTCTGATCTTTGTGGACGCGCACGTCCTTTTGCGCAATTTGACCCATATCGACGGCGACCTGCGCGAGCGAGTGGTCGCGGGTGACGAATGCCAGTTTGCCGGCGCGGAACACGTAGATGCGCGTATCGCCGATGTGGGCGAGTACGGTGCTTGCGCCGTCGGTCGCCACGCAGGCGACGGTGGTGCAACTCGACTTCAGCTGCGGATTCTGTTCCTTGAAGTCGAGAACGTAGTTGTGCGCGGCTTGTACATACGATTGCACGACTTCGGGCGCACAGGCGCGCGCCGGGTCTTGCGTCCAGTTCTGCTCGAACGCCGTCACGATTTTGGTCGCGCATAGCTGCGAGGCGACCTCGCTGCCGAAATACGAGCCTAGCCCGTCGCACACGGTCAGGCAGGCCGCCCCCTCGTGTATGCAGGTAGCGACGAAATCCTGGTTGTATTCGCGGCCGCCTTGTTTACAGATGCTGCTGGTTGCAATCTTCATTACGGTTATCCTTGCTCCGGTTTAGCGTGATTCTTAAAAGTGTATTATGTATAGAGTATAGCACAACAAAGCCCTAAACGCAAGTGTTTTTTTCGGAGTTCTGCTTTTGCCGCATAAAGTGGCGGCGGATAAAAAATTGTGAAATCTGCGTGAAAAAGAATTGATTTTGCCGAATGCGTATGGTATACTGAGAAAGTATTTTGCTTTTTGTCTTTGGATAAAGGGCAAAAGCAAAATTTTTTACGGAGGAATTTGTCAATGAACAAGTTCGGTGAAAAGCTCGACGGGCATTTCAAGATTTCGGAACGCGGCAGCCGTTTCTCCACGGAGATCATTGCCGGTATCACGACTTTCTTGGCAATGGCCTACATCCTCGTCGTCAATCCGTCAACGATTACCGGGGACATCAGCGGGGTGCCGAATCCGGCAGGACCGCTTTGGAACAGCGTCTTTATCGCAACGGTGTTCGGCGCGTTGATCGGCACACTGCTGTTGGCGTTTTTGGCGAACGTGCCGTATGCGCAGGCGCCCGGTATGGGGCTGAACTCGCAGACGGCGCTGGTGCTTGTCGGTTTTGCCGGCGCAGGCGGTTACCTGTTCGGCGGGGTATTGGCCATCATCTTAATCAGCGGCGCGCTGTTTTTGCTGCTGACGGTCATACCGTGCGGACGGGATAAAGAAACGGGCGCGATGATTACCGTGCGCGAAAAGATTTTCGACGGTATTCCCGCCGGCATCCGTGCCGCGATTCCCGTCGGTATCGGCTTGTTCATTGCATTTATCGGCTTGCAAAATGCAGGTATCGTTAAGGCGCAGGACGGCATCAAGGTCGACCTCGTAAACTTCACGACAATGTTTACCGCTTGGGATTCGGCCGAAGGCGTTTTGGCAAGAGGTGCAGTCGTATTTTTGCTCGGCTTGGTTGCCATTGCGATTTTGTCGAAGTTCCGCGTCAAAGGCGCCGTGCTGATCGGCATTTTGATCGCGACGATCCTCGGAATACCGTTCGGCATTACCAATGTGAAACTGCTGGGCGATGCGTCCGAATGGAAGTTTTGGGAGAAGTTCGCCGACTTCTTCAGTCGCGACCCCGAAAAAGGCACGTTCTTTATGTTCGACTTTGCCAATGCGTTCCGTAGTGAGGCGGTATTGTCGACGATTATGTTGGTGATTACATTCTGCATGATCGATATGTTCGATACGATCGGCACCTTGGTCGGATGCGCGACCAAAGCCAACCTGCTTGACAAAAACGGCAAGCCGATCGGTTTTAAGCGTGCGATGTTTGCCGACTCGATCGCGACCGTCGCCGGCGCATGTTTGGGTACTTCGACCGTTACGACGTTTGTCGAAAGCGGTACCGGCGTTGCCGAGGGCGGTAAAACCGGTTTCGCGTCGATTATTACCGCGCTTTTGTTCTTGCTGTCCGTTTTCATTCTTCCCGTATTCAAAGTCATACCGTCGGCAGCGGCTGCTTGCGGACTTGTTTATGTCGGCGTATTGATGATGTCGACGGTGACGAGTATCGACTTCACCGACGTGCGTATTGCCGTTCCCGCGTTTTTGACGATTGCCGGCATGCCGTTCTTCTACTCGATCACCGACGGAATCGGTATCGGCCTCGTTTCTTACGTATTGATCAACATCATTTGTTATGGTATCGATTGGATCGTATATGCGGCAAGATCCAAGAAAGCTGCGCCCGCAGCCACGCCCGCTACCGAGGAGAACGCCGAGACGTCGGAAGACGCACCGGTGCAATCGGCGGAGACGGTTATCGAGAAACCGAAGTGGACGATTTCCGTCATTACCGGCGTGATTGCCGTGCTGTTCCTTGTCATGTACTTGGTGCCGCTTGCAGTCGGTTAAAACAGATTGGAGAAAACAGGGTACAAGTTGCCCTGTTTTCTTTTGTCGCGGCGACATGCTTTGACGCTTGACGAAACCGATCGAATTTGATACAATAATACCGTATATGATTTAAAAAGGAGATTGTTTCCATGAAAGTTGCGGTAGTCATGGGATCCAAGTCGGATTTCGACGTCGTAAAGCCGACGCTTGCGATCCTCGACCGATTCGGAATCGAGCGCGACGTACGCGTCATCTCGGCGCATCGGACGCCTACGGAAGCGCATCGGTATGTCGAAGATGCCGAGAAAAAGGGCGTCGAGGTGTTTATCGGCGTGGCCGGCAAGGCCGCGCATTTGGCCGGGGTGCTGGCCTCGTTCACCGCGCGCCCGGTGATTGCGTTGCCGGTCGCCACTTCGATGATGGGCGGCCTCGACAGTCTGCTGTCGATGGTGCAAATGCCGTCGGGCGTGCCGGTCGCAACCGTTGCCGTCAACGGCGGCGAAAATGCGGGTATTTTGGCCGCGCAGATCCTGTCCGTCAAAGACGACGGTTTGAAAAAGAAACTGGCCGCCTTTAAAAAGGAGCTGGCCGAAAAGACTGCCAAAGCGGATAAAGATTTACAAGCCGAACTTTTGAATTTATAGAAACATAGTGAAGGAGAAGCGAAATGAAATTCGAAAAGAAAGAGCAGCTGTACGAGGGCAAGGCAAAGAAAGTCTTTGCGACCAACGATCCCGACGTCGTACTCGTCGCCTATAAGGACGACGCGACGGCGTTTAACGGCCTCAAAAAAGGCACGATACTCGGCAAGGGCGTCGTCAATAACCGCATGAGCAACTTCATGTTCAAAAACCTCGAGGCGGCCGGCGTCAAAACGCATTTGATCGAAGAGATCTCCGACCGCGAAACACTGGTCAAAAAGGTGGAGATCGTGCCGCTCGAAGTCATTGTTCGTAATGTTGCCGCCGGCTCGATGTCTAAGCGTTTGGGACTGCCCGAAGGTACGGCTTTACAGCATACGGTTTTGGAGTTCTCGTATAAGAACGACGAGTTGGGCGATCCGATGATCAACGAGTACCACGCCTATGCTATGGGACTTTGCACGCCGGAAGAACTCAAGACCATTTCCGACATGGCGTTTAAGGTCAACGACTTTATGGTCGACTACTTCAAAAAGCGCAACGTCGATCTGATCGATTTCAAACTGGAGTTCGGGCGTTTCAAGGGCGAGATCATTTTGGCCGACGAGATCAGCCCCGACACCTGCCGTTTCTGGGACTCGACGACCAAAGAAAAGCTCGATAAAGACCGTTTCCGCCGCGACATGGGCGGGGTGGAAGAGGCTTACGCCGAGATGATGCGCCGCTTGGGGTTGTAAGGGCATATAGCGGCACACTACGGGACTGCGTGCGGCGGGACGACGCAGTCATGTACGGGGGTGTACACTCCTGCGCCGTCCCGCCGCCTGCTGTCCCGTATTGCACCACTCTCTGCCCTTACAACCCCAAGTGGGTGAAAAGGTAGAATACACCCTCGACACAAAGTAACTATCGACTCTAAAGGAGATAAACATGGATTATAAAGACGCCGGCGTAGACGTTACGCGCGGATATAAGGCTGTCGAGCTGATCAAAAAGCATACCAAATCGACGTTCGATCAAAACGTTTTGGGCGACCTCGGGTCGTTCGGCGGTTTTTACTCGATTGCCGGAAACGGCATGAAAGAGCCGGTTTTGGTGGCAGGGACCGACGGTGTCGGCACCAAACTCAAGTATGCGTTCGTCATGGACAAGCATGACACCATCGGCATCGACTGCGTGGCAATGTGCGTCAACGACGTGGTGTGCCAGGGCGCGCGGCCGCTGCTGTTCCTCGACTATTTCGCGGTCGGGCGGCTGTATCCCGAAGTGGCCGAAAAGGTTGTTTCGGGCGTGGCCGAAGGCTGTCGGCAGGCGGGTTGTGCGCTGATCGGCGGCGAGACGGCCGAAATGCCCGGCTTTTACACCGACGGCGAATACGATTTGGCCGGTTTTTCGGTCGGTATCGTCGACAAGGCGAAGATCATTAACGGCAGTTCGATCGAGCCGGGCGACGTGCTTGTCGGCCTCGGCTCGACCGGCGTGCACAGCAACGGCTACAGCCTGGTGCGCAAGCTGTTCGGCGAGGATAAAGCGACGCTCGAACAGTACGACGAGACGCTGGGCAGTACGGTGGCCGAGGCGCTCCTTCAACCGACCCGCATTTATGTCAAAACGATTTTAAATCTGATCGAGCGCTTTGACATCAAAGGGATCGCGCATATCACCGGCGGCGGCTTTATCGAGAATATCCCGCGCATTTTTCCCAAAGGGATCGGCTGCGAGATCGATTGCAAGTCGTTCGACGCGCCGCCCGTATTCAAGCTACTACGCTTTAAGAGCGGTTTAGACGACGCCAAACTGTATAACACGTTCAACATGGGCATCGGCATGGTGCTGTGCGTCAAACCGCAGGACGCCGAGGCTGTGCGCGCCGCGGCCGAACGTTTGGGCGAGAAAGCATACATAATCGGCAAGACGGTGGCCGGCGAGGGCGTAAAACTTTGAAACGGATCGCTTTTTTGGTTTCCGGCGGCGGCACCGATATGCAGTCGGTGCTGGACGCGATCGACGACGGCAAGATCAACGCCGTGCCGGTGTTGGTGATTTCCTCCAATGCTGCGGCGTATGCGCTGACGCGGGCAAAGCAGCACGGCATCGACGCCGTGGCGCTCGAGCGTAAAGCGTTCGGCGACGACTGCGCCGCGCGTGACCGCGCGTTGCTGCGGCTGTTGCAAGAATATCGCGTCGATTTGGTCGTCATGGCCGGCTATTTGGGCATTTTGTCGCCGTTTATTCTCGATGCGTATCCCAAAAAGATCATCAACATTCATCCCGCCTTGTTGCCGAAGTTCGGCGGCAAAGGCTTTTTCGGCATGAATGTCCATCGCGCCGTTTTGGCTGCCGGTGAAACGCAGTCGGGCGCGACGGTGCACTACGCCGCCAACGAAATCGACACCGGCGAAATCATCTGTCAGGCAAGCGTCCCCGTCTTGCCGGACGACACGCCTGAAACGCTCGCAGCGCGCGTACTGGAAACGGAACACAAGCTATTCCCGGAAGCCATAGCGACCCTTTGCGCGGAATAATATTCGCCCGGAAAGATGACTTATCCGCAATCGCCGCAAAACTTTGTAACTATGTAACGATTGACGGCAGAGACGTGGGTGAAGAAGGGCAACAGGCGGGGCGGCAATGCGGGCGCGTAGTTCGATCTACGTAACCGAGTTGCCGATCCCGCACGTAGCCCTTATGCGCCCGCGTATATGCAGTCGACCGTAACCTTTTGAAAGGAGAAATATTTTCATGAAGAAGAGAGCACTGATCAGCGTCAGCAAAAAAGACGGCGTCGTCGAGTTCGCCAAAGGTTTGGCCGGCTTAGGCTACGAGATCATTTCGACCGGCGGCACGGCGAAAGCGATCAAAGCGGCCGGGGTCAAGGTCATCGGCATTTCGTCGATCACCGGTTTTCCCGAATGCCTCGACGGTCGCGTCAAGACGTTGCACCCGGCTGTACATGCCGGACTGCTCGCGCGCCGCGACTGCCCGGAGCATATGGAGCAGCTTGATAAGCTGAACATCAACACCATCGACATCGTGGCGGTCAACCTGTATCCGTTCAAAGAAACGATCATGAAGCCCGACGTCACCATGGAGGACGCGATCGAAAATATCGACATCGGCGGCCCGACCATGCTGCGTTCGGCGGCCAAGAACTTCCGCGACGTAACCGTCGTCGTCGACCCGGCCGACTATGCGGAAGTGATCGCGCGCTTAAAAGCGGGTACGCTCGACGAGCAGTATCGTTTCGGGCTGATGTACAAGGTGTTCACGCACACCGCCGTATACGACGCGATGATCTCCGATTACATGCGCCGCAAACTCAATATCGAGTACCCGCCGCAAATGGCGTTGGCGTTCGAGAAGGCGCAAGACCTAAGGTACGGCGAGAATCCGCACCAGTCGGCGGCGTTCTACCGCGAGCCGCTGCCCGTACCCAATTCGATCGCCTACGCCAAACAGCTACATGGCAAAGAACTGTCCTACAACAATATCAACGACGCCAACGGCGCGCTCGAACTTTTGAAAGAGTTTGACGAGCCGGCCGCCGTCGCCGTCAAGCACGCCAACCCGTGCGGCGTCGGCTTAGGCAAAACGATTTCGGAAGCGTATAAAGCGGCTTACGACTGCGACCCGATGAGCATATTCGGCGGGATCGTCGCCCTAAACCGCGAAGTCGACGCCGCGACGGCCGAACAAATGTCCAAGATCTTTTTGGAGATCATCATTGCGCCGTCCTTTACCGATGAGGCAATGAAGATTTTGACCGTCAAGCCCAACGTGCGCATTTTGACACTCGACACGATCGGCGTCAAAGAGGACGGCGGGCGCGACATGAAAAAGGTCGCGGGCGGCCTGCTGGTGCAAGGCAAAGACTTGACGACGTTCGATCCGGCCGACGTCAAGGTCGTTACCAAGCGCGCGCCGACCGATGCGGAGATGCAGCAACTGGCGTTCGCCTATAAGGTGGTCAAGCACACCAAGTCCAACGCCATTGTCGCCGCCAAAGATTTCTGCTCGATCGGCGTGGGCGCAGGGCAGACCAACCGCGTATGGGCGACGCAGCAAGCGATCGAACATGCGGGCGAGCGTATCAAGGGCGCCGTTATCGCGTCCGATGCGTTTTTCCCGTTCAACGATTGCGTCGAACTGTGCGCCAAGGCCGGCATTACCGCCATCATTCAGCCCGGCGGCTCGATCCGCGACCAAGACAGCATCGACAAGTGCGACGAGCATGGGATAGCGATGATTTTTGTCGGTCAACGCCATTTCCGCCACTAGGCCGCGTATAGCGGCACACTAAGCCGCTACGCTTTGCGTGTGTGCTAGTTATGTAGGACGAACTACACGCCTACGCACACGCGCAAACTGTTGCGGCTTATCGCACCACTCTACACGGCCTAGCGACGGAAAAGAACCCGCTCTCTACCACCGTCTCCACCGTTTAGAGCTTAAAACTTAACACTACACGCCTACGCACAC
>JAAVYI010000040.1 GCA_022791055.1 Clostridia bacterium | reverse complement strand
TTCGCTACGCTAGACCCCTCACTACGCTCGGGGTGACAAAGTAGCGGTTATAATGCTTTTGACCTATAAAGAGGATTCCAAAGACTAGTCTTTGGCAGTTGCGGGGTGGTGATTTAAAAGAGGAGGGACACAGTCTGAAGTGTCCCTCCTCTTTTACGGTTTTGGTCTCACCTTTTGGCGGCAAAAGGTGAGGATTATTTTTCGGTCTTTTCGGAAAAGACTTCCGTCTCCTTTAGAACGCAAGCCAAAGAAAAACCGTTTTGCAATCTTTTACAAAAGAAAATTAACTCTTTATTCCCCGCGGATCGCGTCGATCGGGCGCTTTTTGGCAATGCGATACACGGGCAGGAACGAGGCGATGAACGCGACCAAAACGCTTACGCCCAACATCAAGGCAAGCTGTCGAATGCCGAAGTGCAAGAGCGTGACTACCAAACCGACTTCGGTGCGCAGCAGCGCGTTGATAAAGAACACCGCGACGGCGGTCGTAACGGCGGCCAAAATAAAGTTGATGACGGTGATCAACAAACTTTCGTTGAAGAAGATGCCGAACACGTCGCTCGACTTGGCGCCGACCGCGCGCAGGATCCCGATCTCGCGCTTTTTGTACGAAATACTGGTGGCGATAAAGTTGAACATCATCAGCGCCGCGAACACGGCAAAGCCGACGCCCACCCACAAGAACACGGTCGCCAGCGTCTCGATGATACTTTCCGCCATCGAAAGCGTCGCGTTGACCGAATTGCTCAAAGTATACTCGACGTCGCCGCCGCTCGTATAATGCACGTTCAAAATTCGGTCGAGCGTCTCCGGATCGTCGAGCGGCATCGCGGTCATCGCCCGTGCGTACTTGCCCACTTCGCCGGTGACGATCGAGTCGTAAAAACTCTGCCCGACAACGCAACATGCGCCCAACCGATACGCGCCTTCATCCAGCAACGCAAATAAATCGGTACGGTTTTCGCTTTCAAGCGCCGCATCGGCCGCCTTTTTGAGCATCGCTTTAGACGGCATCACAACGCCGGCCATTTCCATGCGTCGCATCTGTGCGCCGTCGCCGCCGTATCTCTTTTGCAGCTCCCAATCAAACGACGCTTGCGGCAGACTGCCGAAATAGCGGTTGAACATTTTGGTTTGCATGTCGATATACAGATCGAAACCGCATTTGTCGCCGTAAGGGTTGTCGAGCAGCGCGCCGGGAATTTTCCGCTGCGACTGTCCGTATGCACTCGACACTTGCACATTTTGCAACAGCGTAGCGTACATGTTTCGCAATGCCGTGTCCAGTTCGGCCTCGTCCTGCGGAATATGCCAATCGTCCTCTTCCGTAATTTCGTAGTATACCTTGTAGGCGTCGAGCAGTTTCTCCCGATCATATTCCGTCGTCGGATCAAGCGCATAGTCCCAAGCCGCGCGACCGCCCCAAAGCTCGGCCGACACCAACTGCCAAACCGAAATCGTCGATTCGCGGTACGGATTATACTCGTCCATATACAGGAAATTCATATCCTCTGCTTGCAAGTCGATTCTCGCGTCGCGCCACGCATCGCTGTTTGTCAGTTGTGCAAACATTGCATACGACGCGAAAAATTTATCTTCTCCGGTCGTGTCTTGCGCACGCAGCAGCGTCAGCGCCGCCTCGTCCGCTTGCGGCAACGTCGCAATGCGGTCAATGCTCACGCCGTACTCGCCCATGCGCATATACAGATAGCAGCCGAACGGAGCCGTGTCCGCGCCGAATTGCTGCGCATCGCCGAGTATCGCGGCAAATCCGTCGCGGCTGACAAAACCGATGCCGTGCAAGCCGCCCATGAAATCGGCGTCGAACATCCTGGACGTCACCATTTGCGCCATATTCTCGCCGTTTGTCGGCGTTTGCGACGGTTTCAACTCGTTATAGCGTTCGGGCATGTGCGTATCGACGATTCCGACAACGGTAAAACGGTCTTCCCGATTCAACGGTAAAACGATCTGTTTTTCCAACAGCGCTTCGGGCGTCATGTCGGCCGCATCGATCTTGACTTCCGCGTGCGTTTGCGTGTCTATGCCCTGAAAGCCGCCGAGCGCAAAATGCTCGTAAACATACTTCGATACGGCGATCTCGTCCTTTTCCGTCGGGAAACGCCCGATCAAAAGTTCGCCGCCCATGCTGCGCGCGGCCTCTTCGTCAATCGGCGAAATACCGGAAAGACTGCCCGCATAATAGCGCGAATCGTTCTGCCCGTACAGCGCCGACCGATTGATAATATTGGCCGCAAAGCTAACCGTAGTGCCGGCATACGACTGCCCGTTGTATACGGGAAAATAGGTTTTCCCCGTCTTGTCCGACAGCGCCGTCAGATCGCCGTCACCGAGCAACGCGCTGTCGTACCAGTCGTCTTCCTCGCTCACTTTCACGCTTTTACCGAACGCCGCGACCGGGATTTCGGTGTCGACGATCGAATAGCGCGCGTTCTTCATCTTGTCGTATGCGCCCATCGTGTCGGCCAGTCCGAACATGGCGAACGCGATAAAGCACAGCAGTATGGTAAACACCAGTCGAACAGGCTTGGCTTTTAAACTGCTCGCGCCGATCTTAAACGAGTTTTTAAACGGCAAACGACCGCGGATCAATTTGAAATCTTTGGCGTCGTGCGGCGTGACATGCAAGTTGTCGGGCGAGGTGTCCTCGAACGATTCCTTTTGCCCGGCATCGTCGATACGCGCCACGCGACAGAAATCTGCGTTGGATTTCGAGTCGGTGCTGATGATCGCGTCCGACTGCGTTTCGGCCAAATACTTGTTGATAAGCGCCAAATCCTTATTCGTCAGGGTATATCCTTTCTTGACGTGAATGATCCTGTCGTCGATGATATGTAGCCCCTCGCCCGCCGCTTGCGGCGCCGAACGGTACTTGGTAATATCCGAAATAATGCGGCCGTCGGAAAACTCGATGACGCGGTCGCCGTACTGTTCGGCAAACTCGCGGTCGTGCGAAACGACGATGACCAGTTTGGTTTGCGACAGCTTTTTGAGCGTCTCCAGCACCTGTTTGCCGGTGTTGGAGTCGAGCGCGCCCGTCGGCTCATCGGCCATGATGATCTCGGGGTTTTTGATCAGCGCACGGGCGATCGCCACCCTTTGCTTTTGTCCGCCCGAAAGCGTGTTGGGCTTGCGGTTCGCGTAGTTAATTAAGTCGACCTGTTCGAGAATGCCGTTTAACGCCTCTTTGGTCGCCTTTTTGCCCTGCAACTCCATGGCGAGCGCAATATTGGCGCCGACGGTGAACTCGTCGAGCACGTTGTATTCCTGAAAGATAAAGCCGATAAACGTGTTGCGGTAGGAATCGAAATCGCTTTGCGTAAAATCTTTGCTCGATTTGCCTTTGACGATCAATTCGCCGCTGTCGTAGCGGTCGAGGCCGCCGACGACATTCAAAAACGTCGATTTTCCGCTACCCGATTTGCCGAGTATGAACACCATGCCGGTATCGGCGAACTGCAACGACACATTGTCGAGCGCGCGTACCGGCGGACTTCCTTTTTTGCCGGCATACGTTTTAGAAACATTCCTTAGTTCGATCATAACTTGTCCTCCCTAATACAGTAAAATTTTAGGCACGCCGAAGGCCGTCCGAATAAAAAACGTACCCCCCCCCGCGACATGGCGGGAAGGGTACGGTGTGCTTAAGAACTTGCCTTTTTAATAATTTCTCTCGAGTACCTGGAAATAGGCTTTGGGGTGCGCGCAGACCGGACACAGTTCGGGCGCTTCCGTCCCTTCCTGCATGTGGCCGCAGTTGAGGCAAACCCACATGACCGGCTGCTTTTTCTTGAACGCCTCGTTCGCCTCGATGTTGCTCAACAGTTTCAAATAGCGTTCCTCGTGCGTTTTTTCGATCGCCGCCACGCCGCGGAACATGCGGGCAATATCGGTAAAGCCCTCTTTTTCGGCCTCGTCGGCAAACTGCGCATACATCTGCGTCCACTCGAAGTTCTCGCCGGACGCCGCATCTTTTAGGTTGGACGCCGTATCGGGAATGCCGTCATGCAACAGCTTAAACCACAGCTTGGCATGTTCTTTCTCGTTGTTGGCCGTCTCTTCGAACAGGTTGCCGATTTGCTGATAGCCGTCTTTCTTGGCCTTGGACGCATAGTAATCATACTTGTTGCGCGCCATGCTTTCACCCGAAAACGCCGCCATCAAATTAGCCTCGGTCTTGGTTCCTTTCAAACTTTTCATAATTCCCTCCGATTGATATATTTACAGTGTATGTCCTTTTTGGTAAGAATATAAGTCCGCCGCAATTTTCGGCAGCTTCGGCCTATAGCCCGGCGAGAATGAGCGACGCTGCGCCGACAAGTCCGGCGTCGTTGCCGAGCGAGGCGATCAACAGATCGACTTTGGGCGTACCCTCGAATCCGTAGTTTCGGTCCTCCAACAGCTCGCGCACGCGGTTCAACAGATAGTCGCCCTGCGCGCACACGCCGCCGCCCAAAATGATCGCCTGCGGGCGGAAGATGTTACAGAAATTCAACAGACCTTCGCTCAAATAGAATATGTATTGATTGACGACCTCGGTCGCCGCCGCGTCACCCTGTTTGGCGCACTCGAACGCCGTCCGACCGTCGACCTTGTCGATCGATCCGGCAAACCGCCACATTGCGCTCGCCGTGTCGCGTTGCATGGCGTTTTTGGTTTCGCGGATCAACGCAGTCGCCGACGCATAGGCCTCGAGGCAGCCTTTGCGGCCGCAGGTGCAAGGCTCGCCGTTTGCGACAACGACCATATGCCCCAACTCCGCGCCCTTCGACTGGTTGCCCTCGAACAGCTTGCCGCCGATGACGACGCCGCCGCCCACGCCGGTGCCGAGCGTCACCAGTATGGTGTCCGAATAGCCCTTCGCCACGCCGAACATCGTCTCGCCCAAAGCGGCGACGTTGGCGTCGTTGGAAACCTTGATCGGCTTGTCGATCTTTTTCTTTAACAGCGCGGCCAGCGGCACGTCCTTCCACTTCAAGTTGTTGGAGTAGTTGACGACGCCGTTCGCCGAATCGATCGCGCCCGGGCTGCCGACGCCGACGCCGCGCACCTCGTCCGGCGCAACGCCCTGTTTACGCAGTAGCGCCAACACCTGATCGCCCATGTCGGCGACGACCGTTTCCGCGCCCATGACGCTGCGGGTCGGCACAGACGACTTCGCCAAGATCTTGCCGCTGTCGTCTACAAGCCCCGCCTTAATGTTGGTTCCGCCCAAATCGACTCCAACCGTAACCATAATTGCTACCCTCCGTGTAAACGCCGCAACCGAATGCGCGCACGTATATTATTTGATAATGATCGTATTGATCGAGCCTTCCAGCCGTTCCTTTTCCTCGTCGTTGCGGCTCTTCAAATATTCGCTGAACATGTTGACGACGTTGCTGCGATTCATGATCACGTGGCGGCGCGTCATCAGCGCCTCGCCGGTCGCTACGGCGTCGTGCGTAACGGCGACTTCCTCGTTCGCTTTCGACGGGCGTTTATGCGGCGGCTTTTGCGGCGTCACCGTCTTTTGCGTCGCCGTCGTCTTGCTGTCGCTCGCGTTCGTCCGCCGCACAATGGTGCGAATGGGCAAAGCCTGTAACGTATCATAGCCGACCAGCGCGATCTCCTCGTCGCTGACCTCTTTGGTCTCCGCCGTTTTGCGCGTGCGCTTGACCGCAACCACTTCGGCCTTGACCTCTTCGGGTTGCACACCCGAGATCGCGTCGTCCAAAACGTCGTTGATTTGGCCGAGCAGATCGCGGTACTTGTTGACTTTAGGCTGATATTCGGGTATATCGAACGGCGCGTCCGCATCGTCGCCCGTTTCGATCGATTCGGTCTCCGCAGCGGGTTCTTGCGCTGCGTCTAACCCCTCTTCTTCGATGTCCGCCCCCTGCGGCTCGCTTTCTTGCGCTATGTCTGCTTCCTGCGTCTCGACTTCTTCCGTCATGTCCGCGGCCGATTCCTGCGCCTCGACTTCTTCCGTCATGTCCGCGGCCGATTCCTGCGCCTCGACTTCTTCCGTCATGTCCGCGGCCGGCTCCGGAGTCTCGACCTCTTCCGTCATGTCTGCGGCCGGCTCCGGAGTCTCGACTTCTTCCGTCGCATCGGCTGCAACTTCTTCAACCCGTTCTTCGATCGCAGTCGGCGCGTCCGATTCTTCCGACTGTTGCGGCTCGTCGGCCGCGTTCTCCGCTTGTCCGTCCGATTCGGCCGCGGCTTCCGGGGTCAAGATCGCCGACGGTCTGCGGCAGAAGTTGAGAATGAACGCAAGCGCGCCCAACACGATCGCCGCACCCAACAAAATCATGCCGACGGTAAATTCGCACAGTCGCAAAACATGCCCCAGTTCGGGTACACGCAAGCCCCACAGCAGCAGCGCGTCGCCGTCGACCGATACGACTTGTAATTTCAATAAAATCAGCGCCGCCGCGAGCAGCAACACCGCCGCCCACAAAACGATCGCAACAATATTATAGAGTAAGCCGCACACGCGCAACTTTCTTTTATGCACGCATACAGCCCCGATACAACCGGCGAGAAAAAACACGGTGATCCCGCAGGCTACCGCAAAAAAAACGATATGATAAATGCTGTCGAGTGCAAACATATATGATTTATTATAAACCGCCGACGGCGAAATGTCAACAGTTTATAATAAAAGTTGCCTATAACCTTTTGCGATTCCGGTCACACGCGCTCGAATACGCGGGTGGCAAGCACTGTCATATCGTCGCGGGCGCGTCCGCCGGACAGCGAAAGCGCTTTTTCGAGTACGGCCGAACACAGCGCTTGCGGGTTGTACGGCGGCAGCTTGTTGATGAAGTCGGCCAGTCCGTCGCCCTCGAAACAGTCGGCCACCCCGTCGCTGACCAAAACGGCCACCTCGTCGCCGTGCATGACGCGCGAAACGATATACGGCCGCATTTCCTCGACCATGCCGAGCGGCAACGCCTCGCCGCGCACGATCGACACCGTGTCGGCGTTCTTGATATACGAGGCCGGCGCGCCGATCTTGATGAGGTCGCTGCGCCCTTCGTTGAGGTCGATGACGGTGATGTCGACCGCCGAAAACCCGTCGCTGCCGTAGGACAGAAAGCGGTTGACCGACTTTAGGATCAATTCATACGGATAGCCGGCTTTATAAAAGCTCTCGACCAGCGTGATCGCGTTCTCGCTTAAAGTCCGCGCCTGCTCGCCGCTGCCCATGCCGTCGGACAGCGCCATCATAAAGCGCGAGCCGATTTTGATAAACGAATGCGTGTCGCCCGAAACGATACTGCCGTCTTTGGCGACCGACGCGGCCGCGAACAGCGCGTCGAGGCGCGGGCTGTTCTCCAGATACACAATGCCCCAGCCGCTCAGATTGCTGTCGGATACGCCGGTCACCGAAAAGCGCGCTTTCAGCACCTTCGACACCGTTTGCTCGATCGTCTGCTTGTCGATACAGTCGAGGCGCACGACCAACGTGATCTTTGTGTCCTCGCCGACTTCGGCGATCAGCGACTCGCCGCACACAACGTTACGGTAGGTCAGTTCTTCGGTCAGCTTGCGCTCGAGTTCGGGGTGCATTCCGACCGGCTGCGCCTCGCGCCGTCCCATCTCGTCGAGTACGTCGCGGATCCCGAACAGATGTTCGGCGACCGTCATGCGGATCTCGCCCTCGCGGCGGCGCGCCGTCTCGAGCGCGGCGTGTTCGGCAACCAATCTGTCCGACTCTTTGATGACGGCGGCCAGGTGCGAACAGCCGTCGGCAACGGAAGGCGGCAACGCCGATATGCCGGCGTGTCCGTTGGCGACCGCCGTGCGCATCAGCTCGTCGGCCGCGGCGTCGGTGACAGAACAATGTTTACAGTCGCGGCAGTCGGCGCACACGCGCGCCCGCAACGTCCGCCCCAAATCGGATTTGAGCGGCGCGCTTTCGGCGCACATCACCTGCCCCATGTCCCCGAATATGCGCCCGGTTTCGGTCAGACGGCCGCCCATGTCGCTGCGGGTGCGATTGATCATATACCGCAGCGCCGGCCGCTGTCCCTCGCCCAGCGTGTTTTTGAGATACTTGACGGCGCGCGGCGGCAGACACATCGCCAACAGCGCCCCTGCCGCGGCGGCCGCGACCGCCATCGCGCCGTTGCCGTCGCCGAACAGGTACGTTGCCATAATAAATCCCAGCATGGCCGCGGCTGCCGTCAACATGCGCGGCGCGGCGGCAAACAACGCGGCGAATGCGGCGGCAACCGCCAACGCCGCCAATAGACTCGCGTCGAACGCATACAGCGACGCGCCTGCTCCCACGGCAACGGCAGCCGCAAACGCTGCGCCCGCGCCCGACACGACGGCGGCCAACACGACCAGGGCCACGCCGACCGTCACGGCGGGATTAAAATCGAACAGTTCGAGCGCGGACAGCGACAGCCCGACGACCAAGCCCAGCATGGCAAGCGAGGCCGTCTCCGCCTCAAGCAGTCGATATTTGAGCGCATCGACGAGCAAAGGCTTTAAGGCGGTATAGGCAACCAAGGCGATCAGCGCCTCGAATCCGAGCGACAGCAGTTCGGTCAGCACCGCGCTTTCGCCCGCGACGACGCGATAGGCGCAACCGATTTTGCCGACGGCGGCGGCTATCAGCAAGTGCCACAGGCACAGTTTTTTGCGGCGTAACAGGACAACCGTCAGCCCGACCGCCGCAACGGTGCAAGCCAGTTCGATGACGGTCGCAAGCCCCGGCGCGGCCGCAAGTTCTCCGCCGACGACGGCAAAGGTCAACGCCAAAGGATTGAGAAACAGCAGTCCGGCCAGCCAAACACCGTAGCCGAACGGCCGCATATGGTACAGTTCGCCGAAACAGCAAACGATGATCAGCAGCGTAACAGCCGCATATTTGGCGATCTTTTTCCACATATAAAAGCGCTCCTTATTGGGTCGGCACGGCGACCCGCCCGATGTCGAGAGTGCTTTTAGTCTATCATATATATATCGTCGTATAACGGGATAAATTGTATAACTCTGTCCTATTTATAAAGAGTGAAAATTTTTTATCTTTTCGAAAAAGAGCGCAAAACGATATTCACGCTTTTTGCGGCACAAAAGGTTGCCTTTCTTTTGCAAAAGAGTACAAAACGATAAACCGGCCTTTTGCCGCCAAAAGGCCTAGGCGAAAACCGCAAAAGAGGGGAACCCTTTCGACTGGGTTCCCCTCTCTTAACTCACCCCTCCTGAACGACTTCCCTTACGGGAAGCGAATTTGACTGGTTCGCACAAACCGACTTTTTGTCATTCCGAGCGAAGTCGAGGAATGTACGCAGGCGTATAGAATAATGGATTCGCTACGCTAGACCCCTCGGCTACGCTCGGGGTGACAAACGGCGAACTTTCAAATGCAGCTAAGAAGTCGGGTAAACAGGACTAACGCTTTTCGCAATATACTGCGATACTTTATTTATCTTATAAAGAGGATTCCAAAGACTTAGTCTTTGGCAGTTGCGGTCGTGTCAAGAGGGAGGGACACAGTCTGAAGTGTCCCTCCCTCTTGCGGTTTTTGCCACGCTTTTTGGCGGCAAAAAGCGTGACTATTGTTTTTGCTTTCTTTTCGTAAAAGACTTTTCTTCCCTTTAGAACGATAAAGCCAAAAACTGTTTTACTTTCTTTATTAAAAGAACTCCGATTAGCTGCGGAAAAATAATAAATTTATTTTTCCGCGGCGGCCTTTTCCAATGCGTGTTGCGTTAGACGGCGCAACTGTCTGTATACGCGCGGGCGGTCGGCGCGCGGAATTTTATAGCGTTTGCATACGCGGGCGCACAGTGCGCGCTCGTTTTTTACGACCGATCGCAGCGCAAATTCGCCGGGCGCGGCAAACGCTTTGGCGCCCAGCATTTTTTCGGTCTCCACCCCGAGCGGCTGAAACGCCGACGACGGATAATATGTCGGCACGTCCGAGGGGCCATAGCCTTTCATCTTGCACTTTTTACCCAGTTTGATTTCGTTCGACTGCGCGCCGTCGATCTCGAACGTATATTTGCCGCCCGGCAAAACAAAGCCTTCGGCCGGGTCGTATACGCACAGATCGTGCAGGTCGGCGATCAGTTCGCCCTTTTTCTCTTCCGCGCCCGCAAAACAAATGCGGCCGAACGCGCACAGCCGCCGACCGATCCCGAACGCCGTTTCGCAATCGGTGCGCGCAAACGCAAGCAACGCATATTCGCCCGCGCGGTCGTTAGCGTTTGTCGCGGTGAACGGGATATGCACACCGTCGTCACGCACGATCGGTTTACCGAGCGCGACGCTGACGTCCAAATAACTTAACCCCTGCCCAAACGGGAATGCGGGAGCGACTTGAAACGCGTCGAAGTAGCGATACCCGACGTACACCGACTCATAGGCATAGGCCTCGCGGTTGCCGCGCTTAATGAACGACGGATAGTCGCTACGCTTTGCCCAGGTGAACGGCAGACGCCCCGACGGGGACAGCGCGCCGGTCACGATCTGCTCGATAGTGCCGTAATCGAACAGCGGCGCATACAAAATCGCGTTCGCCTCGCTTAAAAAGTCGGTTTCGACCGCATGGGTGCAACAAAGCACGGCCGCGGTCGTATGCGCATGTGCGCATATAACGGCCGCCAGGCGTTTTTGCGCCTCGCTTACTTCGTCGTCAATATACAGAATGAGCAGCGCGTTCTTCCCCGCCACGTATTTGCCCGCTTTTTTGATCATGCGCGGCGTAGGCTTCCCGTTCAGCCCGACAAATATCGTGCGGTCGCTGACGACTTGAAACGCTTGCATCGGCAGCGTGCCGTCGTTTTTAAGCAGCACCGTCGACTGCTCGGCGATCCGTTTGGTAACGGCCGCATAGTCGGGCGGCGTCAATGCGGGCAGTTGATTTTTGCGAAACTCGTTATAATCGACACAGCGCGCAAGCAACGGCTCGAGTACGGCGTCGAGCTTTTTCTCGAACAGCTTGCCGTCGCGCACGGCGCCGTACACCGCGGCTAAGTCCCGTCCCGCGCCGTCGAGCGTCAAAAACGCGCCGCCGCTTGCCGCCGCGATCGGGTCGACCAGTTCATGCCCGCGCACGAAAACCGGACGGGTCTTATCGTATACGCCGGCAAACGGTTTGGCGGCGCACAGGCTGCCGTTGACCGCGCCGATCGGAGCGATCACGCCGCCCAAACACGCGCGGTTGTCGGTATAGGGTTTGAGATACAACTCATATAACGCGCGCACGTCGAACTGTCGGTCGATCCCCTCGCAAAACATTTCGTCGGCGACAAACGGGACGACCGCATCGCCGCAAAATGCCGCGACGTTGCGCGAAACGGCTATCGCGTCTTCGCCGAACGTGTTGTTTTCCTTCGTCGGCGTGCGCACGATGCCGACAGGTACGGTACCGCCGAACGCCGCGCCGTCGAGCGCCGCGCGTAAAGAAACGGCCTCGCCCGTTTTTCGGACAAGGTCGGTATCGAACGCCGCGCCGAGCGCCGCGAAAGGTACGTCCGCCATAGCGAACGGCGCCATCGACGCGGGCAACGTCAAGGACGGAACTTTGAGCGCGGGACAGGCATGCGTCGCCCGACCGGCCGGAATGTCGGTCAATGCCACTTTTTCTTCCAAACGCATTTGGGCGACGACCGCCCGCACTCTGTCGAGATCCGCCATTTACTCTCTTTTCAGCTCCTTTTCCTCTTTATACTCCGTGCTGAGTAAAACCATCTCATCTCCCAGTTTGCGGTAGAACTGCAACCGATCGGGGTACTCGTAAATATAGATATTCGGATCCTTGCGCGTGGCGAACACCATCGGCGCGGATTCAATAGACTTAGTCTCCAAACTTTTCCACAGCCGCTCTTTTTCGGTCTGAAACAGCTTTTCGGTCTCCGACGGCGCGCGCTTTTCGACCGAATATTTGCGATCGAACGCCGCTCTTTCCTCGTCGGAAAGCGTTACCGTCGGCCGCTCGACTTTTTTGAGCGTGACGTCGGCCGCCGCGTCCTTGACCGCGCTGAACGAGCGTTCTTTGGACGCAGCCTCGACGGGCGCGGGCTTTACCGCCGGTTTATAGCGGCGGCGCTTGACGGCAAGCGTCACCGTCAGTCCCAGCACCCAGGACGCCAAAAGCCCGGCTAAAAACCAGTAGGTATTGAACGTCCAGCCCGCCCACAGGCAGCAAGCGCCGTAACCGGCGGCAAACACCGCCGACGCCCAAAAACCCAGCTTGCCGAACGCAAACCCCAGTATTTTGAAAATGCCGCGTATAATCATCGGCCTATCCGATCGGTACCCATATACGGTACGAGCGCCTCGGGTACGGTGACGCTGCCGTCGGCGTTTTGGTAGTTCTCGAGTATGGCCGCGCACGTGCGCCCGACCGCCAGTCCGCTACCGTTGAGCGTATGCACGAAGTCGAGCTTGCCGTCGTCGCGGCGGTAGCGGATATTCATGCGGCGCGCCTGGTACGCCTCGAAGTTCGAACACGACGAAATTTCGACATAGCGGCCGTAACTCGGCATCCAAACCTCGATGTCGTAGGTCTTGGCCGACGAGAATCCGAGGTCGCCGGTACACAGACAAACGACGCGATACGGAATGCCCAGCTTTTGCAAAATGCTTTCGGCGTCGGCCGTCAGCTTTTCCAGTTCGTCGTAGCTCGTTTCGGGGCGCGTGAACTTGACCAACTCGACTTTATCGAACTGGTGCAAGCGGATCAGTCCGCGCGTGTCGCGGCCGGCGCTGCCCGCCTCGGCGCGGAAACATGCGGTATAGGCGCAGTACTTGATCGGCAACGTTTCGGTCGGCAGCACTTCGGCACGGTGCATGTTGGTAACAGGCACTTCGGCCGTCGGCACCAAAAAGTAATTGCCGTCTTTTAAAGCGAAAGCGTCCTCTTCGAATTTCGGGAGCTGTCCCGTGCCGGTCATGCTGTCGCGGTTGACGATAAACGGCGGCGAAATTTCGGTGTAGCCGCTCGCCGTGTGGGTGTTGAGCATAAAGTTATAGATAGCGCGCTCCAGTCTTGCGCCCAAGCCGCGGAATATCGTAAAGCGCGTGCCGGTGATCTTGGCCGCCGTCGCAGGATCGAGAATCCCCAGGCTGTCGCCCAAATCCCAATGCGCTTTGAAATCGAAGTCGAACTTGCGCGGCGTACCGAAACGCCGCACTTCTTTATTGTCGCGGTCGTCTTTACCGACAGGCACGCTCGCATTCGGCACGTTAGGGACGCTTAAGAGCGCCAAACGTAATGCCGGCTCGACTTGCGTCAACTCGGCGTCGAGCGCCTTGATCTTGTCGCCGTCGGCACGCACTTCGGCGATCTCTTTCGACGCGTCCTGCCCCGCCTTTTTCATCTGCGCAATTCTTTCCGATGCGCGGTTGCGATCGGCTTTGAGTGCCTCGACCTCGCGCAGCAGTTCTCTCCGACGCGCGTCGAGTTCGACGACCGCATCGACGTCGTAGCTACCGCTTCGGTTCGCCATCGCCGCCTTGACCGCCTCGGTATTTTCCACGACATACTTTACGTCCAGCATTGCTTTTCACCTCTTGTTTCGTTCCCTATATTATACTATAGCAATCGGGAAAAAGCAACTGTTTTTCAGGCGGTCTTACTTGTTACGCCGACGCGCAAAACGGCCGACGAGCGGCAGTTCGATAAGCTCGTCGCGCTCGAGCGCGCGGGTCAAAAACACGGCGACGATAAAGACGACGATAAAGACGGCGGCCGCGGCCACAAGCGCGAACAGCGGCGGCAGGATCAGCCCGAACAGCCACAGCGAGAGCGCGCCCGCAGCGGCCGAAAGCGCAGCCGACAACAGCGGCGAAACGAACGTGCGCCACAGACTGACGGAGAGCGGCACGCGGCGCGTCAGCGACACGACGTCGAGTACGGCCGTCACGCCGTAACAGGCGACCGAGGCCGCCACGGCGCCGTAAATGCCGATCACGCGCAACAACGCCACTGTCAGCAGCACTTTGACGACCGCGCCGATCAGCAAATTGACGGCGGGCGCGGCCGCGCGGTCGGCGCCTTGCAAAACGGCGGTACACACCTGAATGACCGCCATATAGACGACGGTCAAGCCGCCGATCGAGAGCAGTCCCGCGCCCAGTCCGATCAGCTCGCGCGCCAAACTTCTCGCGTATAACACCGACAGAATCGGCCGCGCGAACACGGCCAAAACGGCGAAAGACGGCAGCGCCAACAGCAACGAATATTTGAGCGCGCGGGCGGCCGATCGGTCGACGGCGCCGCCGGTGGACAGCACCGCGCTGACCTTCGGCAATAGCGCCGTACTGACGGCCGCCGTGACGACGACCGGCATATTGATCAGCGAATTGACGGGGCCGTTCAGCAAGCCGTACCAGGACGTCGCCGCCTGCGTGCCGAACAGCCCCGACAGCACGTTGATGACCAAAATGCTGTCGATGACCTGCGTCACCGGAATGACCAGCGCGCCCAAGGTGACGGGCACGGCGATCTTGTAGACCGACCGCAGCACCGACCCGCGTTTAACGCGCATGGGTGCGGCGAAACTGATTTCGGCCGCCGCTTCGGTCATGGCGTTCAACGGTACGCGCGCGCGGTGTTTGGCAACGGCGACATTCAACGCGTACCACAGCAGCAACCCGAGGAGCGCCACTGCTTCCGACGCGGTCACGCCCAGAACCGCACCCAATACGGCATAGGCGACGCCGAATCGCAAAAAGTAGCGGCACAAATACAGGCCGGCCGCCAGTTTTATGACCTGTTCGACCAGCTGGCTCAAGGCCGACGGCAACATATTGTGCGAGCCTTGATAGTAGCCTCGCAAGACAGAAATGACGCCGACCAAAAAGATCGACGGCGCGATCCCCAAGTATGCGACGGCCGCCATGGTGTTGCCCTGGATCGATGCGATACGGTTGCGCCCCAGCATGAGAATAAGCGCGGCCAAAAGACTGAACCCGCCGACGGTGACGATCGTTACGCCCAGCGTTTTCCGCGATGCGGCATGTTCGCCGCGCGCGTTAAAGGCCGCCGTTACCTTGCTGACCGCCGGCGGCAGACCGCCGCTCGTCACCGTCAACAGCACGGTATAGAGCGGGAATACCATTTGGTACAGACCGATACCCTCCGCGCCCATGATATTGGTCAGCGGAATGCGGTACAGCGCGCCGATCAGTTTGGCCGTCATACCGATAAACGCGAACATCCCCGCCCCGGTAAAAAACTGTTTCCATCTCCCCTTTTTCACATAATAAGTGTGTGCAATCCCCCGCTAAACTATTTAGCCCGCACCGGGTACGAAAAATTCGCCGCACCCATTACGCGGTACGACGAATTTTCCGTTTCCCTGTCTTATGCGCTTGCTGTTACGCTGCGTTTACCGTCACTGTACAAACGGCCTTATGCGTGCCGTAGGACGCCGTGATCGTTGCCGTACCCGCGGCTACGGCCGTGACTACGCCGTCCGCGACCGTGGCGACGGCCTCGTCCGAACTGCTCCAAACGACAGGCACATACGCCATTGCCGTACCGCCCAAGTTCAACGCGCTCGCCGTCAGCGTATTGCCTTCGGTTGCGCCCACCGCCAGCGTAAGCGTTTGATGATCGATCGATACGCCTTTGACCGAACTGACAAACGTCGGCAGACTGCCATCTACGTGCGTCCAGAAATCGTACTTAGAGAAATTCAGCCCCGCTGTCGCAATGTCGGACGCCTTATATTCTTTGACCGCCTTATCCGATCCCGTAGTAGGTACTTTAAACGGCTTTTTGTCACCGACAACTTGGCAATTTGCTTCCGCCATACCGTCGGCATAGATGACTGCCACATTGCTGAGTTTGGTATCTGCATACGACCAAGTCGTAACGGCGCCGTGTACATTGAACGCGGTACTGCCGAGATCGTAGTAGATCAGCGTGTTGCGAATCAGTCCGCCGTGCACAACTCGACCGAACGCGCCCGTCCACTTCACTTCGGTTTTATATGAAATGAATACGTTGTGTACGGTGCCGTTCAACGAATAACATAATACGCCGGCCGAATTTTGCGCATCCTTGATCACCGCGTCGGTAATGGCCACATTTTTGACGGTAGCACCCTTTATATCGCCGAACAATCCGCCGTGTCCGACCTTGAGTCCGTGTATCGTATAGCCGCGGCCGTCGAATACGCCGCCGAAACCGACAATTTTAACAACGTCCACAGCGCTTCCAATGTTGCCGCTGGTACATTTTGCGGAGAACGTTGCGGCGTCGTCGGGTACGATGATGTCGTTCCCCAAAATGAACATGCCGCCCCATTCGTGGTACGTGAAGTTGTTGGTCACGTCCTTGCCGCCGCCGTATTCTTGCATTTTGATCAGTTCGTCGTATGTCTTGACGATCTTGGTGACGATCGTGGCTTGGATCGTGTATGCAAATTCGTCGTTGTACACATTGAGGTTGATCTTGCGATCGGCCTCCTTGCCGTCGTCGCTTTGCTTGAGCCAAGTCGCATTTTCCGAAATATCGGTCGTGTCGTCGACCGTCGTCACACGAGTAATATTCTTGTCTGTCTCTGCGCCGAAAACGTCCTCGGCGCGCAAAGCCGCCTTAAGCGTGCCTTCGTGCGCGTCCACATACAGTTTGATCTCCGACTTTTTGTCGATCGTCGGATATTTTACCGTCACCGTCACGGGATTGGATCGATAGACCGCGTTCCCGCTGTCGTAGCTGAGCGTGATGTCCGCCGTCCCTTCCTTTCCCGTAGCGTTGGCAGTCACCGTACCGTTACTGTCGACGGTAGCGACGGACTCATCCGACGAACTCCACAGCAGTTTTCCGCCGTCGGCTACGCCGTCGACACCGTTGATGTTGACCGACCCCGTCAGCGTAACTTCGTTGTCGAACGACTGCCCGTCGACCGTAGTCTTGGCGGTGTACACGGTGGCGGCGCTCCGGTCGACGGTGACTAAAACGTCCTCCTTGACGTTGACGGCGATCGTTTCGGTCAGATACGGCGACTGGATACCGCGCCATTCGGCAGTCACGGTTATATCGGTTTTGCCGAACTTGGCGGCCGTGATCTTGCCGCTGTTATCGATGTTGACGATCGACGGATCGACTGCCGCAAACGTGACGACTGCGTCGGGACGCTCTTCGCGCTTATACACGACTGCGGCGCGCACCGTATAGCTTGCGCCGACGATCAACTCGACTGTCTCGTCGCTCGTGTCCAGTACGGGACGCGCGCCCGTGTCCTCGACCTCGACCACGCAGGTTGCGACTGCGTCGCCCGATTTGGCCGTAACGGTCGCGCTCCCCACGCCCTTAGCCTCGACAAGGCCGTCGGTAACGGTGACAACGGCTGTGTCCTCGCTCGACCACACGACCGCATCGGTCAACGGATTGCCGTCCTTATCCTTGACGGCCGCCGTCAAGGTGAACGATTCGTAACGGTCGAGCACATAGCTCGATTCGCTCAAGGCCACCGTCTTTTCAACGGCGGGCGGCCCCGGAGGCGGGTTGACAGTTGTCCCCCCCCCGTCGCACGCCGTCATGCTTGCCAGCATGAGCGCGAGTAAGACGGATACCGTCACTCTCCAAATACCTTTGCTTTTCATCTTTCCTCTCCTTTAAGGTTTTTCCGCATAACGCGGTTATGAACGTTTCGTCAAATACCCCAACCGTTGATCAGGTTGGCGATCGTGTCGTTCTGTTTGGTGCTGCTGACCAAATTGATGCCCGCGCGTTCGGCATCGGCCGCAAACGATTTTTGCATGGCGACGAGCGACTCGGGCGCGTACTGCGACGCGTACAAACGGATCAGCAAATATTTAAACGACAAACTTTCGATGGCAATATGATTATAGATCGCGCTGTACCGTTCGGGCGCGGTTTGCTTGTATTCTTCGATCTCTTTCTGCGCCTGTTCGGTCAGCCCCAACCATTTTTCGAGCATACGCTGCGGCCACAGCTTGGCGTCGAGCGCGTCGAAATATACCGATCGGTACCCCTGATAGCCCAACTCGTCGGTTTGGTGCCGCGCCCAGATTCGCCATTCGTCGAACAGCGTGCGCATGGTCGCCGACGCCTTTCCGAAATATGCATCGAAAAACTTGTCGGTCAACGCGTTGACGTCGGCGTTCACGTCCCACAAAAGTTTGGAATGCAACCAGTTCTTATAGATCCCGAATCCCGTCTGCGCGCCCTGCTGGATCCATTGATCCTGAATCATCGTGTATTTGCAACCGGCGTTCTTGGCAAAGCGCAAAATGTCCTGCACGGTGTCGAAACTGTTGTACGGGGTGAGAAAGTGCGAGAAGTTGGTGCTGTACGACCAAAAATACAGCTCTTTGCTGAGGCTCGCCCAACCCAACATGTTTTTGCCGATCTCGGTGTTCGCCGTGCCGGCGTCGTGGAAGTTGTGCGTATAGTCGCCGTTGGTCTCGGCAAAGTACGGCACGACGTGTTCGTTGCATAGCACGCTGTCGTCTATGGGCATATACTTGCCCGTCGCCTCGTCGTACTTGGCGGGCGCGGCGTTGGTCGCATGGTACGCGAAAAAGAAAATACGGAAGTTTTCGCGCGCGTAAGGCTTGCCCTCGTCCGACTGCATCCACATCTCGACGCGCGCGGCCAGATCGTTACAGAACTTGACGATGACCGCCGAATCGGCGCCGTACTTGGCTTTTTCCGCGGCGCAGGTTTCGCACGCGCAACCGTTTTGGTTATCCTCGATCGATACGGTGATCCAGTCGTAGTTTTTATACTTTTCCATCGAGAACAGTTCTTCGATACGCGCTTCGATGACGTCGAGCATTTGTTCGCGCTCTTGCTCGTTGCCGTGCGCCGTATAACAAATTTGGTTGTTCTTTTCGGGCGTGCGCCAAGGGGTCGAGTACCAATCGGGGTGCGCCTCTCTGTACGTTTCGGGCGGTAAATATACAAATGTGTTGTGCCACACCGCGCCGGCATCGTCGGCGGGAATGAACAGCGCCGACTCGTTCGTCCACCGCATACGCCTGCGGTTTGCGTCGTTCCAGCGTATGAATCCCGCGCTTTGAATGCGGTACTCGAAATCGGGAATATCCGTCACGTCGTAGTCGTACAGTTTGAGCGCGGTCACGTCTTTATCGAGCGTATAAAAATCGGTGTAGAACTGCTCGAATCCGATCGTATGCTCCAAAAAGGCATACACGGCGTACATAGCGGCCTCGGTCGTCGCGCCCGTCATGCAAACGCTGTCGCCCACCGTTTTGATCCGCACGCCGCCCTTGCCGAGTGCGTCCAAGGTCGCGCCCAAACTTTCGTTCGAGCACAGCTTTGTGTCGCCGATCGCCAAAAACTTGCCGCCGCTTACGTCGCCGCTGTCGTTTACGACCGGCAGCATAATGCCTGTCGCCTCCGCGAACAGCTGTTTGCAATCGGCGACCGCCGCCGCAATGAACGGATCTTCGTCCGCGCCTTCGGCAATCAAAATGCGATAGTCGCTCGCGCCGTTATCCACAATCATTTTGTCGGTATCTTTCGCGATAAAGTTATGCACGGTTCCTTCTACCTCCGGGTATATTTGCGGCGTGACCGTATTTACGGGCGGCGTGCCGCCGTTTTGCGTATTGTCGTTGCCGTCCGCAGGCGATCGGCCGCAGCCGCACACAAACAGGCACAGCGTCAAAATCATAGCGAACGCTTTGATGATTTTCTTCATTATATCCCTCCTTATCGAACGTCGACGTCGTAGCTTACCGACGTAACGTTGCCCGCCTCGTCGTAAGCATAATAGTAAACGGTATACTTGCCGGCGATCGTCGCTTTGAACGAATTGCCGTGTACGGCCGCGAACGACCCGTTCGGCCATTTCACTTTGATCTGCAACGTACATGCGGTCAGATTGTCTTGCACGTCGGCGGCGGCGACGATCACCGTGTCGCCCACGCTTGCCGTTGTGGCGTGTTCGGACAGCGTAACGGTCGGCGGCTCGGTATCGACTACGTTGATGACATACGAATAGAGTGTTCTGTTGCCCGCAGCGTCGGCGCATTCGTACAGCACGGTGTACGTGCCGTATTGCGTCACGGTGAATGCGTATCCTTTCGTCGGGTCGGCGCGCTTGTCGAGCGTCGTGCCGTCCTTAGCCGTCACATATTCGCCGTCGGGCGTCCGCACTTGCATGGTGAAACGCAGATCGGGATCAAGCACGTCGGCTGCGTATGTTGGGGCGATCTCGATCTCGTCGCCGATATACTTTTCGCCGCGCACGGGATTGGCCGAAATTTCGGGACGCAACAGGTCGAACGAAACGCGCGACATAGGCTGGTTGTTGATACTCAAGAACTCGACGCCCGCTCTTCCCTCGACGTTTGCAAGTTCGACGCGCATATAGGCGCGGTCGCCGCTGAACCCGACGAACGGCTTGCCCGACAGATCGTGCGTAACCGCTATGCCAAACTCGTTGGACGGCGCGATCTTACGGGTGGCGTTGTCGTACAAGAGGCGGAAATTGTCCGCGCTCGACTCGACGAAGTCGCCCGTCGACACGTATTCCTGCGCGCCGTCGTTGACGGTAAACACCGTATTGCCCGCCTTGAAACGACGGTACGAGACTTTGACGACTACCGACTTGTCGACGCAATCGGTCAGATAGACGTTGATCGTATCGAACTTGTTGGCTGCCGCGGACACGTGGAATACGGCGCGGAAGTCGAACGTTTGCAACGCGTTGACAAACACGAACGACTGCGTGCCGGGTGCTTGCGTCACGACGGCGATGCGATCGCCCGTTGCCTCGGTCGTGAAATGCTCGCCGACGAAATAGTCCTTGATCCGCAAATGCAACTTGTCATATCCTACGTCGACGACGGGGCGCGTATAAGTCTTTTCAACGGAATGCTCGCCGCTGCCCAAACGGAACGAAAACGCGATTTCGCGCTCGGCATACGGCGTAAAGCGCGCACTCGTCAACTGTCTTTCTTCGCCGTCGTCCTCGCGGATATAAACCGCGGTCTCGGTCTCTACGGGCTTGCCCGTGTCGAACGCGATCGCCATAAGCTGCGGCACGTCATACGTCGCGCCGCGAATATAATAGTCGGGCAACGTCACGTCGGCGGCGATATACGGCGTGTCCGACGGCTTGACGGTCAGCGTATAGCTTTCGGTCTTGGTCTCCATATAGTCCGAATAGGTGTACTCGATCTGCCACGCGCCCGCGTGCATCGGACGGAACGTGTACGTGTCCGAAATCTCGATCTCGATGTTTTCGGCCTCCAGCTTCGCCGCAATGCCGACGTCCGGTATGCCGTGCGCATGGACTACCTTCGGCACGGCGACCGTCGTCTCTTGTCCCGCCGCCGTTTCCGTCGCGTGCTCGCCCAGCTCGATCGACAGTTGCGAATCGTCGACGACGGCGGTCACGTCGTACCGCAGTTGCGCCGATTTGCCGAAACGGTCGGATGCGGTGTAGACGACGGTATACTTGCCTGCGCGCGTCGGCACGAACGCGCCGTTTGCGACGTCGACGTTAATCTGCGCTTTGGTGCCGTAATTGGCGTAGGCGCGCACCGTAACGGGTACGTCTTTATCGGATTTATCGTAGGCCGTAACTTTGGGTACGGGATACGCCTTGCCCACGATCGCATCGGGAAATCCGTCTGTATAGTCGCCGTAGTCGACGGTCAGTACGGGCGCGTCGTCGTCGGTCACCAACCCCGTTTGCAACGCTTGTTGCGGCAAGTCGTCCACTTGCGTGCAAACCAAACGGAACTTGTCTTGGTTATATTCGGCGGCGTAAATGCTGAGTAAACATTCGCCCGTTTTAAAGCCGTTCCATTGCACCGACTTAAACATGGTAACGTCGTCCAAATCGGCCACGATACCGCCGTTCATATATACTCTGGCTTGCTCGTAATCGATGCTCAGCGTCAGCGACTGCCCGGCGACGTCGGTCGCCGCGCCCAAGTTGTTTTCGTTTTGAAAGTTGGGTATCCCCGACATGGAGAACAACACACCCGCGCCGTACAAGTCGTTTTGATGCAGCTTGTACTTGCCGCCTTCCCATTGGAACGTGCCTTCGGCATGTAACTCCAACCCCGTCGCCGGTTGCCCCACGGCGGCCGCCGTTGTGTACGTACTGCGCTCCACCCAGGCCGCGGAAAGCGGCACGCGGTCGAGCCGCTTGTTGACCACTGTAATATAATTCTCGCTGTCGTATAAATCGGTCAATACGAAAATCAAGTGCAGCGCGTCGGCCAGGCCTTGCTTGGCCGGATCGACGAACACTTGCGCGATCGTGTCGTCCTTGGTCTTACCGTTGAGGTCGATGACGTTGTTGAACGCCAGCCGCTCGCCCGAAGCCAGTTGCGCGACAATACCCGCGCGGTCGGGCGCGTTGGCGACCGTCCCGTATTCGGCCGTCGAATTTTTGCCCGTCACCGAATATAGACGCTCCGACACGTCAAATTCCTTTCGCACCGAAAGAATGCCGTCGTCGGTCGTCGCGCGATACTCGAGCGTATATCGCCCCGATCTGTCGAGAACGACTTGCGCGCCGGCAAACGCGTATCCGTCGGGAAACCGCAACAGCGCGGTCGCCGGGTAGGTTTTGTCGCCGTAAGCGATCCCGCTTTGCGGCACGGTGAACGTCGTCCCCAAGACATACGACTCCCGAATGTCGACCGCGTCCGTCAAGGTCGGCTGCTGCGCGTCGGCCCCGACCGACCATGCGGCAAACACCGTGATCGCAAGCGCAAGCAGCATAACGAGCGTCGCCAGCGCAGGGCGCATTGTTTTTGTCCGTTGTATCATTCTTTGATACCCCCCATAGAAAGATTATTCATCAATCGATTTTTGAAAATAATGAACAGGATCAGGATCGGTATGGCCAACAGCATACAGCCCGCCATGCGGAACGGCACGGTGGAAAACTCGCCTTGCATGTCCTGGCTCAAGCGGAACACGCCGCGCGCGAGCACCGGCAGCGACGGCATATACAGCAACGGCGTTTGGTAGTCGTTCCAAAAGTCGATGAATTTGATGAGCAGCACCGTGCCGATCACGTTGCGCACCATCGGCAAGGCTATACATAGCAGCACCCGCATTTCGGACGCGCCGTCTACGTAAGCCGCGTCGAAAAAGTCGTTTGCCAAGCTGTTAAACGCCGCATAGAAGATCAGATAGTACATGCCGAGAAAGGAGAATTTACAGATCCACATGCCCCACATATGATCGTACAGGCCGAGAGCCTTTAGCATTTGCATTTCGGCCGGCGCCGAGCCGACGATGGGAATGACCATCAGCGCGATGACCAGCGCGTTGATAAACTTGCTGAACTTGTAGCGAAATCGAGCGGTCAGATATGCGACGATGCACGGACACAGCGTAGCCAAGACGGCCGAGCCGCCCGCATACAGCAAGGTGTTAAGCAGCATTTGCGGAAAGTAGATCCGTTTTCGGCCTACGCCGACGATCGTCACGTTCTCGTAAAAGCCGAACGCCACCTTGACGTAGTTCTCCCACTTCCAGGTCCACGGCGCGCCGTGCGGCAGCCACAGCACGTTCTGCCGAAATTCGGCTTGCGACTTCAGCGAAGTCGACACGCCCCAAAACAGCGGGAACGCCATCGACAGAATGTATACGGCAAGCACGACAAAGATGACGATGTACAGCGGCGAGCGTCGCTCTTTGGCCGCTTTCGATTTATGCAAAGTAACCGTTGTCACGTTCGCCTCCTTTATATCGTCTTAGGACCCAAGCGATCCATCAGTTTGCGCAGTCCCAACGTAAGCGGCAAGGCGACGGCCGTCAAGATCAGGCCGAGCGCCGCCAAATACGGGTACTGGCTGATCGACGACGTGCGCATCGACACGTAAAAGTAATAGCCGAACGTATACAGGCGGTACTCCGCATCGTTGCCGTAGAAGTTGTATAAAGCGGCTTGGTTCATAAACAGCCCCGCAAACCCGACCACCACAAAGGTGGCGAACGTCGGCCAGATCATAGGGATGGTAATGTGCAACAATTCTTTCATCGGGGTGATGCCGTCGAGCTTGGCCGCCTCGACGACCGAATCGGAAATGCCCGCCATCGTGCTGCTGTACATCACCGTACTCGTGCCGAATCCCGTCCAAACATTATAGAAGATAATGGTCGCGAGCGTGGTCTTGGGATTGGCCAACAAGCCGTTGATCGTTTTTCCCGTCATCAGTTCGACCAATGTGGGAACGGCGCGGTCTACAAAATACTTGAATAGCACGACCATGATGAGCGCGCTGAGTATGTGCGGCACGAACAGAATGGTTTTGAACAAGCCGTGCAGTGGCATTTTCTTGTACAGATAGAAGGAGAACAGCACCGAGAGCGGCGTGCCGACGACCAAGCCGATCAGGTAGATGACCACCGTATTGCGCAGCGACGCGGCGTAGAACGGCACGCGGACAAAATCGGAAAACACCGTTTTGAAGTTGTCGAACGCGTTCCAAACATACGCGCCCGCGTCGTAATCGTACCGCTGAAAGGCCAGAAATATCGAATTGATGTTGACGCACAGCCACAGCAAAACGAATTGCAATAAGGGGAGCGCCATCATACAGACGTAAAACACCATTTTCGACCGACCGCCGATCTTCCCCTTTTTCTTATTACGCATATCGATCATACGGCAAAATAGTCGGAATAGTCTCTATTCCAGTCGCTCCGAGAGATCCAATTCCCGCTGAAGTAATCCTTGGCCGACACGCCGTCGCGGAAGGCAGTAAACGGCGTTTGATACGTCTGCCCCGACACCGTCGACCGATGCAAATACGCAGAGAACGCTTGCTCGTTTTCCATGAACAGACGGTTGGCGCTGTTATAGCGCACCACCTCGCCGGCTTTACGCAACGTCCAGCAACTGCGGCCATACGAATGGAGCGCGTTGAACTGCTCGTCGGTCAGTTCGTATTCGAGTCCCTTGGCAACGCCGGTCGTCACGGTGAACTCCTGTAACGACGTATCGCTGTAACAAAAACTTACGAACGCTTTTGCCGCAGCCACCTTGGCGGGTTTATCGGCGATGTTGCCGTTGACAAAGCAATACGATTTCATCGGGTCTTTCATCACCAGTTCGGTCTTGGGCGTCTGCCCTGCCGTAGCGCTCCACACCCCGGGTACGGGCATCCAAGCGAACCGACGGTTTTCGGCCTTGGCGCGGTCGCCGAACTGGTTGACGCTGCGCTGATACGCGCCGGAGACTTGCGCCTCGTTCCACCAATAGTTGCCGTCCGAGATCATGCCGATCGGCTTGTTTTCAAACTCGCCCAAAAGAAATTCTTCTTGCGAATCGTAGTGCGTAAACGTCGTGTTGCCCGTACCCGCCAGCGAGTACACGTACTTGTCGACGTTCTTCATAATCTTTTCAAACACCGCATAGCCGTAGTACTTGCCCGATTGCTGCCGCAAAAGATACCCGTTTTCGTTGGTCACGGCGATCCGTTCGGTGATCGGCGTGTCGCCGTCGAAGCCGGTGATGATTTCGGTCGTTTTTTCGCCGCTGTCGAACGTGAAATTATAGCGCATTTCTTCCGCGCCGATAAACGCTTGCGCAAACGCGTCGACAATATATTCGGAATACGATGCCACGGCGCCCGGCCAGACGAACGGCGTCACGCCGACCTGCACCATTTGGTCGCACAGCTTGAAAAATTCGTCGACCGTAGCCGGCAGACCGTCGTCGTAATCGCCGTACTCGCCGTTTGGCCCTGCCGAACGCTTGTCGGTACTGCGAATGATAAAACCGTTGTTGCCGTTGTCGCGGTCGTCGGCCAAATACAACCTGTATTCTTCGAACACCGCAACATTATAAGAAAGTCCGCGGTAGGCCTCGTAGTGCGGCAATGCGTAATACTTGCCGTCCATGGCGGTCAACGCCGATTTTTGCGTAGCGTCGAGCTTATTCTCGATCGGTGCGCTCTCGCCGAACGCAGGCGCTTTGACTACGTCGGATATGTCCAAAAGCTGTCCCTGCGACGCATAGTCGTTAAACGGGACGTTCTCGCTGAAGAACACCTCCCATTCGGACGTCGGCAAGATCAGCCACGCGCCGTTGACGGCGTTGTCGGTATCGACGACTACCTGAACGCCCGTTTTGCCGTCCTCGAACGAATGGTCGGCATACGCAGCCTCGAAACGTTTTTTGACGTTGTACAGCCAGTCGTGGCCGATGCCGCCCTTGAGGTTGGACACATACAGTTGCGTTTTGGACGGATCGAGATCCTCGTCCCACTTGTCGTCGTCATTGGGCCGTAAATTGCCGCAACCCGTCAACATGGCGAGCGCGCACACCAGCGCCAACAAACTTGTCAAAATCTTTTTCATGATTTCCTCCTTTTCCGGATTGGTATTCCCGCAATGCGATTGCGTTTCGGACGATTAAAACGAACTTGCGATCATTTCGGCAAGTTGCGCACCCATCATCACATGCCCGAATGCCGACGGGTGCAAAATGTCGTGCGACAAATAATAGTCCTTGCCGACGAGCGCATGGCCGTCGAGCAAAACGGCGTTGGCAAACGGCCGTGTATGCTCTGTTATGATGCGCTTTGCATTGGCAAAGTAACCGCGGTAGTCGGGCGCGGTCGCGCTGACGTCGCTCATACCCTTGACAGGCGTCATGAAGTACAGCTTTTTGTCGGGAAATGTTCGGCACACCGTGTCGATCAGCCTGCCCACGCGCGCGTCGATCACATCATACGGGCGATTGGCGATGTTGGTCGCAAGTTCGAAATAGCCGACGTCGAAAGCCTCGCCGCACAGGTAATCTTGCACGGCCGTCTCGCAAAAACAGCCGCCGCCGATCGCCTTATTCTTGACCTGCCACCCCAGTATACGGGCGGCAACGTCGATATACCCGAACCCGACGAGCGGCGTGCCGACGCCCTGCGTGATCGACGTTCCGTAGGCGAGCGCCGTGACCGCCGGCAGATCGGCGGCCGTAGGCGCGCGGCGGTCAACCGGATCGACTTTGATCGCAACGGGCGCGCCCGCCGTGATCGCAATGCGCCAAAGTTTGGGCGAAAAACGGTTGCACGCTTGCGCGCTTACGCCGTGCATATTGCCGTGACGAGCCGCCTGTAAGTCCCGTTTGCCGCCTTCCGTCGTGTAAAACGCGACCTGCCAGTCGCCCGAATATACGGCAACGGACGCCGATTGCTCGCAATCGACGGTAAACCCGATCCGATCGCTGTCGGACACAAAGCGCACCTCGACGCCGACGCTCGCCCGCGCGATCGTGCGGTGTCCGATATGTTCGGCGATTTGGTTGCCGCGTTCGTCGAACTCCGGCACGGACATACGCGTGACCACGCTTTCGGGATACCGCCGCAGTACGATAAAGCCGTCCGCCCGTTCGATCGTCTCCGCGACGTTGAAAAGTTCGTAACCGTTGTAGATCATACCGACGCCTCGCGCTTTTCGATCGCCGCGACCGTGCAATTACAGTCGCGTATGCGTTTGACAGCCGCCTCACGCAGCTTAGCCTTGCGGTCGAACGTATATAATCCGTTCTGTTCCTGTTCCACGTCGTACAACTGCGTATAGCACATGCCGCAGATTTTGTCGCACGCCAATATTGCCTGTGTGGTCTCGATATACTTCTCGACGAACGCCTCTTCGCTTTCGGCCGTTTTATATCCCCACCCTTTGCCGGCGTGTCCGTAGGCTACGCCGCCGTATTCGCTGACGTGGATCGGCTGTTTTTTATCGTATATAATGTTCTCTTCGGCAAAGTCGGGCGCATAGGTCTTTTCCATGGTCAGTTCGTCGCGCTTGGCGATCGCCTCGATCTGTTCGACGAATCTTTCCGGCTCGTAATAGCAATGCACGTCGAAAATGTCGGTATAGCGGCCGTGATAGCCGCCGCTCGTGTCGACGCAAGGCCGCGTCGGATCGAGCGTTTTTGTCACGTGGTAGACGCTTTCGACAAACCGCGGATCACGCACGCGTCGATTGTCGTCGAGATTCTCCCACGCCTCGTTGATCGGACACCAAGTCACGATCGACGGATGGTTGCAGTCGCGCGCGACCGCCTCGATCCATTCCGCGATAAACTGTCCCAGCGCGTCCGCATTTTCGGTTTCGACGCCCCAGCTCGGGTATTCGCCCCACACCATATAGCCCATGCGGTCGCAGTGGTACAAATACCGCGGGTCGAATAGCTTTTGGTGTAGCCGCGCGCCGTTAAAGCCCAGTTCCAGCCCCAAACGAATGTCGCGGATCATGGCCTCGTCGTCTGCGGGCGTATACACGCCGTCGGGATAATAGCCTTGGTCGAGCACCAGTCTTTGAAACACGCTTTTGCCGTTCAATAGAAACCTGCGCCCGTCGAACCGCACTTCCCGCAACCCGAAATAGCTTTCCACACGGTCGTCGTCGAGCGCAATCGAAACCGTGTACAGCCTGCCGTTGCCGACTTCCCACAAATGCGCTTCTTCTAAAGCGATGCGAAATGTGCGGCGATACCCGACTTCGCCCGCAGCACGCCCCACTTCGCGGCCGTCGTAAAAGACCGCGATCTGCGCCGTTCCGCCGCCCTCTGCCACCAACTCGACGTCGACCGCGCAACGCGAAACGTCGGGGAAAAAGCGTACCGACCGTAGATAGTTTCGGGGTGTTCTCTCCAGCCAAACCGACTGCCAAATCCCCGTCGTTCGCGTGTAAAAACAACCGTAAGACTGTTGTTTGGCCGACTGCTTGCCGCTGGCCGTGTTTTCGCGCGCGTCGTCATGTACGCGCACTTCCAAACGATTTTGCCCCGCGTGCGCAAACGGCGCGATGTCCGCCTCGAACGGCGTATACCCGCCTTGGTGTCGGCAAACGAAATGTCCGTTGACAAACACTTCGGCGATGTAGTCGACTGCGCCGAAATGCAGCGCCAGCCGCCCATTTAAATCTTCGGGCGCAATCTCGATCGTGCGCGAATATACGCAGTCCGTCAAAAAGTCGGTCTCGCCGATCCCCGACAAAGCCGATTCGGGACAAAACGGAACGACGATCTCCGCCGACAGTTTTTTATCGCCGACCGACTCGAATCGCCATACGCCGTTCAAACTTGTGTAATTCGTCCGTTTGAACTGCGGACAAGGATGTGTATCCGTTTTTATCGTCATTGGCTCACCTCCCGACCTTACTTCGTCGTTTTTACTTGACCGTTTGCTTGTTTTACGATATAATTATAGCACAAAATAGCATAAAAACAATACACTATCCGACTTATATCGCCCAATATTAGCATTATCTTATTGTATCGCCGTGTCAGTCGGCCGTCCTGCGCCGTTTTGCCGCATACTAAGCGCAGGCCGACTAAAACAAACGATCGGGAGTTTTACCATCATGCACCTATTCTACTTCAAACACAATCGACATACCGGCATTGACGCCATTCCGTGCAGAAAAATTTGTTTTACCGAACTGACCTTTTTATTGAGCGGTTCTTTGGCATACACGGTCGATCAAAAATCCGTCTCTTTGAAAAGCGGCGACGTGCTTTGCGTGCGGGAAGGCTCTACGCGACTGCGCAACCGCTGCGAAAATTCCGACTACGTCAGTTTTAACTTTTACAAAGAGGCCGACGATCCGCCGTTTGCTTTGCCGACGCATATCGTCGGCGGCGTCACCAACGAGATACGGCTGTTGCTTTCGGCTTGCGACGAAATACACGCCCAAATGAACGATGACAGCGAACGCTTGACGCTGATCTTGCAATGCTTACTTAAACAACTGGCCGTCAATTTGCATACCCCGGTACTCAGTCCGCTGACCTTGCAAATCAAAAATTACGTGGCCGCGCATTTGTACGACCGTATCAGCTTGGAAAGCGTCAGCAAAAGCGTGCTGTTCTCCCCACCCTACTGCGCGGCCGTTTTCCGTCGGGAAACGGGCAAATCGATCATCGACTATGCCATCGACGAAAAAATGAAAGAGGCTAAAAAACTGATCATCGAAGGAATGCCGCTCGCCAAGGTTTCCGAACGCTTGCGTTTCGACGACTACAATTACTTTTCGCGCCTGTTCAAAAAACGCACGTCTTGCACGCCCTCGCAATATCAAAAATTCACCTTTTTAAATCGCGACATATAAAGGAACCCGCGACGGGAATCGATTGCTTTTATCCGTCGAATATGCGCGCACAAAAAAAGAAAGCCCGCTGTAAAAACAACAGGCTTTCTTTTTTGCGTTTTGAAAAAGTTACTTCTCCGAAATCGCGCTGACCGGGCATTGTGCCGCGCAAGCGCCGCAATCGATACACTCGTCTGCGTTGATCTCGTAGTGGTCCGCGCCCTGGCTGATTGCCGAAACCGGGCATTGCGACTCGCACGATCCGCAGCTGATACATTCGTCACTGATTACGTGTGCCATTTTCCTAACTCTCCTTTTTTGAACTTGTATACAGTATAACACACGCCGTCGAAATTGTAAATGATTTTAAAGCGTAAATTTATCGAAACCCGCCAGAAAGTGCATTTTTATAAAAGAATGAACACCGACACACGGCGCATAATCCTTTTGAAAAAGTCCGCAAAACGCATCTCCGGCCTTTTGCCGCCAAAAGGGAACAAAATCTTTTAGAAAAAGAATGCAAAACAATAGTCACGCTTTTTGCACAAAGGATACTTTCCTTTTGAAAAAGAACGAAAACCGTTTCCCCGGCCTTTTGCCGCCAAAAGGCCGGAGTTTTTGCTCTCTTTTTCAAAAGAAAAGCAATCCTTTAGACCGCAAAAGACCGTTTAACGCCTTTAAAAATTAACTTCCTCTTTAGTCCTCTAAGTTCTTGACTTCCGCAGGCGTGTCCTCTTCGACCGGTTCGGCGGCGTTGCCGCGGCCTTTAAAGCGCACTTCGGCAAGCGGCAGGTCGGAAAGCTCGATCGCGTTTTCCTTTTCCACCTTGACGCGCACCGTTTCCTTGAGTTGGTTGACGGCGATACAGGTCGCCGGCGTGCCGTCCTTGAGTGTGACCGTCGATCCGATTTTCGGCATACGCTTGTTGGTCTCGACATAGTGGTCGTTTTCGTATGCCAGACAGCACATCAGGCGGCCGCACAAGCCGCTGATCTTGCCGGGGTTTAACGACAGATTTTGATTCTTGGCCATTTTAATGGTGACGTGCGCAAAGTCGGGCATGTGGTCGGAACAGCAGCAAGCCCGTCCGCAGGGAGCGATCCCGCCTTTTAAGGCGCACTCGTCGCGCGCGCCGATTTGCCTAAGTTCGATCCGCACATGAAATTCGCGCGCTAAGGTACGCACCAAATCGCGGAAGTCGACGCGGTTATCGGCGGTAAAGTAGATGACCAGCTTGGCGCCGTCGAACGTATACTCGCAGTCGACCATTTTCATATCCAGCCCCGATGCCGCGATCAGTTCGGCCGCGCGGGCGCGGGTTTTCGGCTGCAACTCGAGATTGCGCTTGCGCTGCGCCTCGTCCTTTTCGTCGGCCAGACGCACGATCGGCTTGAGCTTGGTCGTGATCTTTTGGGCGTCCATTTCCTGCGGCAGCATACTGCATGTGCCGTATTCGACACCTTTGGCCGTCTCGACAATGACGCCGCAATCGGGCGTGTACTCGTAATCGCCCGCCTCAAACCAATATGTTTTGGGCGTCTTGAATTTGATTCCCACTACTTTCGGCATTGACAATACCCTCCTCGCCGTTATCCGCTACTTCGCGGCGGCGTTTTTAAACTTGATTTCCAAAATGGCAAACAGCAGTTCGTCGACCGTGCCGGCGACGTTGCCGTTGAGCTTCAATCGCGCGCGCGCGGCCGCAAGCACCGGCATGATGCCCAAAATCGCTTCGGTCGTATAGTCGGCGGCGATCGTGCGCGTGTCGTTTAAGCCCGACGGATACACCGCAAGTTCGGGGCGGCCGGCTTGCACGGCGAGACAGTCGCGCAAAACGATCTCGATATACTCGATGACGTCGGCCACGTCGTCCTTGCGCGCCAAGATCCGCCCGGCGTACTTGACCGTCTCGGACGAGCGGCGCATATATTTGAGCATGTCGACCGTTTGCTCGAACAGCTTGACATGCCCGTCGTCGGCGATCAGCCGTTCGGCCTCGGCGATCGAGCCGCGACTGGCCGCCGCGGCTAGCGCCAAACGCGCGTCGGCGGGATAATATTTTTTGAGCGCGTCGGCAATCGCCTGTTCGGAAAAACTTTTCAGCTCGACCACGCGGCACCGAGAACGCACCGTCGGCAGCATGGCGTCGAGCGACGCCGTTTTGACAATGATATTGGTGACGGCCGGCGGTTCTTCCAGCGTCTTCAACAGCTTGTTCTGCGCCGCCTCGTTCATCGTCTCGCCGTAGGAAACGACGTAAAACTTTCGATCGCCCTCGGCCGGCGTGATATAGGCGGTTTCGGTCAGATAATCGATGTCTCGAACCAGCACCTTTTCGCCCTCTTCGGGCAAGCGCAACACGTCGGCGACCGTGCCGGCCGTCACGCGGCGATAGGCGTCGTCGCCGCCGATACACGCGGCCAAAAACAGATCGGCCAGCACGTCGAGCGCCATGCGGTCGGGCGAAACCAGCAAATAGGCGTGACCGGTCCGTCCGGCCGCGTCGCGCTTCAACAATCGGTACGCCGCCGATTTTTCGATCAGATCGATATACTTGTCTTTGCTTTCGTTCATCAAATTTTATACGTTTCCTCGATATTGAGTACGAACACCGTCGCGCCGCCGACGGTTATGCCGCCGCCCATGTTGGGGATCTGGTACGCGCCCTCGACCTCGGCCGCCGAATACCGCCGCGCTTTACACGTACGGCGCAAAATTTCGAGCGCCGCCGGCACGCGTCCGTCTTCGACCGCCGAAATGACCGTCGTCATGCCGCCCTTAAACAGGCCGCCGCTCGAGCCGATCTTGGTCAGCGAAAAACTGCCTTTGAGCATTTCGCCGGTCGCCTCCGCTACGTCGCGGTCGTTGATGATCGCCATGATCAGTTTCATACAATCCCCCGCTCGCGCAAAAGCCGCATGATCGTTTCATGCGTGTCATATTTGGTGCCGGGCGCGGACACCGCAACGATACGCTCGTTTTCGGCCGCCGCCCTGCGGAATCCCTCGTACACCTTTTGAAAGAACGCTGCGTTCTCCCGCTCCAGTCGGTCGTTGGGGTCGGCGCCGCCCTTGCGGGCAAAACCGACGCTCGGATCGACGTCTAGAAAGATCGTCAAATCGATTTGCACGTCGCCCATTGCGATCGTCTCGAGCGCGTGTACGACGTCGAGATCGAGTCCGCGCGCAAACCCCTGATAGGCAAACGTCGAGTCGATATAGCGGTCGCAAAAGACCGTCTTGCCCGCAGCAAGCGCCGGCTCGATCAATTCCATGGTATGCTGCCGCCGCGCCGCCGCATATAACAGCAGCTCGGTGACGGCGTCCATGCCGACGTTGTCGGGATCGAGGATCAGACTGCGGATCTTTTCGGCGATCGCCGTGCCGCCCGGCTCGCGCGTGAAAACGGCGTCGACGCCCGCCCGCGCCAAGTCCTCTTTGACAAGCCGCAACTGCGTCGATTTTCCGACGCCCTCGCAGCCTTCGAATGTGACAAACTTACCTCTCATCGAACCTCTCCAAAATACGCCCCAGCGCGGGCAGGTCGTCGGCGTTACAAGGCGTAGCGATCAGTATAACATACCGCGCGTCGGCCGTCTCTGCCGCAACGCCCCGCTCCAGCAGTCGCTTGTACAGCGCGTGTCCGTCCAACCCGAACGGTCGCGCGTCGAGTACCAGCCGCGAAAAATCGTCGTTGTCGGCAAACGCGAACTTGCGCCGCAGTCGGTCGGTTTCGACTTTCAACCCGGCATAATCGGCCTGCTTCGCTTGCTCGACCGCCTCTTCGAGCGCCGACAGAAACAGATACGACGGGCTTGTCGTCCCTAACAGTCGGAGCGCACGATCGACCGGCGCGGGGTCGGCGTTGACCGCCAAATACGCCGTCTGCGTGTAGGCGGCAAGCGTCTTGTGCGCCGACATGTTGCAATAGTCCGCCACCCGACACGGCGGCGACGGAAACAGCGGCGAAAACGCAAAATGCGCGCCGTGCGCCCCGTCGACAATCAGCGTCTTTTTATGCGCGCGCACGACGTCGAATGTCGCTTGCGATACGCAGCGGCCGTAATAGTCGGGCGACGTCAGCACGACCGCTCCCACGTCGGGATGCCGTTTCAACGCGGCGTCCAGTTCTTCGGGCGCGGGCGGGATCGAAAGCCCCTCCATGCGGCGACGGGTCAGTTTGTACAGGGGAACGCGCGCAAGCGTTGCGCCCTCGTCGACGGCGCGGTGGCAAATATCCTCGCACAGTAACGGCTTGCCGACGGCCAAAATCGCCGCCTTGACCCCCATCGACGACCCGCACACCAAAAAACGCAAACGCCGCACCCCGTATGCGGTAGCGGCAGCCTGTTCGGCGGCCTCGATACAGTGTTCGGGGAAAACGCCGTCTATTTCGGTAATGTCGTCGGGGTGCAAGCGTCCCATATGCCCCGGGGTGTGAAACCGCAGTCGCACATTGCGGGCGTAGGCCTCGATTTGCGCGCGGATCGACACTATGCCCCTGCCTGCGGATTGTAGACTTCGATGAGGCGCTTGATCACCTTGAACGTCTGCACGTTGCTCTCCTTGGCCTTGCCCTTTTTGTGATACTTGCCGATATTGTACGAATCGGGGTTGATCAGCACATAAAATTCGGTGTCGTACTCGCCCTCTTTGCCCTCGGGGATCGGGTCGGGCAGTTCGCCCGGATTGAAGTTCAAAATGTCGCCGATGTTCTTCAGCCCGTCGATGCGCAAGCCGTACCGACGACCGTTGTCGTCGACCAAAAATTGCGCCGCCGCCCGATAGTATTCGGGTACGCAGAGTTCTACGATCTCGTCCGACCACTGCAAATAAGCGCCTTTATAACCTTCGGCATAGGACTTGCCCAAAATCAATAGATCGCTGGTAATGTTGCCTTGCGTCGACAACAGCGTCGTGAATTCGCTGCTGCGCGGATTCTGCGGATTGAACGACAGCTCGCGTACCGTCTTATCGTCCTCGGCTTGCAACGCCGCAAGCGTATCCTCGCAAAACGTATTGCTTTTGTACTCGTAGCACGACGCAAAAATCTGGATCTGCTCGAAACTGCGGTTGACGTTGATCTGCCGAAACACAAAGATAAAGAGTACGATACTGACGATCAAAATCAGCACGTATTTGAACCAATCATATTCGAGATGATTGTTGAGTCGCTCTTTTGTTACTTTGTTATCCAAAAATACTCCTATAACTTGCTTTGTCCGCGTTGGTTGTTTCGCTTAGCGCTCGAATGGCCGTAACCCACTACGCGACACGTGAAGCCGTAGAGTGGTGCGAAGTTCGATCTACGTAACCGCACTCTCTAGACGGCGTAGACGGTGGTGGAGACGGGCAACAGGTGCGACGAAAGCGAGGGAGTGTAGTTCGACCTACTCGACCGAGCTTTCGTCGCACACGTAGCCCGTATACGCCGCCGTATACGCCGTCTAGTGTTTGGGTTTCATTGTCGGGAATAAAATCACATCCCGTATCGACGAGCAACCGGTCAGCAACATGACCATGCGGTCGATTCCGATGCCGAGGCCGCCCGTGGGGGGCATACCGTATTCGAGGGCGGTGATGAAATCGTCGTCGCCGGCAACGGCCTCTTCGTCGCCCGCCGCTTTCAATTTGGCTTGCGCCTCGAAACGGCCGCGCTGATCGACGGGGTCGTTCAGCTCGCTGTAGGCGTTACCGCCCTCGCGTCCGTAAATGAAGAACTCGAAGCGCGCGGTTAACGTCGGGTCATCGGCTTTACGCTTGGCGAGCGGACTGACCTCGATCGGATAATCGGTGATAAAGGTCGGCTGGATCAGTTCGGATTCGACCAACGAATCGAACACGTCATACAGTAGCCGCCCCATCGTGTCGGTGTTCTCGCCCACTTCCGCGCCGGCTTTGACGGCGGCTTTCTTGGCCTCGCCAAACGTTTTGAACGTATCGAAGTCTAGCCCGGTAAACGTCTTAACCGCCTCTTTCATGGTGAACCGCTGCCACGGCGTTTTCATGTTGATCTCGGTGCCTTCGTAGGTGATGACCTCAGGCAGCCCGATCGCCTCTCTTGCCGCGGTATAGATCTCCTCGGTAAAGCGCATCATGTCGTGATAGTCGCAGTACGCCGCGTACAGCTCGAGCATGGTAAATTCGGGGTTGTGCTTGATGCTCATGCCCTCGTTGCGGAAGTTGCGCCCCAGTTCGTACACGCGCTCGAAGCCGCCGACAATCAAACGCTTAAGATACAGTTCGGGCGCGATGCGCATGTACATGTCGATGTCGAGCGTGTTGTGGTGCGTGATGAACGGCCGCGCCGCCGCGCCGCCGGCTACTGTGTTGAGTATCGGCGTTTCGACTTCCATAAAGTTTTGCTCGTCGAGATAGCGGCGAATGGCCGAAATGATCTTCGAGCGCGCGACGAACGTCTCTTTGACTTCCGGGTTGGCGATCAGATCGACGTACCGCTGGCGGTAGCGCAATTCGTTGTCTTTTAGTCCGTGGAACTTTTCGGGCAGCGGCAACAGCGATTTGCTGAGTAGCGTGACTTCGGTCGCGGCCACGCTGACCTCGCCCTTGTGCGTGATAAACACCGTGCCGACCACACCGACGAAATCGCCGATGTCCAACTTTTTGAACGCGGCGTAAGGCTCTTCGCCCAGCGCGTCGATCTTGACATACAGTTGCAATTTGCCACTGCCGTCGAGAATGTGCGCAAACGACGCCTTGCCCATCACGCGCTTGGCGATCATGCGCCCGGCCACGCGCACGGGTTGATCGAGCATCTGCTCGGCGTTATTCAAAATATCGGCGGCCGCATGTGTCTTGTCGAACGTGGTGATGGCAAACGGATTGTTGCCCGCATCAACAAGCGCCTTGAGCTTGTCCAACCGCACGGCCTTGATCTGCCCTTCGTCCTGCACGGTTTCGGGCGTCGCTGTTTGATTCTTTTCGTCCATAGTGTGTCCTATTTCTATAAAATGATACCGAAAATTTGCTTTACTTCTTTTCGCCGATCTTTAACACCTGCACGGTATATTCTTTGCCGAGCGGGGTCTTAACGAGCGCTTTTTCGCCCTCGCCCTTGCCGATCAAGGCCTTGCCGAGCGCCGACTCGTTGGAAATGCGGTTTTCCATCGGGTTGGATTCGTGCGTGCCGACGATCTTATAGAGCATTTCTTCGTCGCAGGAAAGGTCTTTGATCCGCACGGTCGAGCCGATCGTCACCTTGTTGCTTTTGACGTTTTCGGCAATGACCACGCCGACGCGCAGCTTGTTCTCGATCTCGATGATCTCCGATTCCATTTTCGCCTGCTCGTCTTTGGCGATGTCGTATTCGGCGTTTTCCGACAAATCGCCGAACTCGCGCGCGACGCGAATCTTTTCGGCCATTTCGGCCCGGCCGTGTACCTTAAGAAACTCCAGTCTCTCTTCCAACTGCTTTTTGCCTTCCGCGGTCAAAAAGATTTCGTCCATATTTTCAAACTCCTTACTTTACAGTCATTTTTAAGTATAGCAATTTACTGCCGATTTGTCAATGATTTCGTACCTCGGCGACAAATTCGCGTATGCGGCCGACCGCCGTCTCGAGATCGCGCATACCGGTCGCGTACGAGCAGCGCACATAGTCGCGGCCGCTCGCCCCGAACGCCTCGCCCGGCACGACGGCGACGTGCTTGGCGGCAAGCAACTCGTTCGCAAACGTCTCGCCGTCCATGCCGCAACGTTTCACGCACGGGAACACGTAGAACGCGCCTTCCGGCTCGAAACAGTCAAGCCCCATGTCGTTGAACTCGGCGACAAGAAAACGGCGGCGCAAATCATATTTTTCACGCATATCGGCTACGGCCGCATAGCCGTCCTCGCGTCCGATCCTAAGCGCGGCAAGCCCTGCGTACTGCGACGCGCTCGGCGCGCACATGATCGTATATTGGTGAATTTTGAGCATTGCGTCGGTAAACGGCTTGGGCGCGGCGGCATAGCCTAAGCGCCAACCCGTCATGGCGAACGCTTTGGAAAAGCCGGACACCAACACCGTGCGCTCGCGCATACCGGGTAGCGCGGCTGCCGACACGTGTTTGCCGCCGTAGGTCAGTTCGGCATAAATCTCGTCGGAAATGACGGTCAAATCATGTTCGACGATCCATCGGCAAATCGGTTCCAAATCGGCGCGGTGCATGACCGCACCGGTCGGATTGTTGGGAAACGGCAGAATGACGACGCGCGTCTTAGGCGTTACGGCCGCCTCTAAGGCCGCGACGGTCAGCTTGAAACCGTTGTCGGCCGAACAGACGACCGGCACGGGCGTTGCGCCGCACAGCGCGACGCAAGGCGCGTAGCTGACAAACGACGGGTCGGGAATGAGTACTTCGTCGCCCGGCCGCGTCAGCGTGCGCATAGCGACGTCGAGCGCCTCGCTCGCGCCGACCGTCACCAGCAGTTCGCTCGCGGGGTCGTAAGTCGCCCCGAAACGCGACGCGAGATACAGGGCGATTTCCTGCGTCAGTTCGCCCAGCCCGCGGTTGCCGGTGTACTGGGTGTAGCCGCGTTGCAACGACTTGATCGCCGCGTCTCGAATGCCCCAGGGCGTAACGAAATCGGGTTCGCCCACGCCGAGAGAAATGACGTCGGGCATTTTGGCCGCCACGTCGAAGAACTTGCGAATGCCGCTCGGCTTCATCTCGCGGACAACGGGATTGATCTTGTCCGAATAGTTCATGGATGCACGATCATGCGCTGCGGGTCGAACGAGCCTGTCAGCGTCACGCCTTCGGTCTTGTATTTCTTGAGAATAAAATGCGTGGCCGTCGAAATGACCTTGTCGGTCGGCGACAGTTTTTCGCTGACGAACAGCGCGACTTCCTTTAACGTGCGCCCCTCGACGATGATCGTCAAGTCGAATCCGCCGCTCATCAAGTACAAACTGCGCACTTCGGGGAATGCGCTAAGTTCGGCCGCGATCGCGTCAAAGCCGTGCATGTACATCGGCGAAACCTTGACTTCGATCAAGGCCTGCACCGTCTCCTTACCCAGTTTTTCCTCATTTAAGACCGGCATATATTTGATGATCACGCCGTCGTGCTCGAGTTCGGCGATCGCCTTTTCGACGGCCGCCGCGTCGGTTTTGAGCATCGACGCAATGCGCGCGGGCGTAATGCGCGCGTCCTCGCACAAGATGTTGACAATGTCGTTTTTCAGCTTGGTCATAGTGTTTTCGTATTCTCCTATGAATTGGGTTGTATCAAAATATTCGATAGGTAACAAGCCACCTACCACCTTGTCACCCCGAGCATTCTCGTCGCACGTAGCCGTTCCCCGGCGATGCCTGCGCGTCAGTCGGCTAAACTCGCCAGCACGCCGCCCGCCAACATGATCTTCTGCAAGCGGTCGCTGAGCGGCATACGCGTTTCAAACGTATAGTCTTTGGTGACGTTCTTGACCCGCACGATGCCCGTCGCAACTTGCGCGCGCGCGTCCTCGATGACCAGCTCGTCGCCTTGGGACAGTTTGGCATAGTCGGATGCGTCGGTAAACTCGAGCGGCAGAATGCCGTTGTTGATCAGGTTGTCGCGGTGAATGCGCGCAAAACTGACGGCGATGACCGCTTTGATCCCTAAGAAAAGCGGCACAAGCGCGGCATGTTCGCGGCTGGAGCCTTGGCCGTAGTTGGCGCCGGCGACGATAAAGCCGCCGTTCTTCTCCTTGGCGCGGCCGGCAAACGTCGGGTCGGACGGCTGCAAACAGTAGTCGGACAGATACGGAATATTCGAGCGGTACGGCAGCAGCTTGGAGTTGGACGGCATAATGTGGTCGGTGGTAATGTTGTCCTCTAAGGTGATCAGTACCTCGCCCGAAACCGTATCGGCAAGCGCCTTATGCTGTGGGAACGGCTGAATATTCGGGCCGCGCACGACTTCCACTTCCGAGAAGTCGGCCGGGTTTAAAATCAAATTGTCATTGATCAAAAACTGTTTGGGCATCTTGATGTCGTCGATCGGCGGGCAGTCGAGCGGGTCGGTCAGATAACCGTTGATCGCGGTAAAGGCGGCCGTTTCCGGCGAGGCCAAATAGACCGACGCGGTCGCTGTTCCGCTTCTCGCGTAGAAATTGCGGTTGAACGTGCGCACGCTGACGGCGTTGTTTTTCGGGCTTTGCCCCATGCCGATACACGGGCCGCAAGCGCACTCGAGCACGCGCGCGCCCGCCGAGATCATGTCGGCCAAAGCGCCGTTTTCGGCCAGCATGGTCAGCACCTGCCGCGAGCCGGGACTGATCGTCAAGCTGACTTCGGGGTGAACCCGTTTGCCCTTTAAAATGGACGCGACTTTCATCATGTCGAGATAGGAAGAGTTGGTACACGAGCCGATACACACCTGATCGACTTTGAGTTTGCCGGCCTCGCGCACCGATTTGACGGCGTCGGGGCTGTGCGGGCAGGCGACAAGCGGCACAAGCTCGTTGAGGTCGACGACGATCTCGTCGCTGTAGCGCGCGCCCGGATCGGCGCGCATCGGCACGTAGTCGCTCTCTCTGCCCTGCGCCCGCAAAAACGCTTTGGTCACGTTGTCGGACGGGAAAATCGAAGTGGTCGCGCCCAGTTCCGCGCCCATGTTGGTGATCGTCGCGCGCTCCGGCACCGACAACGATTTGACGCCCTCGCCGCAGTACTCGATGACCTTGCCGACGCCGCCCTTGACGGTAAGCCGCCGCAGCACTTCCAAAATGACGTCTTTGGCCGAAACGTTTTTTCTAAGCGAGCCGCGAAGCTCGACCTTGACGACCTGCGGCATGGTCAGATACAGCGCGCCGCCGCCCATGGCGACCGCCACGTCCAACCCGCCCGCGCCGATCGCCAACATGCCGATGCCGCCGCCCGTAGGGGTATGGCTGTCCGAACCCAACAGCGTCATGCCGGGGACGCCGAAGCGCTCCAAATGCACCTGGTGGCAAATGCCGTTGCCCGGCTTGGAAACCGAAATGCCGTGCTTTAAGGCCACCGACTGTATGTAAGCGTGGTCGTCTGCATTCTCGAATCCGCTTTGCAATGTGTTGTGGTCGATGTACGCGACCGACTTATAGGTTTTCACCTTGTCGATGCCCATCGACTCGAACTGCAAATACGCCATCGTGCCGGTCGAGTCCTGCGTCAGCGTCTGGTCGATATGAATGGAGATCTCTTCCCCCGCTTTCATTTTGCCCGAAACCAAATGCGCCGAAATAATTTTTTCCGTTAAATTCATCGGTAGCTCCTTTTTTAAATTTTCTGTCTTTGTCGTCTATTGTACTCCAAATCGCCCGAAAAGTCAACGATATGAAGTTGGTGTTCACTTTTGGGAAAAGTGTGCAAAACGTTTTCGGTTTTTGCGGGTTAAACGGACTCGAAGGTCTTTTAGCAAAAAACCGAAAAACTATTCTTACCTTTTGCCGCCAAAAAGGGTTGAAATTCTTTTGAAAAAGACCGAAAAACAATCCCCGGCCTTTTGACATCAAAAAATCTTAAGCGAAAACTGCAAAAGGGAGGGACACTTTCGGCTGTGTCCCTCCCTCTTAACACGTACCGCAACGACTTCCCTACGGGAAGCGACAAAGCCGAGTTCGCACAAACCGACCTTTTGTCATTTCGACCGAAGTGGAGAAATCTAACCGAAGGCGTATCAATAAAGGATTCGCTGCGCTAGACCCCTCGACTACGCTCGGGGTGACAAACGGTTATAATGCTTTTGACCTATAAAGAGGATTCCAAAGACTTAGTCTTTGGCAGTTGCGGTACAGATTTAAAAGAGGAGGGACACAATCTGAAGTGGTTGCCTTGCAACCCCAGGTCGCAATCATAGATTGCTCCCCGCTTTGGCTACAAAATATCCCCCGGACATTTTGCTTAACGCGTCGCGCCCTCCCTTTTGCGGTTTTTGCCACGCTTTTTGGCGGCAAAAAGCGTGAATATCGTTTTTCGGTCTTTTCTAAAAAGTCAGTCTTGCCCTTTAGAACGCAAAAGCCCGAAAATCCGTTTTACTCTCTTTTGCAAAAGAATAGCGACCCTTTCGGCACCCCGAAAAAGTTGCATTCTTGCGCCGAATGTGCTATACTGCCGATATGTTGAAAATTTGGGCAAAAACGATCGTGCGGGAAAAAATCACCCGCGACCTCATGTACATACGCGCCGAAAAATTTTTCGAGCGCGACTTCCATACGCACCTCATGGAGATCTGCCACGAACTGGACATTCCGACCCCGGTCGTACTCAAAAGCCACAAGCAAAACTTCATGCGCTTTAATATCACCAAATTCCGCGCATCCGATTTTGTCGAATCGGTCGACTTCGAATATTTACAACTGGAAAACGCCAGCGAATAGCGCGGCGCGGCTTTGGCAATAAGCAGATAAAAAACGACGGTTTGCGGGCCGTCGTTTTGTTTTTTATCAATCGTTTTGTTCGGTGGCGATGATGGCGTCGATACAGTCGCGGATCGCGGTCGGGTCGCAGCCAAGTATGCGGTGCTTACCTGCGCCCGAGCGAAACCGCGTGACGCCCGTCTCGTCCACGTCGACCGTGCCGAACGGCGTAAACGTAAACCCTTCGGGGGCGATTGCCGCCAGCACGGTGACGGGGTCCCAGGCGCAGCGCGTCGGCGCGCCGTCGGCAGACTTCCACCCCTCGCGCGTCGCGTACAGTTCCAACGCCTGCCGCACCGGGCCGCGCGTCACCGTCGCGCCGCACTGTATCGCCGCGCCGACCTCGAACGGTGAAACGACGATCGGACAAGGCGCATACCTAAACACGTATCTTGCCGCCTCGACGTTTTGCAATACGTTCCATTCGGCCCTATCGGCATCGAAACGCCCGGCCATAATGTACAGCGCGCGCAAATTTTCGGCTTGCGGACGCTCTTGCAACAGCCGTGCTACCGCCGTCAACGGGCCGATCGCGGCAATGACCGCCTCGCCCTCGTCCAGTATGCGTTTCATCAGCGCAACGCTTTCTTCGGTCTCGACCGTCGTGCCGTCTGCGAGCTGCCGATTGTAATAGTCCAGTTCGTCGCACGCCAGTTTTTCGGTCAACCGTCCGATCGGCGGCCGCACGCCGTAATAGGCTGCGATCGCGGCCGCGGCGGCCGGCGCGGCGGGTCGCGCCGTCGCGCAGGTGATCGCCGCCAGTTGCGTTTTGCCGCGACCGTGCAGACGGCACGCGAGCGCTAAGGCCAGCGCGTCGTCGCTGTCGCAGCCGAGGTCGGTATCGATGACCAACCGCACTTTATTTTTCCGTTCGTTTTGCACGTTTACTCCGTTACTTCCACCAGTTTGATATTGTCGATCAGCACCTTGACGGCGTTATGACTGCCCAACGTCCAGCGGTAATTGCTCTTGTCGAGCGTCTCGAACGTTCCTGAATACGTCCCGCTGTCGCCTGTCTCGATCTCCAGTCGGTAGTTGGGCGCATGTACGTCGTCGCTGACACCCGAAGAGGGGCGGGCAAAATTTTGCACATACGCGTTATCGCCGACGTCCAGCACATAGTAATCGAACGAAATCGTGTACTTGGCGTTCGGCTTGATCCCGGCCGTCGACGCCAGGTTGAAAAACTCGTTCCATTCTGCGCCGGCAAACGAATCACACAGCATGGCATAGTTACCCATGCGCTGCTTGACGGCGGCGTCCAGTCCTTGATAGGCCTCGTCGGTCAAATCGACGATACCCGCAACCGAAGAATCGTATTCGACGTGGCTGATCGTAGCGTTGCCGTTCTCGAAATCGACTTCGCCGTCGAACGCGCCCAAAGCGCCGACCTCTTCGATCAGAAAATCGTCGTAAACCAGTACGCCCGCCTGGAACATACCCAGCACAACGTAATAGTCGGTAGCGTCGCCCGTCATCATGTCGGCGGTAAACGTCGCCACGCCGTCGGTGACGGTCTTGCCGAACTGCGTCGTCTTGCTGTCCCCGCCGTAGCCGAGCGTATTGCTCCGCAGCAACGCATAGAAATGCCCGTCTCCCGCGCCGGGCGCGCTTTCGGGCGCCTCGACAACGCGGTACTTGAACGTGATATGATAGACCGTTTGGGGCTTTAAGGTGACGATATACGGGTTGGAATAGCTGAACTCGATCCAGCACGAACCGTCGTTGTCATAGAACGGCACGGCATACGGATCGACGCGCGAACTGAACGACGCATAGCCGTCGATCACTTCATTCGGGTCGGTGGTGATCGCGCCCAGTCGGTCAAAGCCGTATTTCATCGTCGATGCGTTGAAGTTGCGGCTTTCGAAGTCCTCGACCACGCCGATCCCCTTGTCGCTGTAATCGGGCAATGCGTTGTTCTCGTAGCCGACGTCGATGCCCTTGACGATGCTGCCGTTTGCGCCGCGCGCGATCAGCAGATTATCGACCGTATACGCGCCGGCGTTTTTCATGCCGAACACGATCTCGCTGTCACCGGCGTCGGGCGTGATAAAGGTGAACGTCAGCGTTTGCTTGCCCTCATACGGCCGAATATACCACTCCGAAACGTTTTGCCGCTGTTGGCCGCCGCCAAACCGCAGATCCAAATACATGTACGCGCCGTTGCCGCCCGCGCGCGTAGCCTGCGTGTCAAAACTGACGGTGTAGGCGGTGTTGGGCGCCAGTTTCAAAATCTTGCCGTCGCTCGTCAACAAATCGTTGCGCTTGTGCCGGCCGTCCGCCGTCAGCGTGAACGCGCCGTTCTCCAGCGTCCCCGTGCTGTCCAGTACCGCATAGAACGGCGACTTGAGGCTGTCGGGATCATAATCGTCGAACGTCTCGTAATAGCCGTCGAGGCTTTCGATATACGCGTCGCCGACGTCGATCGTATCGGCATAGTCGCCCGTGCCGCCGACCGTCATCGCGCCGTCCGCCGCCGCGGTAAAGACGATTGTCTTGTACGCGCTCTCGCCCGAAACGTCGCGCCAGTTGACAAGCCGCTGCCCGCCTTGCTCGGCAAAATATCCGTCGTCCGTGCCGTAGCGGAAGTCGCTTAAAGCAAACGACGGCCGATAGCGGAAGGTCACGGCATAGCTGTTGCCGCTTTTAAATCGATAGTCGCCGAGCGCCTCGACGTGCGCGCCGACCGCTTTCATTTTGACCTTGTTTACGACGTCGATCGTGCCTAAGGTGTACAGACGGCGGTTATAGTCGCCCGTCTGCGCCAAGCGAATGGCCGGATTGCCGTTCCCGTCGACGATCGACGCCACGACGTTATACTGTCCCGACAGCGACTCGGGTACGGCGATGTCGGTGTATACGTTGAGGATCTCGCCCGCCGTCAGTGTGCGCAGATCGAAATCGCGGTTAACGGTCGAGGCGACCTCTTTGCCGCCGGGCGTCGTCAGCGCGATTTTGAGCGCATGATCTTTCAGCGTAAGGCGTCCCGTGCCCGCATTGGAGATCTGCGTAAGAACAGTCGCCGTCGTACCGGCCGCCGCGCTTTGCGGCCACCGCGCGCTGTCGACGGCAAAGCGGTAACCCATGATCTCGTTGCCGCGGTTGAAAACCGCCTCGTAGCCTTTTTCGACGATGTCGGCTACGACGATATTCGTCCAGCCCATCGCCGTCGAATAGTTGGCGCGCATCTTGAAGAAAATTTCGTCGACCGCTTCGACCGGATCCATGCCGTATTGCAAGACGCCGTTTTCGTTGGGCAGGTAGTTGGCAAAGTCGGTGAAGAACTCGCCGACCAGCGACGTCTTTTTGCCCGAACGGAAAAATTCGGTCATCAGTCGCTCGTCGTAATTGTATTTGACGACGCCGTTGCCCGCGCCGCCGTCGCGACGGTAGCCGACATTTTTTAGCTTTGCCGCATAATCGAACGCCGACTGGCGTATGAATTGCTCGTAGGTCGTGCGGCCCTCGTCGATGGCCGCGCTGCTGCCGTCGTCGTTGCTCCCCTGGAAATCCCACGAGCAGGACAAGAGCAGTTCGATCCCGTTTTTGTCGAACGCCTCGACGTACTTGTCGACGATATAGCTTAAGGTCGCAATGCGCTCGTCCATGTCGGCAAACGAATGGCCGCTGTGCCACTCGCCCCACTGACCGAAGCCGCGAATGTCGACCGTCTCGAGGTACGGGCAATCGGCGTAACGCTCGCTCAACTTCTCCAAAAACCGTTCGAAATACTGCTGATAGATCGGGTCGGTCAAGTCGGTGACGCGCGTCACGTTGACCGTCGAGCCGTAAGCGTACTCTTTATACGAGACGTTATACGGCGCTTCGTACAGCCACTGCGGCGCGCCGAAGTAGACCTCGGGCAGCGACAGCGAGTCGGTGCAAATGCGGAAGTTGATCCGCTTGCCCAATGCCGACCAGTATTCGATCGTCTTATCGATCAGCGACCAGTCGAACACTCCGGGCGTGCGCTCGATCTGCGCCCAACTGGTTTGCATACCGATATTGTCGATCTCCGGTAGCGTCCCGCTTGCGCCCAGATCGGGTTTACCGAGATAGGTCTGTTCTTCCAGCGCGACCCAGCCCATACCGGGGTTGTGCAAGGCGCCCTCGATCTTTTCGGGATATACCACCGTATACCCCTTTACTTCGGTTTGCTTTTCAAACTGCTTGACCCCGCCGCCGCAGCCGACCAAGGTCGCGCCCAACACGGTCGCGCACAGCAGCGCGCAAAGCCGTTTGCCTGTGTTGCGTTTTCTCTTCATCGAAATTCCCTCCCGTTACGCCTTATGCTTTCTCTTGCCTGCCGCCAAAACGCCCGCCGCGATCAGCAGAACGCCGAGCGCGGGAATCGACGCGCCGGCGGCCGATCCGCAACCTTTTTCGGTGACTGCGCCGCCCTCGTCGCCGTCGGGGAATTGCTCCGCCGCAACGGTGACGTCGAACGTCAGTTTATGCTCGCCGTAGAGTACCGTGACCGTATATGTCCCCGGTTTGTACGCATCGAATCCGCCGGCGAACACGCTGTATTCGTCGGCGCGCAGCAGCGTGCGCGTGCCGTCGTCGTAAGTCGCGTATACCGCCAATCCCTCGACCGTGAACGCCTCGCCGAACGCATAAGACGTCTTAACGCTTGCGGTGTCGAGTACCGCGCCCGTCGCCGACACGCTGACCGTGACGGTGTACGTCGCCGTCTTGCCGCTCGCCGTGTGCGTGACGGTGATCGTCTGCCGCCCCTTTTGTTCGGCGTCGTAGCCGGCGACCGTGTACCCGTCCGCGTCCACCGCAACGGTCGTATAATCGTTATAGCGTTCGGTGACAACAATGCCGGCCGCGTCGAACGCCTCGCCGATACGGTAGTCGGTCTTGGCGTCTTTGGTGTCGAAGTCGACCTTGTACAACTGCTTTTCAAACGTCACGGCATACGAATCGAAATACAGCGCCGAATCGCGGCCGGCAACGACAGCCTTGACGGTAAAACGCAGTTGCGGCTTGAACGCCGTTTGCAACTTGAACGCCAGTTTGCCGGTAGCCTTATCGTACTGCACGTCGGTAAAAGCCGCATCGGTCCCGCTGTCGTTGTTCTCGATACGCGCGATCCCGCTTGCGATATTGACCGTAAGCGTCGTATCGGCGGCATTGTTTGCGTTTTCCGCCACCACGTACCACTCTGCGATATTGTCGGTGCGGGTGTTCAAAACAAACGAATATGCGGTGTTCGGCTGACACAGCGGATACTGCCGCTGCATGTACATAACGTCGCAGAAAGCGTTGTCGCCGGCCGGCCGCGTCACGGCGAGCAAACGGTTGTCGTCTTCCGTCAACACGCTTTGCGTCGGCGTAGACTGCGCGCCCGTCGTCCAGTTGCGCACGACGAACGGCGTAGACGCGGTCGGGATCGAACCCGCCGAGTATCCGTCGAAGTTTTCGACGATCGCCGTCCCTATAGTCGTCAAACGGAAATCGTCGATATACACGCTGCCCGTCTGCCCTGCTGCCGCCGGATAGACGAGGATCGTCTGCCGCCCCTGCGCCGAGGTCAGCGCGGTCGGCACGACGGTAAACGTCAAAGTATAGCTGTCTGCGTCGTAGCGAACGCCCGACAGCCGCGCCTCGTTCTTGTTGGCGGTCACGCCGTTTTTGCGCACCGTCAGCATGGTATAGTCGCCCTCGCCGTCCACATAGTCGAGCGCAACGCCGCCCTCGAATCCGGTATAATCGAACCGCATACGAAACGTAACGGGCGTGCCGGCCACCAGGTTTTTGAGCGAAAACGCCGTCGAGCCTACGCCGAACACGGCCGCTTTGCTGCCAAACGGCGCATACGATTCGACCGCCACACTGCCGAGCAGTACCGGCGAATCGGAGACGTCCAGCCGCCCGTTTTCGGCCGCCTCGAAGTCTTGCGTATACAGCGTCGTTTCGGCCGCCGAGATATTGTGTACGTCGCCGACCGCCGCGCCGCCGTGTACGATTTCGCCCAGCACAATGCCGTAGGTCGCCTTGTAGTCTCCGTATGCGACCATCAACGTCTGCACGTCCGCCCCGTTCGGGTCGAAACCGGTCACGGTATAATCGGCGGCGGCAAGTTCTGTCTTGCTGTAATCGTTTTTGGTCAGATAGACTTTCAAGCCGCTCGTATCCAAGGTGTCGCCTTTGGTATACTCGGTCTTGACGTTCGCTGTGTCCAGCGTGATCCCGATCGTCTCTGCGGCGGTCGAAACTTCATACGACGCGATCGACACCGTAGACGCATTCGTTGCGTCCGCCGCCTTGACGGTAAAGCGCAGCTGCGGCTTGTAATCGGCGGCGAGCAGCGAGAACCGCAATGCGCCGGTGTCCTGATCGTAACGCCCCTCTTGCAAGACGGTTTTCTTTTCGAACGTCGCACTTGCCGCAGGGTTGACGGCATAGTTTTCCACTTCCGCGTCGCTTGCGTTTTCTACGCAGACATAAAACTCCGCGATGTTGTCGAACGCGACTTGCATGGTAAAGTCGTACCGCACGTTCTGCCGGCAGAACGGAAATGCGCGTTGCATCCACATGATATTGTTGAATGGATCCGATCCGGCCGCGCGCGTAATGCTGAGCCGCTTTGCGCCGTCGTCGCCCGTCAGCGACACGGTCGGCAGATTGCCGTCCCAGGTGCGCACGACAAACGGCGCGAATACGGTCGACGCCGCCGAAGCATTTTTAAAATCATGCGTCAGCTTTCTGCCCGCCGTCGTGACCGAAATGTCGTCGATATATTCGGTAATATCGGCGTCGCCGCCCGTGCGGAATATCTTGATCGTGTTGCGATCCTCGCCTTCTTCGGGAACGACGGTAAACGTCAGCACGCCGCCTACGTAGCTCGCGTCGAACAGCCTGCCGTCGTTCAGCGTCTGTATGCCGTCGACACCGCCGGTAAATATCAATCTCGAATAACTATTTGTCGCGCTGACATAGTCGAGCGTGATCTCTTTGCTGACGTCGTCCGCCGCCTCGACGGCAAACTTCATCGAGAATGTCAACGGCGTTCCCGCATACGCGTCGGCGAACGAGATAAACTCCGCGCCGTTGCCGGTGTATTTGGCCGCCTTGCTGCCGTCGTAGGTCTCTACGATCGGACGGCCGCAAAACAACGACGTGCCGTAATCAAAGCCCCCCCCCGCGGCAGACTCGAAGTCCTGCGCATAGACGGTCGTGACCGCCGGCGGCACGCTTTCGGCTTTTGCGGTATGCGGCCATACAAGCCCCACCCCCAATGCGGCGCAGACGGCCAGCATTCCGAACAACATCAACTTCTTTCTCATCGTGTCCTCCTTGCCGAATATCGGCGTGTATATGTCGTTTACTTCAAACCGCTGGTGACGATGCCGCGCACAAACGCCTTTTGCGCGCAGGCGAAAATGACGATCATCGGCAGCGAAAACATCACGCAGCCGGCCATCAACCGGTGCCACGGGGGCGCGGTGTAATTGCTGGTCTTAAAGCGTTGCAACCCGAGCGACAGCGTGAACATCTCTTCCTTTAACAGATAGATGCTCGGCCCTACGTAGTCGCCCCAAGTGCCGTTGAACGAAAAGATCAGCATCGTCGCCAGAATCGGCCAGCAGTTGGGCAAATGCACCCGCACTAAAATGCCGAACGCCGTACAGCCGTCGAGTTTGGCGGCCTCGTCGAGGTCATACGGAATGCCCATAAAATACTGCCGCATCATGAAAATGTAGAATGCGCTGCCGCCAATCGACGGCAAGATGAGCGGCAGGAACGTGCCGATCATGTGCAAGCGCGAAAACAGGATATACGCCGGCACCATCGTCACCACCCACGGCAGCATCATCGTCGACATCAACAGCGCAAAGCAGATATTTCTGCCGTAGCCGCGAAACCGCGCAAAGCCGTAAGCGACCGAAATCGACGACGCGATCGTAAGCGTCATGTTGCACACCACCAAGATCATGGTATTTTTCAGCAGATTCCACAGATTCATGTAGTTGATCGCCGCGGCATAGTTTTCGAAATGCAAGCGATCGGGAAACTGCGGCGGGAACAGGAACAGCTCGTCGGCCGACCCGAAAAAAGAGCAGATCAGCATCCATATAAACGGCACCGCCGTGACAAAGCCGATGAAAAACGCAACGGCGGCGACGGTCACGGTGACGGCGCGTTTTTTGACTTTGCGCGAAAGAGGCTTTCTGTCTGCGCGGGAAAGATTTTGCGTATTTTCCATGTCAATCTCTCTCCCCTGCGTAAAAGACGAACTTTTTGCTGAGTTTGAAAAACAGCAACGTAAAAAGCATGATGATGAAGAACAAGATCCAGGCCTGCGCCGACGCATACCCCATCGTTTTGAAACCGTCGAGATTAAACGCGTTCAAGACGACGTTCCAGGCCATCGTCAGCGACTTGTCGGTTCCGATTCCGATGATCAGTTGCTGTTCGGCAAACGCTTGCAAGCCGCCGATCAAGTTGGTAATGAGCAGATACAGCAGCGTAGACGAGATCATCGGCAGGACGATGACGAAGAACTGCCGCACCGGCCCGCAGCCGTCGAGGCGCGCGGCCTCCGCAATGTCCTGCGGCACGCCCTGTAAGGCGGCTAAAAAGATCAGCATGGACGGGCCGATCCCGCTCCAAATGCTCATCAACAGCACCGACCCCATCGCGTTCCGGTAGCCCAGCCAGTCGACGGCGGGAATGCCGAACCAACTGAGCACCCAGTTGAGTAGCGAGAAGTCGGAACTGAACAGCTGCGACCACAGCATAGTGCCCGCCACCATCGGAATGATCGCCGGCAAGTAGACCAGCGTGCGCGCCACCTTGTTGCCGCGGAACCGATGATTCAAAAGCACCGCGACCAGCAAGGCGATCGCAAGACCGACGACGGTCTTGACCGCCGAATAGTAAAAGGTGTTGACGATCGAGCGTAAAAACATGGTATCGCGGAACACCAGCGCGTAATTGCCGAACGCGACGAATTCCGGTTTGACCGACACGAAGCTGATCACCGACATATTATGAAAGGAAAAATACAGCGACGACGCCATCGGGATGACGGTAAAGCAAGCAAAACCGACGATCCACGGCAGAATAAACAGATAGAAGTTCAGCGTCGCTTTTCCTTTGGCGCCCAGTTTTTTCATAGTGTTACGCGCCCGTGATTTCCTGTTTGAGCGCTTTTTGCAACTGCGTCAACAGGTCGTCGAAAGACAGCTTGTTATCGACATACTTACTGAGTTGCGTGTTCAAATGCGTTTCCAGCTTGTTGAAGCTGATGCGGGAATTGTACTCGATCGGGTGTACTTTGCCCGCTTGTACCCAGTCATAGAAATAGTTGTTGCGCGCCTTGACTTTCTCGTTGGCGGGATTTAAAAACACGTCGGAGGACGCGACCGTCTTATTACCGGGAATGTTGAACCCGATGCCGGCCAACTCTTTCATGCCCTCGGTCATGTAGTACTCCAAAAAGCGGAATGCCACGTCCTTATTTTTCGACCGCGACGAAATGCAGTTGGCGATCATGCCCGAGCAACCCATATACGGCTCGGTACTGCCGTCGGGAATGGGCGCGGGCGCGATCCCGACCTCGAACCCGGCCGAATCGAAATCGTAGGTATAGAACGACCACAGCCCGTTGAAGATCGAGAACATTTTTTGCTGCTTGAACGCCTGCTGTTCGGCCACGCTGGCGCCGGTGGTGTACGACGCGGGCGCTTTGCCGCCGTTCTGCGACGGATACGCGGCAAACGAAGCGTGGTCGCATTGCAACGCGCAGAAGTATTCAAACGCACTGCGCACACCGGCATTGCCGATATTGAGCGTCGCGTTGTCGCTTTCGAACATTTTGCCGCCGCTCTGCTGGATCATCTCCATCAAGTGCCGCGTGCTTTCAAACCCGATCGACGTGCCGTAGGAAATGCTCATCTCCTTTTGGATCTTCGAGGCGTAGCGATAGAACTGCGTCCAGGTCAGCGGCTCGCTGTCGCTGATAACGATCTTCTCGTCGGCCGCGACCTTTTTATTGTAGTTGTCGAGCATCGTCTTGTTGTACAGCAACATGAAGTCGGGCGAAAAGTCCTTGATCAGCCCGTACATTTGCCCGCTGCCGATGCCGGTGTCGCGGTCATAGCGGTAATAGGAATTGATGTCCCAAAGGTCCTCTGTGCCAAGCGCTTGCGAGGCCTCGAGATACCCGTCGAGCGGCGCAAGATAGCCCAAACGCGCGTAGGCGTTGAAGTTGCCGCCGTCCATCAAAAAGATGTCCGGTTCCGACTGCGACGCGAACAGGTTGCCGAGCGACTGGTAGTAATCGCCGCCGGGGGACTCGATCTCGATCTTGTAGCCCTCGTCTTTGACTTGCTCGTTGAACTTGTCGACAATGCCTTGCAGTTTGACGGCGTGTACGTCGGTCGTCGACGATACGAGATAGGTCAGCGTCTTGCCCGACCGTCCGCCGCGCGTTCCGCCCTCGCCGCAAGCAAAACAGCCCAGGCACAGCACAAACGCCAACATAGCGCACAAACATTTCTTCATGATCCGGTTCCTCCTTTTTGATCGTCGTATTTCGTTTTTTAACGGTACTTCGGCAGCCAGTCGCGGTGCGCCTCGAACAGATCGTCGCACATGCTTTTGATCTCGTCCATCGACAGTTCCGCCGCCGTGTGCGGATCGAGGTACGCCGCCATATACACCTTGTCGCGGCTATGCTCGTGCGCGGCCTCGATCGTCATGTTTTGCACGCCGATGTTGGTGCGGTTCAACGCCGCGCACTGCTCCGGCAGGTCGCCGACGAAACAGGGATTGACGCCGTTGCGGTCGATCATGCAAGGCACTTCGACGCAGGCGTTTGTCGGCAGGTTGGTGATCAAGCCGGTGTTCAAGACGTTGCCGTGCACGCGGTACGGCTTGTCGGTCGTCATCGCTTCGATAATATGCGCGGCAAACTCGCGGCTCACGGTGTGTTCCCCGCCCTCTGCGGCCACCTTCTGTTTGAGTTCGCCCCATTCGGCGATCTGCTTGACGCAGCGGCGCGGATACTCGTCGAGCGGGATCTGAAAGCGGTCGATAAGTTCCGGGTAGTTGCGCTTTATGTAGTACGGGTTATATTCGCTGGTATGTTCGCTGCTTTCGGTGATGTAGTAGCCGAAGCGGTGCATCATGTCGTGGCGCACCAGATCCCACGCCATTTCTTTTTGATACTTTCCCGAAAGCGAGCGGCGCTTGATCTCCGGATAGAGGTCGTTGCCGTCCTTGTCGACGATCTTCAACAGCCACGCCATGTGGTTGATGCCGGCGATCTCCCATTTGCAGTCGGCTAAGTACTGTTCGGTCATGCCGAGCGAGTTGAACAACCCTTCGACGCAAACCTGAACGCTGTGACACAATCCGACGGTCTTGATCCCGGTATAACGTTGCATGTACCCCGACAGCATCGCCATCGGGTTGCTGTAGTTGATGAACAGCGCGTCGGGACAGACTTTCCGCATATCGGCCGCGAAGTCCTCGAGTACGGGTATCGTGCGTAAAGCGCGGAATATGCCGCCGATCCCCAAGGTGTCGGCGATCGTCTGCCGTAAGCCGTACTTCTTCGGCACTTCGAAATCGGTAACGGTGCAAGGCTCGTACCCGCCCACCTGAATGGTGTTGACGACGAAATCGGCTTTGTCGAGCGCTTGCAGGCGGTCGCTGTACTTCTTGATCGTCGCCTTGCCGCCGTACTTGCGATTGATCCCGTCGAGAATGTCGGCCGATTCGGTCAAGCGCACGGGATCGATGTCAAACAGCGCAATGTCGAACGCCCCCAACGTCGGGTTTAAAATACAGTCGCCCAAAACGTTTTTGGCAAAAATCGTGCTGCCTGCGCCCATGAATGTAATTTTCATTTTCTGACTCCCTCAAATTGCATATTGTATTTTCGCGTATTTTGTACTTTCATGATACCACGCGCTTACGGTATTTTCAATAGCCGCGTGTGGCAAATTGTTATCTTTTTGTTGCATATATGCAAGTAAAACAACATTTTAATCTGTTTCGTGCGGGTGCAGCGCATATTCCCGCGGGGACAGCCCGCACTTGCGCCGAAACATTTTGCAAAAGTTGGTATAGTTGTCGTAGCCTACGGCAGTCGCCACTTCGTGTAGCGGCAAATTGCGATGCTTGATAAGGATCTGCGCCTGTCGCAGTCGCAAGTCGATCAGATATTCGCGCGGCGAAACCCCCATCGCGTTTTTGAACAGCTTGAAAAAGTACGAACGCTCCAGCCCGACATAGCGCGCGACGTCGGTCACGCCGATGTCCGACGCGTAAGACTCGTTCATGAATTTGACGGCCTTTGCGATATATCCGTCCGATTCCTTTTTGTCCGGCGCTTCCCGATTGCCTTCCATCAGCTCGCTCAGCAGCAAATACAGATGCCCCAGCATGGCGTATTCGGCCGACAGCGTGCGGGTGCGCAAGGTGGTGATATTGTGCAGCAGCGACGCAATGCGGTCGGGGTTGCGGCAGGCGATCGCATAGTTGCCGTCGGCAATGCCCGCCTCCGACAACAGATATTTGGCGCTCAACCCGTTGAACCCCACCCAGTAATACGACCAGGGCTGCTCGCGGTCGGCGTGGTAAAACGTCGTGATTTCGGGCGGCACGACGAAAATATCGCCCGCGCCCAGCGAATAGGTGCGGTCTTTGACGGTGTATTCGCCCCGCCCCTCGATGATAAAGTGCAAAATATAATAGCTGCGCTCGGTCGGGCCGAACGCATGATTGCCGCGGCAATGTTCCCAACCGCATTCGTACACCGACAGTTCCGGACTGGCGCGCCGCTGCGTGTAAACCAACAGCATTCCGTCGTTAAAGCCCTCTTGCGGCGACTCGCCCGCGGGTACCTCGATATCGTCGGACGGAATGAATTTGATTTTTTGCGCCAGTCGCTTTTTGGCCATAGTTTCCCTCCTTTGCCTTACACGCACAGCCGCCGCGCCGTGTCGCGCAACATCTCGTCAACCCCTTCGACCCGCAACGCCGCGCGTATCGAAAAGTCGCCCCCGCGCGCCGTTCGCCCGTCGTCGGTCACGTCGATGTCGAGCGGCGCGACGGTAAATCGGTCGGGGTGCAACAATAGCCAAATCGGCGCCAAATCGTAGAGAATGCTCGACGACGTGCTCGGGTCGGCCTTGCGCGCGCCGCCGATATATCGCTTGTCCCACTCGTCGTAATGCCGCATGACGCACCGCGCAAACCGCCCGACGCTCTCTCGCACCGTGCGGTAGTCCTCGCCGCATAACACCAGATCGCCGCACACGTCGAGCGGCAACATGGTATACGCGGGACGCGCCGAAAAAAACCGCCGCGCGGCCGCCACGTTCCAGGCAATGTTGCATTCGGGATCGGCTTGCGCTTTGCCGAAATAGCCGCGGTCGATACTGCCGGCCATGGCGACCACCCGACTGCCGCGCGCGGCAACGAGGTCGGCAACGGTCGACAGCGACGTATACGGCGAAAGCCCTACGACGGTCACGTCCGACGCCAGTATCTGCTCGTAAGCCGCGCGGTACGCGATCGCATTCGGCGGCGCGTCCGACAGTAACCCGACTTGCGGGTACTCCTTCAGCCCGTAGTCGTACCCTTTGGCGACGGGAATATCGGGACGGCCGCAGTCGTCGAGAATGGCGCGCGCCAGCCTCGCTTTATAGTCGGTGTCGCCTTCCGACACCGAAATCAGCCGCACGTCCAACTCCGGACTGGCCAAAGCCAGGCACAGCGCCCAAACGTCGTCGATGTCTCCGCCGACGTCGGTATCTATGATGATCTTTTGCTTTGTCATTGCTTTTCTCCTTTTGTTGCCTGCTTTTATTATCATACAACAAAATGACAAAGTAAAGGGCTTTATGTGACATTTAGTTATCATTATGTTGTTTCTTTGTCAAAACCGTGCCTCTTGCGTAGTGCTAGCGCACAGGCATAAATTCGGACGGCCGTCCATACAGTATAGTATGAGCTTTCTCGATGCGATTCTGTTCGGTCTGGTGCAAGGGCTGACCGAATTTTTGCCCGTTTCCAGTTCCGGCCACCTCATATTGGCCGGGCGTATTTTGGGGTATGCGCCCAGCGTAGCATTCGAGTTGACGGCGCACCTAGGCACCCTTTTGGCCGTCATCGTGCTGTATCGCAAAACGATTTGGAATCTCTTGCGGCACCCCTTTTCCCGTCCCATGCGACTTTTGGCTGTTTCCACCGTATGTACGGTGATCGTTATTCTGCTTTGTAAAGACTTCTTTTTCAGCCTCAACGACGGGCGACTGCTGTCCTTGGGCTTTATGCTGACGGCGGTGCTGCTCATCGTATCGCCGCAACTGCCGCACGTCAAACAGTTTTCCTATTTGGGCGCGGCCGTCGTCGGTATCTCGCAGGGCTTTGCCGCCATGCCGGGCCTGTCGAGAAGCGGCACCACCGTTTCGACGGCGCAACTGATGGGACACGAGCAACCGGCCGAATACTCCTTTTTGATCAGCATTCCCGTTATCATCGGCTCGTCGATCGTCGAACTTTCCGGCGGCGGTATTTCGGCCTACGACGTCGCCCCCGCCCTGGTGTGCGCCATCGTCTCCTTCGCCGCAGGCCTGGCCGCGCTCAGCCTGTTTGTCAAAACGCTCAAAGCCGGCAAAGCCTACGGCTTCGGCATCTATCTCGTTTTATTATCGGTGTTTTTGTTGGTCAACGATTTGTGGCTACATATTATTTAAAAACCGTTTTGCAAAAGCGTAACTCGATTTTCCGTCTTTGTGGTCTAAAGGAGACGACTGTCTTTTAAGCAAAAGATTACAAAATAATACTCACGCTTTTTGCCGCCAAAAAGCGTGGCAAAAACCGCAAAAGAGGAGGGACACTTCAGACTGTGTCCCTCCTCTTTTAAATCTCCACCTCGCAACTGCCAAAGACTAAGTCTTTGGAATCCTCTTTAAAGGTCAAAATCGGTATTATCCTTTTGTCACCCCGAGCGCAGTCGAGGGGTCTAGCGTAGCGAATCAATCATTTTATACGCCTTCGTACATTTCTCCACT
>JAAVYI010000039.1 GCA_022791055.1 Clostridia bacterium | reverse complement strand
TCCATGAGAACGATTCCTTAAAGTCAATGCAAGAAACGAACCCTACCGTGTCAGGCGGTAGGGTTCGTTTTGTATGAGGGGGTAAATTCGTTTTAAAGCGGCGGGTATACAGTGACCCACCTTTTGTTATAAAGTTTTGTATACCGCGATAGTCTTGTCCATTGCGGCGGGGTTTGTCATTGCGAGAAGGGCGTAGCCCGACGAAGCAATCTGTGAGGGGGGGGAGGCGTTTCTTATAAAGTGTTGCGCAATGCGAGAATCGCCCCTTTTATCATTTTGGAGTGATAAAGCGGCGAGTTAGAGTGCCTGGCCTCTTTGTCATTTCGTTTGTATACGTACATAGTCATGTTATTTTGCGCTATTTTTGTTATTTCGTTTATCTGCCTTTTGTCATTTCGACCGAAGTGGAGAAATGTACGTAGGCGTATAACATAATGGATTCGCTACGCTAGACCCTTGCGAACCGCTCGGGGTGACAAAGGGACGGGTAATTCTTTTTTATGTAATGACAAGACGTTTGTATGCGTACATAGTCATGTCATTTTGCGCTATTTTGTTATTTCGTTTATCTGCCTTTGTCATTTCGAGCGCAGTCGAGAAATGTACGCAGGCGTATATTGATTTGATTCGCTGCGCTAGACCCCTCGACTCCGCTCGGGGTGACAAAGGGACTGGTAATGCGCAAATAGCCCCTTAGCCCCTTTATCATTTCGTGTGCGACATAGCCTCTTATTGTACGCATTGCCGCAGAAATCATTTCCTGAATCAAAAATTTCGAAACAATTATTTCAAATTTCCTATTGACAGCGTGTGAAAACCGTGCTATAATTTAGGTGTCATTAAGGGAAACGGTTTCCGCAACACTGCGAAACATTTTGTGAGACGAGTAGCCGTTATGTCCTTGTACGGATACTTGTTGTCCGAAAATATTTTTTATTAGATTACGGGATTTATGTTTGAGATCGCGCGCGAGTTCGGCAGGAGCTTTGTGGAAAATGCGTCAAGAAAAAGCGGTATAAAGAATACGATGAAACATCAAACCTAAAATTTTATTGTATTACGATTTTAAACGCCGTTCGGTGGTTAAAATAAAATTATATTAAAAGGAGAGATGGATGATGAAAAAAGTGTTGACTATGCTCTTGTGTCTTGTGATGGGACTGGGATGCTTCGCCTTCACCGGCTGCAACGGGGGGGGGACAAAACAGCAAACTATTAAGCTGTGGGGCTCTGCAGAAGACCAGCAAATGCTGGCGCAAATGGTGGAAAGTTTCAAGAAGGACAATACCCAGTACGCAGATGTAGACATTCAGATCGCCGTCATGGGCGAGAACGATGCCAAGACCGAAATTCTCAAAGACTTGACAAAGGGCGCCGACGTGTTTGCGTTCTCCAACGACCAAATCGGTGAGTTGGTGGACAACAGCGCGCTTTACGACTTGTCGAATGCCGCAGGGACGGCCGACGTTAAGTCGCGCAACGCCGAATCGGCGATTCAAGCCGCGACGGTCGGCGGCAAGCTGTACGCGTATCCGTCCTCAGCGGAAAGCTATTACCTGTTCTACAATAAGGACGTATATACTGCCGATGACGTCAAGACCCTCGAGGGCATGATCGCCAAAAAGGCCGACGGCAAAAAGACGTTGGTCGCGCAGTTCAACGAGGGCTATTACACGCCGATGTTCTTCGCGGCCGCCGGTTGCACGCTGTACGGTACGGGCGGATCGGATCCGGCCGACTGCACGTGGAACAACGAGAACGGCTTGAAAGCGGCGAAATATATGAAGACGCTGAAAGCCAACGGCATCGAATATATGTCGGAGAGCGATTTGAAAAACACGTTTATCGCCAAAACGACGTCGGCGGTCATCACCGGCACATGGAATTACAATACTTTGAAAGACGGCTTGGGCGACAAGCTGGGACTGGCTGTTCTGCCGACCGTAACGTTCTCCGGCGACGCTACGCCCAGTCAGTTGCGTCCGTTCAGCGGTATGAAACTGTACGGCGTGCGTTCGACCACCGAACATGCCGAAGTTTCGATTGCTTTGGCCGACTATCTGACCAACGAGGCCAACCAGCTGAAGCGTTTTAATGACCGCGGATTCCTGCCGGTCAACAAGAATTTGGCTACCAACGAGGCCGTTTTGGCAAAAGAGCAATGCAAGGTTGAAGTCGATTCGATCGCGATTTCGATTTCCAAACCGGCGCACGCGCAAGGCGGCAAGTTCTGGGATGCGGCTGCGGCGCTTGTCAAAGACTTGGTCGACAATGCCGATACGGTCAGCGACGACGCGAAGATCCAGGCGCAACTTGATAAATTTGTAAACGATATTACAACTAAAAAAGCGTAAGCAATGAACGGGAGAAGGAACGTTCGGAAACGGGCGTTTCTTCTCCCGCATTTTTTTGCCAAAAGGAGAGGGGTATGACTGAGAATGGGCGAATGAGCAATTTGCAATACTTTTTCTATTCGATAGGGCGAAGTTTCGCAAAGCTCGGTAAAAAAATTGCTACCTTTTTCGTCAATATAGGCTTATCGATTTTTTACTTTTTCCGCAACTTTCCGCGCAACGCTAAGCGGTGCGTGTTTGCGGTCGGCCGTTTTTTCGGGAATTTGGCCGAAGCGTTCGTGCGCGGCTCGGTCTTCGTCAAACTGTCGTTTATTTTTATGGGCGCCGGCGCGATCGGCGCAAAACAGTATGTCAAAGGCGTCGTTCTGTTTTTGCTCGAGGCGGCCTTTATTACGTTTATGGCGCTACTGGGTGCGGATTGCTTGGTCGGGCTGGGAACTTTAGGCACGCAAACGACAATGACACTGCCTAGCGGCGGCGTGAAGATGGGCGACAACTCGATGTTGTTCTTATTGTACGGTATAGCGACCGTACTCATTTTGATCGGATTCGTAGCGTTGTATTTCGGCAGTATCCTCAGCGGATACACGTGCTGCAAAACGCTGCGGGCAGGCGGCAAGGTCAACGGATTCCGTGATGACATGCGCGCGCTGTTAGACGAAAAATTTTATGTTACCTTATTGATCCTGCCGATCGTCGGCGTGTTGGCTTTCACCGTGCTGCCGCTGATCTACATGATTATGATCTCTTTTACCAACTTCGACGCCGAACACCAGCCGCCCAGCAAGCTGTTTGACTGGATCGGTTTTCGGAACTTTGTCAATATTTTCGCGAAAAGCGAACTGTCGACAACGTTCGGTTCGGTATTTATTTGGACAATTATTTGGGCGTTCTTCGCAACGTTTTCCAACTATATCGGCGGGATCATCGTCGCGCTGATGATCAATAAAAAAGGCATTCGCGGCAAAGCGCTTTTCCGCACGATCTTTGTGCTGACGATCGCCATTCCGCAGTTTGTATCGCTGCTTGTCATGCGCAACTTCCTGGGCGACTGGGGGCCTGTCAACGGCCTGCTGATGAAATGGGGCTGGATCAAGGAGCCGATCGGGTTCTTCACCAGCTCGAAAAATCAGGCGCTTTTACCCAAAGTGATGATCATTCTCGTCAATTTGTGGGTGGGCATTCCCTTTACCATGCTGATCACTACGGGGATCTTGCTGAACATTCCCGAGGACTTATACGAGGCGGCGCGCATCGACGGCGCAAATACGATCCGATTGTTCGCCAGCATCACCATTCCGTATATTCTGTTCATTACGGCGCCGTATTTGATTACACAGTTTATCGGTAACATCAATAACTTTAACTTGATATACCTGTTGACGGGCGGCGGACCGACAACGCTCGACTTTTACAAGGCCGGGCGCACCGATTTGCTGGTCACGTGGCTGTTCAAGCTGACGACCGACGTCAACAAGGACTACAATCTGGCATCGGTCATCGGTATCTTTACCTTCCTGATCTCCGCGGCGATTTCGCTTTTGACCTACACGCAAACCAATTCTTATAAGAACGAGGGGGATTTTGCCTAATGAAAAGCATGAGAGCAAAAAGAATTGCGTCCAATACGGCCGTCTATATCATCCTGTCCGTCATGTGCGTGCTGTGGCTGATCCCCATTCTGTGGCTGTTCTTACAAGCGTTTCGGTTGGAGTCGGGCGGCCTGTCGCAAAAGTTTTTCCCCGCAGGCTACACGTTTCAAAACTTCGTCAACTTGTTTACCAACAAGACGTACAGCTTTGCGCGCTGGTTCGGCAACACTTTGTTTGTAGCCGTGTGCGCGTGCGTCATTACCACCGTGATCACGCTTGCGACGGCCTACGTCATGTCGCGTTTTCGGTTTGGATCGAGAAAGATGTTGATGAAGATCGCGCTGATTTTGGGCATGTTCCCGGGATTCATGAGCATGATCGCCGTGTACTATATCCTAAAGGCGTTGGGACTGGAACAGACGCTGCTTGCGCTGATTTTGGTGTATTCGGGCGCTGCGGGCTTAAACTTTTATATCTCCAAAGGCTTTTTCGACACCGTGCCGAAAGGGCTTGACGAGGCCGCACGACTGGACGGCGCGTCACGGTCGACGGCGTTCTTTCGAATCATACTGCCGCTCAGCAAACCGATCATTGTCTATACCGCGCTGATGGCGTTCATGAGCCCGTGGGGCGACTTCATTTTCGCCAAAATCATCATGGGCGACGCCGTGGAGAAGTACACGGTTGCGATCGGGCTGTACAAATTGATCGACAAAGAAAACATCGATAAGTATTTCACCATGTTTGCCGCCGGGTCGGTCATCGTGGCGGCCGTCATTTCGGCGGTGTTCATCGCGCTACAAAAATATTACGTGGCGGGAATTACCGGCGGTTCGGTCAAGGGCTAGACATGAAAACGATTCGCGACATTGCCAAAATTCTGCATGTATCGGCCAGCACCGTTTCCAAAGCGTTATCCGGGTCTGCCGATATTTCGGACGAAACGCGGCAGTTGGTGGTCGACTATGCCAAGAGTATCGGCTATATGCCGCGCAAATATCATGCCAGCGATAAGGGAACCGTCGCGGTCGTGCTGGGCGAAATGGACTTTCGGAGCAACGAGCAGTTCGGCTATGAGGTCGTATTGGGTTTTCAGATGGCGGCGCAAAACCAAGGCTTTAACGTGGACATTAAGACCGGTTTCGAGTTCGACGACGCGACCAACGCATATGCAACGTTCATGGAGTCGAACAACTACCAAGGCGCGTTTTTGTTGGGGTTTAATAACGACGACCTGCGTATGGCCGAATTTGCGACGACCGAATATCCGACTGTTTTATTAGACAATTTTATCGACAATCCCAAAACGGCATCGGTCGGCACCGACAGCTTTGTCGGCATCGACATTGCCGCGCGGCATTTGCATTCGTTGGGACACCGAAAAATCGCGTTCTTGAACGGCGAACCCAATTCGCGCGTGTCATCCGAACGCAAAATGGCGTATAAGCACGCCGTCAAGGCCTACGGGCTGAAAACCGACCGAAATCTGTACATGGACGGCGACTACTTTATCGATATGTCGGAGCAGGCGGTCGAGCAGTTTATGCGCGCGGGCGCGACGGCGATCCTATGCGCCAGCGACGTCATTGCCAGCTTTGTCATCAATCGCTTGCTGCGAAACGGCGTGCAGGTGCCGCAGCAGGTCAGCGTGGTCGGCTACGACGATTTGCCGGTCTCGTCATATTTAGGCATCACGACGGTCGCGCAAAGCCGTATGGATCTGGGAAAGATCGCGTTTACCGTTTTGAACGACTTATTGAGCGGCGTGTCCATCAATAAGCTGACGCTGCGCCCGAAGTTGATCGTGCGCAGTTCGACGGCGGCGGTTGCGCAAGACTGATTCGGCCGTAAGTTCGATATTATTGGAGGAGACCATGAAAAAGAAGTTTGGCGTAGTTGTATTGACGCTACTGCTACTGTTGTGTTCGGCGTGCGGCAAGAAAACGCAGACGTACGATCTGTATCACGAAATCGAGCGTATTGACGACAATTATCGCAACTATTACGAAATTTTCGTAGGATCGTTTGCGGACGGCAACGCCGACGGATGGGGCGATCTTCCGGGACTGATCTCCAAACTCGATTATCTCAACGACGGAGACGACGCGACGCGCGACGATTTGGGCATTACCGGCATTTGGCTGATGCCGATACAATCGTCGCCTACATATCATAAGTACGACACAACCGACTATTACACCGTCGATCCCAAGTACGGAACAAACGACGATTTCAAACGGTTGGCCGAAGAGTGCGACAAGCGCGGGATCAAGCTGATCATCGACTTGGTGTTAAATCATACCTCGAGCGAGCATCCGTGGTTTAAAAATGCTTGCCGGGCGCTAAGGGACAATACCGAAAGCCCGTACACCGAGTACTATAACTTTTCTTCGACCATGCAGTCGGGTTGGGAACGCGTACTGGGTACAGACTTGTATTACGAGTGCAAGTTTTGGAGCGAGATGCCCGATTTGAATATGGACTGCCCGGCGCTGCGGGAAGAGGTCGTTCGGATCGCGCGGCACTGGCTGGAACTGGGCGCGGACGGATTCCGCTTGGACGCGGCCAAATGGGTGTACGAGGACGCCTCGAAAGACAACGCGTTTTGGCAGTGGTTTGGCGAGGAAGTGAAGAAAATCGATCCCGACGCATATTTGGTCGGTGAAGTGTACGCCTCCGACGGGGTGATCAACGAGTATTACAATTCGCAGTTAGACAGCCTTTTTGCGTTCGGCGTTTCCGATGCGACCGGCTACGCCGCCTCGACCATCAACCGCGCGTCCTATGACGGACTCGGTTGGGCTACGTATAACGAGAACGCGATCGCCGCGATGAAGGCGGCCAACTCGAGCGGTATCTATGCGCCCTTTTTAAGTAACCACGACCAAGGCCGCATTATGGGTTCGCTACGCAACGACTTGACGCGCGCCAAAATGGCGGCGTCGCTGTACCTGATGTTGCCGGGCAACCCGTATATTTATTACGGCGAAGAAATCGGCATGATCAGTTCGGGAGACAAGGATGAAAACAAGCGCACGGCGTTTTTATGGGATACGACGGGGAATTGTTACAGCCCGTCGGGCGCCGACCATTTCGAGCAGATTTGTCAGTCCGTTTCGGCGCAAAAGAACGACGGCAATTCGCTGTTGTCGCACTATCGGCATTTGCTGCGATTGCGTGACGAAAATCCGGAGATCGCACGCGGGGAGATGCGGGCGATCGACTTGGGCAATGCGTCGCTGTCGGCCTATAGCGTGACGTATAACGGCAAAACCGTGTATATCGTTCACAATATCGGCAAGGAGCAAGCGGGAACGTTGCAGGTCGCTACCGACCGTTTGGCGAATACATTGTACGGCTATGCGACGGTGAGCGGGGAGATCCCGACGCTTTCCGACGGGCAGTTGACGCTGCCGGCCTATGCGACCGTGATCCTGCGATAGATCAGAGAGAGGCTTGTGACGCGCGGCGGCACGAGCCTCTTGACTTATCGGCACAAATAGAGTATACTGGACGTATGAGCAAAAAGCGCGTACTCCTTTGGTATACGGTAGTTGCGGCCGCTTGGGCGGTCGTGCTGGCGATCTTGCTGACGCTGCGTCGATCGGGCGCGGTGGCGGAGTTTTGGTCTACGCACTTTGCGGCGGCCTATGTCGCGGTCATCGGTCGGCTGACGTCGATATTGCCGTTTTCTCTGTTTGAATACTTGGTTTTCGCATTGGTTGTCGGCGGCGTGTCGCTACTCGTATTCGGCATTGTATCGCTGTGTAAAAAACGTTTTTTCGGCGTGCTGTGCGGGACGCTGGCGACCGTGATCGTCGTACTGTCCGTACTCAATCTCTATACGGCGACGGCGGGCTTTGCGTATTATCGACAGCCGCTGCGCGTGCCGCAATATACCGAAGAGCCGGACGAATCGTTCGTGCTGTCGGCGGCAAGTTACTTCCGCGACGATTTTTATGCGTTGGCCGATTCGTTGGAGCGCGATAGCGACGGCAATGTCGTTTGTCCGTATTCGCGCCGTCAGTTGTCCGATAAAATTGCCGAGGCGTTTGACAAAGCGGCTTTGCCGGGGCTGTATACGTACACGCCGCGCGGCAAGACGATGACCAACAGTTGGCTGTTGTCCCGGTTGCGGCTGACCGGGATCACCTTTTTGCCGACGGCGGAACCGAACGTCAACGGCGCGATGCCGTCGTCCGACGTGCCGCAAACGATGGCGCACGAAATGGCGCACGCCAAAGGCGTTGCGCGCGAGGGCGACGCCAATCTCGTTTCCTATTACGTACTGCTAAACAGCGACGATCCGTATTTGCGGTACTGCGGCTACTTTTCTTGCTACAGCCAAATTCCCAACGCCGTTTATATCACCACGCAGGACGCGGAACAGACAAAGGCATTTGCTTGGCCGGCCGCAGCAAGTACGGAAAGCGCCAACGTCGTTGCGTACTGGCAAAAGCAGCCCGACATCATCGGCAGTATATCCGAATTTTTCAATAACTTATATTTAAAGCTCAACGGCGCAAACAACGGTACAAACAGTTATCAAGACGGGACGAACTCCGGCATCATCGATACCGGCGATAAGACAGAGGACGACAAGCCGATCTATAAGCCGTATTATTCGACGTTACAGCGTATCTTTCTCGGCGTCTACGCGGGGCAAACGACTTGACGAATATCGCAAATCGGCCGTACCGTTGCGTTTCGGACGCAAGGCTACCGTATCGATCGTGTTTTGCAATCGTGCTACTGTACATGCTATTGCCGAAATATCGTTAGGAAACAAATAAAACATATACGAGGTCGACATGAACTATACGTTAGACGAAAAATATGAGTTTATCAAGCAAACGCTTCTGCAATCGGAATCCGCAAACCCGATAGAGATAGCCAAAACGCTCATGAAAAAGGAGTTTATCGGGATGCACGGGCCGGAGCATCATTTTTTGGACGGCGCGGCTTTTTTGACCGCATACCGCAATGCGGGTGGGAAAATAGAGTTAGAACGGTGTTTGGACGAATTGGCCGAACGCACCGTAAAAATGCCCGGCGCGATGTGCGGCTATTGGGGTGTTTGCGGTTCGGTTGCGTCGGTCGGCGCCGCTTTATCTGTTTTATACGGTACAGGTCCGTTAAGCACCGATATATATTACAAACACAATATGGAGTATACGGCCGCCGTCATAACGGAAATGAGCAAAATCGGCGGCGCGAGGTGTTGTAAAAGGAATGCCTTTCTGGCTCTTTCTTATGCGGCGCGATTCGTAAAAGAAAAATACGGTATAGACATGCAATGCAAAAGCGTTCAATGCGAATTTTCTCCGTCTAATAAGCAATGCTTGCAAGAAGGCTGCCCGTTCTATCAAGAATCATTCGCTTGAAGCGGCTGTTTCGCAGTCAAGGCTACAGTGTGCGACGGGGCAAGCGACTTGCGAATATGCAGGCCGGTGGAATAGAGACGAGCAATATACCGTTTATTAAAAGGAGAGAGGTAGATGCGAAAAACGATTTGCGGATTGGATTGCGAACAGTGCGATTTGCACGAAACTTGCGCCGGGTGCTCGGAAACGGGCGGCCGACCGCTTGGCGGCGCGTGCGTGGTCGCAACCTGTTGCCATGACGGAACATGCGAGCAACACGGCAAATTCTTCGACGTCGAATGCCCGCTTAAAAAGCAACTCATTGCGGAGTTTAATGCGCTCGGGATCGAGGACATGGGCGAGATCAACGGCTTGAACGCCTTGCCGGGACGGTATATCAACCTTGAATACAACCTTTCGAGCGGGCAGACGGTCAAACTGCTCGACGACAAAAAGATCTATTTGGGCAATCAGATTTGCAAAAAGGGCAGCGACCGCTGTTACGGCCTAGCTGCCGACGAGCATATGCTATTGGTGTGCGAATACGGCGATAACGGCACGCAAGCGGAAATCGTCGTCTATAAGCGGCGCCGTGTTTCGGATTGAGGCCGTTTTAAATGCCGTTCTACTTGTAATGAATCATTCGTTATCCTATATGGGGAACGCTGTATCGATTTGCTATTAACGCCGCATTGATAGCGATTTAGGCGTTTTGACCGAGGGGGGTGTATACAAAATTAAAATCGTCCCACCTATCAATAGGGGATAGAAAAAAGGCACGTTGCAAAACGTGCCTTTTTCGTTAGTATCATTTGATTTAGTCGTCGAACTCGTCGGTGTAAGCGTCGGGCTTGGCGACAGTCTTCGGCTTTTGCGTTTCTTCGGTCGGTTCCGATTTTGCCGTTTCTTCGGTCGGCTTTTCGGTCTCTTCGGTCGACGCCTCGCTCGATTCGGTCGCTTGTTCGGACGCTTCGGCGGTCGATTCGGGCGTTTCGGGCGTTTCGTCGGTTGCTGCGTTTTCTACCGATTCGGTCGCGGCGTCCGCAGGCGCTTTCACGGGCTTGACATCGGTTTCGTCGTCGAACGTGTCGTATGTCGTATCGTCTGCCGGCGTGTCGTCAACGGTCTCGACCTTGTCCTCGTCTTTCGCCGTCCGGTTGTGCTGCTTATGGAGCGTAGCGCGGCGGTCGTATTCGGGCATCTTTTCGGTGGTCTTGCGCTTGCTGCGCTTGTCGACCAGTTTGCGTGCGGTAAAGCCGACAACGGCGATCAGGATCGCGACCGCGAACAGGATCGACGGGATCAACCACCACTGCACGGCGCTGCCGCCGGTTTCCTCTTCGGACGGCGTTTCGTCGGTGCCGGAATCATCGGTGTTGGCCGCAGTGATGTGCGCCAATACGGTGTAAGGGTCGGTTTTGTCGTCCTCTTCGAGCGCGGCGATCTCCGCCTCTTTCATTTCGTATTCGGTATTGCTGATCTCCTGCACGTCGATCGAATTGACGTATACGCGGCCGGAGACATGCTCGTTGGAGAATTTGTTGCCGCCGAGCGTGATCGCCACGCCGACGTCGGTCGCGGCCTCGGCACGGATATAGAAGGTAAATTCGCGGTAGTACTCGCGGTCGGTCGTCTCCGACGGGTTGTTCGTGTCGGCGACGTAGGCCGTTTTACGAATATCCTTGAATTTGAAGTCGGTGCCGGTCAGCTCAACGCCCGCGCCGATCGCCGTTTCGCTGTTTTCAAACGATTCGGGCAAATCGACTTTCAAGCGGACGGTCATCTTGTGATAGGTGTTCTCGGCAAGATTGAACGTGTTGCTGCTCAAGATCCGCGCATAGGTGGGGGAGGTGTTGTGCAAGTACAGCACGCCCGGCGTCGTGTATGCGCCGTTGTCGAACCCGGCGGGTATTTCGGTTTGGCCTGCGGGTAACTGCGCGGCGTTGAAGATGCCGTACTTGACGTCGCCGGCCTTGCCGTCGGTCAAACTCCAGTTGTAAGCCGTTTTGACGACGCTATCGTCATACACGTCGAATGCGGTCAGATTCTCGACCTTGAACGAGTAGTAGCTGTATGCGATGCGGTGCGGGCCGGTTACGGTGTTGTTCTTCAAAGCCGCGATATATCCGTCGGCCTTAGCGGTCATGTCGGCCGCCTCGGTCACAGACGTGAGCGCAACTTTCTTGACGAACACGTCGCCCGTCGAGAGTTTGGTCGAGTTGTCTTTGCGGTCGTTCAGTCCCAGCCACAGTTCGACGGTGACCGTCTTTTCGGCCGCGCCGCCCTCGATATAGAACGTGTAATCCTTAAACTGTCCGTAGGTGTTTGTGATGTTCTCGATCGTCGAGACGACCGCGCCCGAACTGTTTTTGAGGACAAGGCTTGCGCCGTAGCCCTCGATACGGTCGGTTTTCAAGCTGACGGTGAGCGCGTAGTTGGTCGACGCCGCGACGGTCAGCGACGGGGACGCATAGTATACGGCGGTCGGCTTGCTCGCGCTGATCAGCAACAGGTTGCCCGTTCCGCCCGGGATCGGGTTGGTCGCGTCATTGTAGAATTTGCGGTGCGCGTTGAAATGTGCGTCGTCGATCGGAACGATACCGCTTGCAACGCCCTCGGTTTCCACCTTGTCGGTCGCAAAACCGGGCGTGCCGACCGTCGCCGCGTCGCCGCTCGTCCATTCGGCGGGGGTGAGGGGGTACTTGGGCGCGCCGTTCTCGTCGAGTTCGTAGTCGCCGGCGTTCATGAACAAGCCGTTGGCTACGCCCGTGTCGGCATAGGTGCCGTCGAACGTCACCTGCGTTTCGGCCGCGCTGTTGGTATTGTATTCGCTGTAGGTGATCTTCTCGCTGCGAATGTCGCCGAACATGGCAACGCCTTTGGCGGTCGAATCTTTAGACCCTAAGCGCAATTCGAGATGCACGTCGTAATTTTTCAGCGTGCTGCCCTTGATATAGAAAGCGTATTCTTTCCAGCCGTAGCGCGATGCGTTGCTGTCGTCGCCGGTGACGGTCTGCGAAAATTCGAGTTCTTCTTTCTCGTTGTCGTTCAAAACATTCTTGCCGACGACGGCGATCGAGGCGTTGCCCTCGAGGTCTTGCGTCTTGACCCAAACGCTCAAGCGCGTGTAGCTGTGGCGCTCGACGGTAAAGTCGACCGAACGGTAGGCTGCGGCAACGTCGGCGTATTTTTCGGTGTACGAACTGTAAGACGAAAGCACGAAGATATTGTTAGGTTTCTCGTTATCATAGGTTTTGCCGATCGGAGAGACCGGGTCGGCGGTCAAGTGGTACGGATTGCCGCCCTCGGAAAACGTCTGATTGGCGTTGTACAGGCCGGCAACGGCGTTGCCCGAATCGTAGTCTTCGGTCTCGACGCGCGTCCAACCGGTTTCGTTTTGGAAATCGCCGTTCAACACCGTTTCGCCGCGGTTTAACAGCGCGACGGTCGTTGTGCCGACGGTGTGGATATAACGGCCGTCTTTGTTGGCTGCCGCGCTTTCTTCGACAATACCCTGCGTCTCGTGGCGGAAAGAGGTCGGCGACATGCGGTTGATCTCGATATTGTCAAAGAACGCATAGCCGTTGGCCGGGCGGAAGTAGTTGATACCCTTGTCGGCATCGGTCACTTTATCGCCGACGGCAAGAACCAACGACGCAGTCGAGGACACGTACGACGTCTCGACGTACATTTTGTACTGTTTAAACCCGTACAGGTTGTCCTTAGTCAAAGCAACGGGGTTGCCGTCACGATCTTTGTCGACGGTATTGATGTTGCGAAACGCCAGTTCTTTGATCGCGTTCGGCTCGTCCTTATCGCCTTTGACGTCGACGCCGCTCAAACGCACGGTCGCGCCCGTGCCTTCTTTGAAGTCGCCCGTCTTGACGTACACGCTGATCGAGTAAAAGCTGTTCGGCTCTAAAGTGAACGTAGACGAAGTGTAACCGAAAGCGGTTTCCGATCCGTCGGTATTGATCAAAAGCACTTTTTTGTTGGTGTCTTTGTATTCGGCCGTGCCGAACGGGGTACGCGGAATATCTGCGCCGTCCTTATATTCGGGATACTTGTAAAGGCCGTGCTTTTCCTTGGAAATATCGCTATACGTTTTGGCATCCAGGCTGATGACACCGCTTTTGGTGTTGCCCTTGCTGACACCGTCGAGCGCCGATTCCGTCCAACCGGAGGGCGAGACGGGGTAGGAGCCGCTGTCGTCGAACTGGCGGTTGGTGACGTCGGTCACCGGGGTGTTGGGATATTCGACGAAACGCCCGTCCTCATCGGCGGCGCTCGCTTTGATCGGCAACCCATGTAGAGCGCCTAACGCGAGCAGCAAACCCAGTAGCAGCGATATTGCCGTTGTCCATGTGCGTTTCGATTTCGTCTTTACCATTTTGTCACACCTTACATAATGAATTTCGTAGTAATACGTGTACGGCGCAAAAAGCCCACGTTACACATTATACAATTATACCGCATTTGCGTATGGTTGGCAATCAAAATAAGCCATATTCGCCAAAAAAATTTGACCGCCGCCGCATATCCATACTATGAGCCGCCGCGCGCGTTCTTATGCGTCGCGCCGTCGTATATAATTTGCGGAATTATGGGCAAAACTATTTAAGTATGAAAAAGGCTATCGAAAAAATCGTCGAAACCGCGGGCGGCGCCGTCGTCGGCTTTGTCAACGGCTTCTTCGGCGGGGGCGGCGGTATGCTGCTCGTGCCGCTTTTGGAAAAGGGACTGCACGTCAACACCAAGCGCGCCCACGCGACGGCGATCCTGCTGATCCTGCCGATGTGTATCGCAAGCGCCGTCACCTACATTGTCGGCGGCAGCATGGACTGGCCGAGCTTCGGCTATGTCACCGTCGGCGTGATTGCGGGCGGGCTTGCCGGGGCGCTGCTGCTCAAGAAAATCAGCCCCACGCTGGTCGGCGTCATTTTTTCGCTTTTGATGCTGGGCGTCGGCGTCAAGTTGGCGATCGGATGAGCGTCCTTCTTCTCATTCTTATCGGCATTGCCGGCGGCATTATCGGCGGCATGGGCATGGGCGGCGGCACGTTGCTCATTCCGTTGATGACGCTTCTTGCCGGCGTCGAACAGCACACCGCGCAGGCGATCAACCTCGCGGCGTTTATTCCCATGTCCGCCGTAGCGCTGGCCGTGCATCTTAAAAACAAACTGATCGACTTCAAATATCTCTTGTGGGTGGCTCTTCCCGCCGTCGCGGCCAGCGTTGCCGCGGCATATCTCAGTCGCGCGGTCGGCGGGCGCGCGCTTTCGCGCTGGTTCGGCATATTTCTGATTGTATTGGGGTTGTACCAGTTGGGTACCATTCTATATAATCTAATACGTACTATAAAATTTCGCCGTAAATCCTTTACAAAGGGTGGTTCGGTATGGTACAATAAGGGACGAACGAACGCCGAAGGAGTGAAGAATTTGAAGAATACGTTTTCCCGCGGGGTGCATCCGCAGGCGAACAAAGCGATGACCGAGCGCAAGGGTATCGAAACGGTACCCGCGCCCGCCGTCGTGTATATCCCCGTAGCCCAGCATATCGGCAAACCGGCTACGCCCGTCGTCCGGCCGGGCGATACGGTCAAAATGGGGCAGTTGATCGCCATGGAAGAAGGGAAAATATCCGCTAACATATTTTCCTCGGTTTCCGGTACGGTCAAAGCGATCGAAAAGCGCGCGACTGCGTCGGGACGGTGCGATCATATCGTCATCGAGAACGACGGGCAGTATGTCGAGGATCGTTTGGAGCCGCTCGACAACCCCGATCGCGCGCAGATCATCGAGCGCGTGCGCTACTGCGGCATTGTCGGCATGGGCGGCGCGGGATTTCCGACCGAAGTCAAGCTCGACCATAAGACGAGCGTCGACACGTTTATCGTAAACGGCGCCGAATGCGAGCCGTACATTACCTGCGACCACCGCATCATGCTCGAATATACCGACAATCTGATCCGCGGCGCGCTGCTTCTCGCCGAAGCCGCCGGCGTTCGGCACGCGACGTTCGCCGTCGAGGAGAACAAGCCCGACGCGATCGCCAAGCTCAACGAGTCGATCGCGCGCAACAACTTCAACGCCGAAGTGGTGCCGGTGGTGACCAAGTACCCGCAAGGCGCCGAAAAACAGCTGATTTACGCCGTCACGCGGCGCAAAGTGCCGGTCGGCAAGCTGCCGGCAGCGGTCGGGTGCGTCGTCAACAACGTGCATACCGCGCTGTCGGCATATTTGGCCGTCAAAGAGGGGCAGACGCTGTATAAGCGGATCATGACGGTGACGGGCGGCGGCGTCGTCGAGCCGAAAAACGTTTGGGTGTCGAACGGCACGCTGTACGCCGATCTGTTGGCGTTCTGCGGCGGCGAAAAGGGCGACATCGTCAAAATGATCAACGGCGGTCCGATGATGGGCGTGGCGGTGGCGGGCGCGGAGATCGCCGCGACCAAAACGACCAGTTGCCTGTTGCTGTTGACGCGAGAAGAGGCTAATACCGCCGTACCCGGGCCGTGCATCAACTGCGCCCGCTGCGCGAAAGTCTGTCCGATGAAACTGATGCCGATGTTTATCGACGCGTGCGCGCTGTCGGGTGACATGGACGGCGCCGTCAAGTACGGGGCGCTCAACTGTATCGAATGCGGCAGTTGCGCCTATGTTTGCCCGGCCAAGCGTCCGCTCGTGCAGTCGATCCGTTTGGCCAAAAAGAAAGTACGGGAGGCTAAAAAATGAACAGTTTGACCATATCCGCCTCTCCGCATATCGCAAAACCCAACAACTCGACGCGGCGCATCATGCTCGACGTATTGCTGGCGCTGATGCCGGTGACGGTGGCCGCCGTCGTGTACTTCGGGTATCACGTCGTCATCAACGCCGTCGTCTGTATGGCCGGCTGTTTCGGCGCCGAACTTTTGTACGATTTGATCGCGACCAAGAAATGGAGCCGCGAAGGGGTGCGCGCGTCCTCGGTGTGGGACTGCTCGTGCCTGGTGTCCGGCTTGTTGTTGGCGCTTAATCTGCCGTCCAAAATCAAATTGCCTGCCTGGGACTGGAATTTCTACGTCAAAAACGCGGCGCACGAGATCGACAACATCGCGTTCAGTTTCGACACGTTGATCCTGTGCTTGTTTGCGTCGATCTTCATTATGATGATCGTCAAAAAGCTGTTCGGCGGGATCGGTAAGAACTTCGTCAACCCGGCCGCCATGGGGCGCATTTTCCTGTTCGCCATTGCGCCGCTCGCCGCCGTGCAGACAATCGGACTGGTGGCCAACGCGACCACCGGCGCGACCTGGCTGACGGGCAGTAAAAAGACGAGCGCGGCCAACCTGTTGTTCAATATGTTTATCGGCAACAAAGGCAGCGCCGCCGTCGGCGAAACGTGTATCATCGCCATTATCATCGGCTATCTGTATTTGTCGATCCGTAAGGTCATCGATTTCCGCCTGCCGCTGATCGTCGTCGGCAGCGCCGCAGTGTTCGCGCTTTTGTTCGACGGTCTCATCAACATGCACCTTTCGGGGCCGCGCCTCGTCAACAACATGTTGGCGCACGTCTGTTCGGGCGGCTTGATCTTCGGCGCGGTGTTCATGGTGACAGACTATGCGACCAGCCCCAACACGTTCTGGGGGCAGGTTATTTATTGCATCGGCGTCTCGCTCGTCACCATGCTGATCCGCGTGTTTGCCGACTATCCCGAAGGCATGAGCTTTGCGATCGTCATCATGAATATCACGGTGCCGCTCATCGACCGTTTTGTCGTGCCGCGCCCGTTCGGATATTATAAGGAAAAGAAGGTGCGCATCAAGGCGGCGGACGGGTCGCGCGTACCGAGCGAGCCGAAAGCAGGGGGTGCGGCATGACCAAGACGATGAAAAATACGCTCGTTTCGGTGCTGGTCATGGCGATCATCTCCGTCGTGGCAGTCGGCTGTTTGGCGGTCGCCAACGCCTTTTTCCCCGAATATGAGGCGCGTCTCGACAAAAAGACGGCGGCGCTGATCAATCAGATCTGCCCGACCGGCGTTTCGGACGCAGCGGCATTTTCGGACGGCTATTACGAAATGGCGACGGTCGACAAAGCGCAACTTAAGTCGCTCAACGAGTCGCTCGGCGCCGATAAAAACAACAAAGTTTTGGCGATCTACGACGTCAAGAAAGGCGATTTTACCGGGTATCGCGTCGTCGAGTCGCAAGCGCAGGGCTACGGCAGTAACCCGGTCATCATCACGTTGACCTCGTTCGACAAGGACAACAAGATCGGCAAGGTGATCGTAAAACAGCAAAAGGAAAACCCCACGGGGTCGAAAAACATTTTCACCGGCGAATATTTCGATAAGTTTTTGGAATACGTTGCCGGGCAAAAGAATGTGAGCGTGGGCGACGTGACGGCAACGACCGGCGCGACCAACGCCTCGAGTATCAAGGGGCTTGTCAACGCCGTCAATATCGCGGCGTCGGTCGTCGACGAACTGTTCGGCGCGACCGATCCGACGCCGCAGCCGGTGACAAAAACCAAGCTCTTGAATGCCTTGAAAAAGGTCAGTTCGAGTACGTCGTTTATGAGCTACCCGATACCGACCGACAAGAAAAAAGACATTTTCGGCATCTATAAGGGCGATGCGGGCGACGTGTTGGTCGCCGGTCGCGGCAACGGCTACGGCGGCACGATGGGATTGCTCGTCAAGATCGACGCCGACGGCAAGATCGAGCAGATCGTCATCGCCGAACACGGAGAGTCGATTGCCGATGTGCCGGGTGCCGGCAATGCCTTTGCATCCGACTTTACCGACGAGTTTTTGACCGCGCGCTTTGCCGGCAAAACGCTTACCGACATCCAAGCGATGGACAACGTGCTGAACGGCACGACGGGCGCGACGTTACAGGGTACAGCCCCGGCGATCAAACAGTGTTTGGTCAATGCGCTCGGGTACTATCCGTTGGCGCAGCAGTATGTCGACGGGATCGACGCCGTGACGGGCGGGGAGGACGCATGAAGATCGATAAGCAAAATCTGAAAACGGCGGCGTTCAACGGCCTTGTCAACAACCCCGTGTTCGTGCTGGTGCTTGGCATGTGTCCGACGATCGCGCAGTCGACGACGATCGCCAACGCCGTAGGCCTCGGCCTTGCGACGGCGTTCGTGTTGGTATTCTCCAACGTGTTCATTTCGCTCTTGCGAAAAGTCATTCCCGATAAGGTGCGCTTGCCGGCGTACATCGTCATCATTGCGACGTTCGTCACGTTGGTGCAAATGTTTATTACTTCGTTCCTGCCGGCCTTGAACGAAAGTATCGGCGCGTTCATTCCGCTGATCGTCGTCAACTGTATCATCTTAGGCCGCGCCGAAGCGTTCGCGTCCAAAAACGACGTGCTGTCGTCGGCCGTCGACGGGCTTTCGATGGGACTGGGATTCGTGCTGTCGATCACGCTGTTAGGCGCGGTGCGGCAGGCGCTGACGCTGGCGGGACTGGAGATATTCTCCAAGACGGCGGGCGGCTTTATCACCCTGGGACTGCTGATGGCGCTGTTTAACGCGGGCATGAGCCTGTATAAAGAAATGCGCGCCAAACGCGCTCTGTATAAGGAGGCGAAAGCATGACGGCCGCGGGAATCATTACCATCGTTGTTGCGGGCATCTTGACCAACAACATTATTTTGAGCCAGTCGGTCGGCATCTGCCCGTTTTTGGGTGTGTCCAAAAAGCTCGATTCGAGTATCGGCATGGGGCTGGCGGTGACGTTTGTCATCACCGTTGCGAGCATCGTCTGTTTTTTCCTCTATCATTACGTGCTTGTGCCGCTCAACATGACGTACTTGCAGACGATCACCTTTATTTTGATCATCGCGTCCTTGGTGCAACTGCTCGACATCGTGCTGAAAAAGACGTCGCCCGCGCTGTACACCTCGCTCGGCGTGTACTTGGCGCTGATCACCACCAACTGCGCGGTGCTGTTTACCGCCAACGCCGGTATCACCGCCGAATACAATCTGCTGTATACGTTCATCAACGCGCTGTGCGTCGGCCTAGGCTTTACGCTCGCGCTCGTATTGATGGCCGGGATCCGCGAGCGGCTCGAGCGCGTGCATATCCCGAAGTTTTTCCAAGGCTTTCCGATCGCGCTGATCATTGCGGGGTTGATGTCGTTGGCGTTTATGGGGTTCGGCGGGTTGTCGTTCTAGTTCGACGGCAGATAGCGGCACGCTAAGACGCTACGTGCGGCGAAACGGCACTGTCATGTAGACTAAACTACGCCCAGGTCGCAATTACAAATTGGGCGCTTTGGCTAAAAAATGTTCCCCGAACATTTTTTACGGCACTTAAGTGCCGCCGCGTCGCGCCCGCGCCGTTTCACCGCCTGTTGCGTCTTATCGCACCACTCTCCGCCGTCGATAGAAACTCCACCCCGTAGGGCGGGCGCTTGCTCCCGCCGCAGTAGCAAACAAACAGATCACGGAGACACTGTATGCAATTTTTCTTAACGTTTATCGTGCCGATCTTGGTGGTCGGCGGGATCGCCGCCGTGTTGGCGTTCAGCCTGTCGTTTTTGGGCGAGAAGATGGCGGTCGACCGCGACGCGCGTATCGACGAGATCGTGCGCAATTTGGCGGGCGCCAACTGCGGCGGCTGCGGGTACGCCGGTTGCGACGCTTTTGCCGAGGCGCTGTTTAAGGGCGAGGCCACGCTGTCGAAATGCAATCCGACGTCGGCGACCAACAAGCAGAACATCGCCAAAATTTTGGGCATGAGCGAGGAACGCAGCAAAGAGACGGTTGCGGTCGTACACTGTATCGGCGGCAATCATTGCCGCAGTAAAAGCGACTACCAGGGGTACGGCGATTGCCAGTCGGCCGAATTGTTGGCCGGCGGGAACAAGGCTTGCCCGGTCGGTTGCATGGGGTTGGGTTCATGCGTCGCCAGCTGTAAATACGACGCTATATCGGTCAACAAAGATACCGCGGTCGCCGAAGTCGATTACACGCATTGCACGTCTTGCGGCGCGTGCGTGGCGACCTGCCCGAAGAAGATCATCGGCCGCATTCCCAAAGAGGCGACCGTATATATCGGTTGCTCGAATACCGGATTCGGCAAAGAGGTCTCGTCGGTCTGCCAAGTGGGTTGTATCGGCTGCGGCAAGTGCGAAAAAAATTGCCCGACGGGCGCGATCGTCTTAAGCAATCATTTGGCGGCGATCAACTACGACAAGTGCATTTCTTGCGGCAAGTGTATCGAGGTTTGTCCCAGACACTGTATACTGCCGTTCGATTACGCGCAGCATAAAAGAGACAACACAAACGGTATAAAAGCATAAACAGTATAACAAACTAAACATATCGGATAAACGGAGGAAGTATGAAAAAGTTTTTGAAAGCGGCGGCGGGCGTGCTTTTGGCGGTCTGCCTCGTAACGGGGATCGCCGGCTGTTCGGAGTTCGATTTGGCGGGCGAGGGGACGGCCTACGGCGTTGTCGGCAGCTATGTCGGCTTTATCACCGTGCGCACCGACGCGGAAGGCAAAGTAACGAATGTCATCATCGACGAAATGCAGACGCCCGAACACTGGGCGGAAATCAGCGCGTTCGACGAGGCGGACGACGGCGACTTTTTTGCGGCAACCAAACCTGACGCCAAGAGATGGGCGAAAAAGATCGTTATCGGCGGCAAAGTATTCGAGGCGATCGGGACGGCGGAAGGCGTGTATCCCGACTACCGTCTTGCCGAATACAACAACGGCGTCGGCCTATTGGAATGGCTGCGCAGCGGCTTAAACGCCAAGTGGTATGTCGAGCAGATGAAACTGGGCAACTACGGCGTATCGAAAGCGGCCGGCGGCGTTAATAACGAATACAAAAACCCCAACGAATTGAGTTTGGGCGACAGGTGGCTGAAAAGCAAGAACGGCTACTGGGCGCCCGGTTACGGCTTGGGTTGGAAAGCCAATATCGAGGCGATCCAAAACTATCTCATGCAAAACGGTTTTGCGGACAAGGGCATTGCGGTGCGCGGCGAAGATAAGGTTTGGACGATCAACGGCACGGCTACGGGCGCGACGATCAACGCTTGCAACGAATATATCAACTTGGCGCAAATCGCTTACGGCATTGCCACGACGCAAGTCTCGGAATAAGCAAGCAATAATATCGATTTACAGCGGCGTTTCGAGTTGACAAAACCGAAACGCCGTTTTATACTTTATTTGTGAACGAAGAAAACGAACAACGGGAGACCCCCGAAACAACAGGCGAACAGCCGGTCGAAAAGCGGTCGGGCAATAAGGATTTGACGGTCGGCCCGCCGATGCGCGTTATCGTCGGCTTTTCGCTGCCGATGCTTCTCAGCATGGTGTTTCAGCAACTATATAATATCGTCGACAGCGTGGTCGTCGGGCAGTTCAACGGCAAAGACGCTTTGGCGGCGGTCGGCGCGTCGTACCCGGTCACTATGCTGTTTTTGGCGTTTGCCACCGGCTGCGGGATCGGCTGTACCGTCATCATCGCGCAACTGTTCGGTCTGAAAAGTTTTGAACGCTTAAAGACGGCGATCACCACGGCGACGATATTCGTTTCGGCGTTGGCGGTCGTATTGACGGTTGTCGGCGCGTTTAGTTGTAAACCGATTTTACAAGCGCTTGCTACCCCCGAAAACATCATGACCGATTCGGTCGACTATTTGATGATCTACATATTCGGGTTGTTGTTTTTATTCGTTTACAATAGCGCCAACTCGATTTGTACGGGCTTAGGCGACTCCAAAACGCCGCTGTATCTGCTGATTTTTTCGTCGGTACTCAATATCGGCCTCGACGTGCTGTTCGTCGCCGCCTTCAATATGGGCGTTGCCGGCGTGGCATGGGCGACGTTTATCGCGCAAGGGCTTGCGGCGGTGGCAGCCAATATACTGCTCGTGCGGCGGGTGCGCCGTATCGAGGGCAAAGCGCGCATATTCGACTTCGCCATTTTGAAGAAAATTTTGATCGTATCGATCCCCAGCGTGTGCCAACAATCGTTTGTGTCGGTCGGCAATCTGCTGTTGCAGGGCGTGATCAACCAATTCGGCTCCGACGTGGTGGCCGGCTATTCGGCGGCGTTCAAGGTCAGCGTGTTGGCAGTCTCGTCGTTTACCACCATGTCGAACGCGCTCTCGAGCTACACCGGGCAGAATTTGGGCGCGGGTAAGACCGACCGTATCAAAAAGGGATTCGCCGACATGGTGCTGGTCAACGCATGTCTCGCGGCGGTGTTTATCACGCTGTACGCAGCGGCAGGGCAGTATATTTTGCGTATCTTCGTTTCGGGCGACGAGTCGGCCGCCGTCATCCAAACCGGCCGCGTGTTTTTGTGGTACGTGTGTACCGGCTATCCGTTCGTCATGCTCAAAGTGTTGATGGACGGCGTATTGCGCGGGGCGGGCGATATGACTGCGTTTATGATCACCACCTTTCTCGACCTCATTATCCGCGTGGGGCTTTCGTTCGCGCTCGCGCCGAGCATGGGCTTTGCCGGGATCTGCCTGTCGTACCCGATCGGCTGGGTGATCGGCGCAGCGGCGTCGGCCGTCCTCTACAAAAAAGGCAAGTGGAAGAAAAAGCTGAAGGTATAAATGTATTTTACGGTCTATTGAAAGAGATTGCCGTGCTATGCTCGCAATAGAGTTGTGACAAAATCTCTTGGAAAGCAATTAAAGACCATTTGTCATTCCGAGCGATACGCAAGAATGTACGAAGGCGTATAGAATAATGGATTCGCTTCGCTAGCCCCCTCGGCTTTCGCTCCGAGGGTGACAAAGTGTGTGCGCACTCGTTTCCTCTCGGACTTTTTGTCACAACTTGCAATGACATTTTTCCGTCATTGCGAGGAGCAACGCGACAAAGCAATCTCTCGCTGTTCTTCGCAATGCAATCTCGTCTAGGGACGTGCGAATATTTGACAAGCGTCGCCTGTTTGTGGTATAACTATAGTTGGAGAGTTATGGCAAAGAAAAAGGGACTGATACAACGCTTTATACCGTTTTACCGCCCGTATGCGGGAATATTGGCGCTCGACCTCGTTTGCGCTTTGGTTTTTGCGTTGTCCGGTTTGGCCTTTCCGATTTTGGTGCGCTACTTACTCAATACCTGTCTTATCGGGGAATCGGTCGCCTGGACGCCGATCCTGATCATCGCGGCGATCATGTTGGGCATGAAACTGGTCGAAACCGCGTGCCGCTATTTTATGATCACCGTCGGCCATATCATGGGCGCCCGTCTCGAATCGGACATGCGCGCGACGCTGTACGACAAGTTGCTGTATTTACCGGCGTCTTTTTACGACAACCGCAAAGTGGGCGACTTGATGAGCCGCGTCAATAACGACCTGTTCGAGATCACCGAATTTTCGCACCACTGCCCGGAAGAACTGTTTATCGCCGCCGTCAAACTGATCGGCGTGTTTGTCTATCTTGCGACGATCAACGTCTATCTGACGCTGATCATTTTTGCGTTGTTGCCGTTTATGGCGTTGTTTTCGGTGGTGTTCCATAAGCGGTTGGGCGAGAGTTTCAAGCGCACGCGGCGTCAAGTCGGCGAGATCAATGCGCATCTCGAGGATTCGCTTTCGGGCATGAGCGTGGTGCGCTCGTTCGCCAACGAGGACGTCGAGAGAAAGCATTTCGACGTCGAAAACAAAAAGTTCGTCGCGGTCAAGAGCCGCAACTATAAAAATCTGGGATTCTTCCACAGCGGCATTACGCTGGCGACCGGGCTGCTGTATATCTTGACGATCATCGCCGGCACGCTGTTCATCAACTACGGTTATATCAGCACCGTCGATCTGATCGCCTACATTCTGTACGTCAGCACGCTGCTCACCACGGTCGAGGTCATCATGAACTATACCGAGCAGTTCCAGTCGGGCATGTCGGGCTTTCGGCGATTTGTCGAGATCATCGACGAGCCGATCGTTATCGAGTCGCCCGCGCAAACGGTCGGCACCGATTACCGCGGCGCGATCGAATTTTCGGGCGTGACGTTCCGCTACGACGGCACGACGACCGACGTACTCCGCGACATCGATCTGCGCGTCGAGCCGGGCGACAATATCGCGCTGGTCGGCCCGTCGGGTGCGGGCAAGACGACGATCGCCAATCTGATCCCGCGCTTTTACGACGTGGCGGAAGGCACGCTAACCGTCGGCGGCGTCGACGTGCGGCAACTCGATTTGCACGAACTGCGCGCGCACATCGGCGTGGTGCAACAAAACGTCTATCTGTTTAACGGCACCGTCAGGGACAATATTTTGTACGGCAAACCCGACGCGACGCAAGCCGAGATCGAAGAGGCGGCGCGGCTGGCCGGGGCGCACGACTTTATTTGCGCGTTGCCGAACGGCTACGACACCGACTGCGGCGAGCGCGGCGTCAAGCTGTCGGGCGGGCAAAAACAGCGCATTTCGATCGCGCGGCTGTTTTTGAAAAATCCGCCCATTCTTATTCTCGACGAGGCGACGAGCGCGCTCGACAACGAAAGCGAGCAACTGATCCAACGCTCGTTGGAAAGTTTGAGCGTGGGGCGGACGACGATCACCATTGCGCACCGACTTTCGACGATACGAAACGCCAAGTGCATTTACGTCGTCACCAAAGACGGCATAGCCGAACGCGGCACACATGCCGAGTTGATGAAAAAAGAGGGCATCTATCACGCGCTGTACAAAAGCGCGGAAAGAGTATAAGTTTTTGAGGAGGTTACAGTATGAACAGTCAAGAACGGTATGCGTTGTGGTGCGAAAAAGCCGACGACGCCGAAGTGCGCGAGCAACTGAAGAAAATGGCGGGGGACGCCGACGCGATCGAAAACGCATTCTATAAGGAACTGGAATTCGGCACGGGGGGCTTGCGCGGCGAACTGGGTGCGGGTACCAACTGCTTGAACGTCTACACCATTCGCAAGGTGACGCAAGGCATTGCCGATTGCATGAAACATTACGGTATGAAAACGGCCGCCGTCAGCCACGACAGCCGCATCCATTCCGACCTGTTCGCCGCGACCGTCGCCGAAGTGTTCGCCGCCAACGGGATCAAGGCGTACTTGACGCGCGAACTGATGCCGACGCCGTTTTTGTCGTACTTGACGCGCGAGACCGGTGCCGACATCGGCGTAATGATCACCGCCTCGCACAACCCCGCCAAGTACAACGGCTATAAGGTGTACGGCGCAGACGGCTGTCAGTTGACCGACGCGCGCGCGACCGAAATGATCGGCTATATAGGCGCCGTCGACCCGTTTGCCGTCAAAACCGAACCGCTTGCGGCTTGCGTCAAAAGGGGCGCCGTCGAGTATGCGTCGGACAAGATCATCGAGGACTTTTTAAACGACGTGTATAAGCAAAGCATTTGTTCGGCCGACGGGGTGCGTATCGTGTATACGCCGCTCAACGGTACGGGCTATAAGCTCGTCCCGGCGATCCTGAAAAAAGCGGGCGCGACCGACGTCGTTTGCGTACCCGAACAGGATCACCCCGACGGACATTTCCCGACTTGCTCGTATCCCAACCCCGAAAAGGCGGAGGCGTTGCAGTTGGGTCTCAAACTGGCCGAAAAAGAAAAAGCCGACGTACTGATTGCGACCGACCCCGACGCCGACCGTATCGGCATTGCCGTGCGCGACGGGGGATCGTACCGCTTGATGAGCGGCAACGAAACGGGTACGCTTTTGACCGACTTCGTGTTTGCCGCACGCCATGCCGCCGGCACGCTGCCGACTAAGCCGGTGCTTGTCAAGACGATCGTTTCGACCGAGTTGGCGTTCAAGGTGGTCGAGGCCTACGGCGCGGAAACGTTCGACGTATTGACCGGTTTCAAATATATCGGCGACGTCATCGGAAAACTGGAAAGTAAAGGCGAGCGCGATCGCTTTGTATTCGGTTTTGAAGAAAGCTACGGTTGCTTGGCCGGCGCGCACGTGCGCGACAAGGATGCCGTCGTGGCCGCTATGTTGGTCGCCGAAATGGTCGCGTACTATAAAAAGCAGGGCAAGACGTTGGTCGACCGTATCAACGAGCTGTACGCGCAGTTCGGCACCTATCAGCACAAACTGCTGTCCAAGCAGTACGAAGGCGCGGCCGGCAACGCGCGCATGGCCGAACTTTTGGCGGCGTTACGTAACAATTTGCCGACCGAGATCGGCGGCCGCAAAGTGATTTCGACGATCGATTATTTGACGCAAACGCAGTTCGATTTACCCAAATCCAATGTGCTTTCGTTCAAGACCGACGACGGCGCGCAACTGATCGTCCGCCCCAGCGGGACCGAGCCGCTCATCAAGTTCTATTTGACCTCCGGCAAAACGCCCGACGAAAACGCTGCTTGTTTCGCCGCCATGCAGGCATTTATCGAAAGCCGCTTTCAATAACCCATTTGAAAACCCGTTTTATCCGACGGGTTTTTCTTTAGCGGAAAATATGTCGCGCTGCCTGCGAGGCGATTGCGCAGTCATGCGCTACCGTTTTTGACGGCAAAGAAAGCGCGTCTAAAGCGCGCGTATCTTTCGACGGCGATGAAAGTGCGCCGAAAAAAAGGCGACGAAAAAACTTCCGCGAAAAAAGCAAAAGGATTGACAAAAAAGCGCGTTTAGTGTATTATTAAACAGTATGTAAATTTCGGAGGGGATCCATGCAATATACAGCCGGCGAGGTGCTCCAATACGTAAAGGAAAACGACGTCAAATTCGTCAAACTGACGTTTTGCGACCTGTTCGGCCGACAGAAAAATTTGTCTTTGGTTTCCTCGCGTCTAAAGGCCGCGTTTTCCGAAGGCGTGCCGTTTGCGGGCGCAGGTGTTCCCGGCTTGTTGAACGCGACCGAGGACCTGCTGCTGTTTCCTGATCCCGAAACGCTGACGGCATTACCGTGGCGGCCGCAGGCGGGGCGGGTGGTCAGTCTGTTTTGTCACATTCGTTACGCCGACGGCAGACCGTTCGAGGCCGACGGGCTGTATCTATTGGAGCAAGCCGTCGCAAGGCTGCGCGATTTCAGTTTGCAACTGTCGGTCGGCACCGATTGCGAGTTCTATATCATGAAACGCGACGAGGCCGGCGAGCCGACGACGATCCCGTACGACCGTGCGACGTATTGCGACGCGGCGCCCGTCGACCGTTGCGAGAACGTGCGGCGCGACATTGTACTCAGCCTGGAGAACATGGGCTTTCAGCCGATCAGTTCGCACCACGAAAAAGGGCCGGGGCAAAACGAGATCGATTTTTCGCAGGCCGATCCGCTGACGGCGGCCAAAAATTTGTTGCTGTTCCGTTCGGCCGTCAAAAACGTGTGCAACCGCGACGGCCTGTACGCGACGTTCATGCCCAAGCCGTTTTATGAGGAGGCGGGCAGCGGGTTGCACGTCAATCTGATGCTTAAGCGTCCGGGCGCGGCCGTGCTTGACCGCTCGTTCGGCCTAAAGAACGGCGAGGCGGAAATGTTCCTAGAGGGCGTACTGTCGCGGGTACGGGACATCATGCCGTTTGCGTGCGCGACGACCAACAGCTATAAGCGGCTGGGAACGTGCGAGGCGCCGCAATTCGTCACCTGGTCGGCCGGCAACTACGGGCAGTTGGTCAAATATTTTACCGGCGCCGACGGACATGGGTTCAAACTGCGGTTTGCCGACTGCTTGAGCAATCCTTTTATTTTGACCGCGCTGCTGATCCACGCCGGCCTCGACGGTATCGAGGAAAAACGCGCGTTGCGGCCGGCCGTCGACGGCGGCACCGTCGATCGGGCGACCGAAAAGCTGTCGTTGCCGACTTCGCTCGACGATGCGGTAGCCTATGCGGAAAAAAGCGACTGGCTGAAAAAGTATCTTGCCGTTGCCGTACTCGAACAGTACTTTGCCGAAAAGCGTAACGAGGCGCGCGAGGCGAAGGAAAGCCCGGACGAGGCCGCGTTCGAGCTGCGGCGCTATATGGATATATAGCGGAGCGCGGCATGGAAGCGCTGATCGTAGCCGCGTCGAGCGGCACGCAGAATGCCGTGGCCGAAGTCGTTCGGTACACCGGCAAATTCAACATCGTGACGGCCGCGAGCGGCACGGCGGCGCGGCGCATTGCGGCCGAACGGCTGTTCGACATGGTCATCGTCTGCTCCGGTCTGCCCGACGAGCGCGGCACGGGTACGGCGACGGCGATCGCCGAGCGGCACGAGGGCGGCGTTATTTATATCGAACAGGCGGCCGATTACGAGGAGACGACAAGTGCCTTAGAGGACGCTGGGATCATCGTCATCGGCAAACCGCTTTCCAAAGGCACGCTGTATAACGCCGTCAAAATGGTGTATGCGGCCAACATGCGCATCGAGGCCTTGCGCCACGAAAACCGCGACTTGGTCAAGCGACTGGAAGAGACAAGGCTTGTCAACCGCGCCAAACTGATGCTGATCGAGACGCTCGGCTACAGCGAGTCGGAGGCGCACCGATACATCGAGAAAAAGGCCATGGATCAGCGGCGACCCCGCGCGGCCGTGGCAATGGATATATTGAAAACGTATGTTCGCTGATAAGCGAGAGAGGTGTCATTTTGCGAAAGATCAATGAAGAATGCGGCGTATTCGGTATCATCAGCCCCAAACCCACATCGGCGGTCGGCTATACGGCGACGGCGCTGATGGCGTTGCAGCACCGCGGGCAGGAGGGAACCGGCATTGCGACGTTTATCGACGGGCGGCTCAAGTGCCGCAAGAATATGGGACTGGTGTCCGAGGTATTCGACCCCGACTATCTGGGATACATGCCCGATACGCGCGTAGCGGTCGGACATGTGCGGTACTCGACCACCGGCAACAATTCGGCCGAAAACACGCAGCCGATCGAGACCATTCACAGCAAGCTGACCTGCGCATTGGCGCACAACGGCAATATCACCAACGCGGCGGCCTTGCGCAGCCGCATGGTCAACGAGGGCGGCAAGGTGTTCCACACCACCAACGATTCGGAGATCATCAACATGCTGCTCATTCAGGAGATGATCGCCGTCAAAAACCTCGAGCGCGCGGTGTACAACCTGATCGACCGCATCGAGGGCGCTTATTCGATCGTCATTGCAACGGCGGACAAGCTGATTGCCGTGCGCGATTGCAACGGTTTCCGTCCGCTGTGTATGGGCAAAAAGGACGGCGCAATCCTGTTCGCGTCGGAGACGTGCGCGCTCGATGCGTTGGGCGCCAAGTTCGTGCGCGACGTGCGACCGGGCGAGGTGGTCAGCGTCGACCTCGACGCCAAAATCACGTCGCTCCAGCACCCGCTCGACGGGTTCAAGCGCGGACTGTGCGTGTTCGAGTTCGTATACTTTGCCCGTCCCGACAGCGTCGTCGACGGTTTGAGCGTGTACGACGCGCGCGTTGCCATGGGCAGAGCGCTTGCGCGGCAGATGAAGATCGACGCAGATATGGTGAGCGGCGTGCCGGATAGCGGCTTAGAAGCGGCCTACGGCTACAGCTTGGAGAGCGGCATTCCGTACGGCGCCGCATTCGTCAAAAATCGCTATGTCGGCCGTAGCTTTATCGTCCCCAACCAGGCCGGCCGCGAGCGCACCGTCAACGTCAAACTCAATCCGCTCAAAGCATCGGTCAAAGGCAAGCGTATCATCTTGGTCGATGATTCGATCGTCCGCGGGACGACGAGCGCCCGCATCATTCGTTCACTTCGAGACGCAGGGGCAAAAGAAGTGCATTTGTGTATTTCCTGTCCGCCGTTTAAATATCCTTGCTACTTCGGCACCGACATCGACAGTCGGGACAAGCTGATCGCCAATAAGTACACAATCGAGGGTATTCGGGAAAAGCTCGGTGCCGACAGCCTCGTGTATCTCGATCTCGAAGAACTTTTGGCCATCAAGCCCGCCGGCCTCGAATACTGCCACGGTTGTTTTACCGGCAAGTATCCGATCGAGGTGGGCGAGGCGTCGAAAGACCAATTCGACGATTAGCGCCGCTATATGACGGCTAGACGACGCCACCGTCTCTGTCGTTTGACGGTAAACCGTCACCCGAGCGTAGCGAAGCAATCTCTCCGACGGCTAACGGCATAGGCGTTTTGAAAAAGTATATTCAGGTATCATCCCAAGCCGAACGGGGCACATGCGTAGCGCCGCTAAAGCGTTTGGGCGAAACCATTGCAGGAGGCATAATGAAAGCATATTTGATTCTGGCGGACGGGACGGTATTCGAAGGAATATCGGTCGGCGCGGCGGGTGAGACCGTGGGCGAAGCGGTCTTTACGACGGCGATGGCCGGGTACATGGAGACGATCACCGACCCCAGTTACTACGGGCAGATCGTCGCGCAAACGTTCCCGCTCATCGGCAACTACGGCACCATGACGGTCGACGCCGAAAGCGAAAAGCCCGAGCTGTTCGGGTACATCGTGCGCGAAATGGACGGCACGGGCAGCAATTTCCGCAACGAAGGGCCGCTCGACAGCTATCTCAAGGCGCATAACATCGTCGGCATCGCCGGAATCGATACGCGGCAGTTGACGCGCATTTTGCGCGAAAGCGGCGTGATGAACGCGATGATCACGCCGTCCAAAACCGGACTGGACGTAAAACTGAAAAAGATCCGCGCTTTTCGCGTGCGCAGCGCCGTCGAGAACACCACGTGCAAGCAAATTTCGACGATCGGCGACGGAAAGCACAAAGTCGTACTGTGGGACTTCGGCGCAAAAGGCAATATCGAGCGCGAGCTGCTAAAACGCGATTGCACCGTGGTGCGCGTGCCGTCGTCTGCTACGGCCGAGGAGATCTTGGACTTACAGCCCGACGGGATCATGCTTTCTAACGGCGGCGGCAACCCGGCCGACAATGTGGGCGTCATCGAAGAACTGACCAAACTCAACGCGCACAATATTCCGACGTTCGGCATTTGTTTGGGGCATCAGCTGTTGGCGCTCGCCTCGGGCGGCAAGACCAAAAAGCTCAAGTACGGACACCGCGGCGCCAATCAGCCTGTCACCGATCTACAATCGGGGCGCACCTATATCACCAGTCAAAATCACGGCTATTCGGTCGTGCCCAAATCCTTGCCGCCGACGGCCGAGATCCGATTTACCAACGCCAACGACCGCACCTGCGAAGGCATCGACTATCTCGACAAACCGGCGTTCTCCGTACAGTTCCACCCGGAATCGCACGGCGGGCCGCATGATACCGAATTTTTGTTCGATCGTTTTGTCGCGTTAATGGATTGAAAGTGCGACTGTTGCCTGTCTGCGGCGTGTCTACACGCTCAAACTGCGCCTAAACGGATATTATGGAGGATTGAAAAAGCACTATGCCGAAGAATAAAGACATCAAAAAAGTATTGGTTATCGGGTCGGGTCCGATCACGATCGGACAGGCGGCCGAATTCGACTATGCGGGTACGCAGGCCTGCCGCACCTTAAAGGCCGAAAAGATCGAAGTCGTTCTGGTCAACTCGAATCCGGCTACGATCATGACCGACAAGGCCATGGCCGATTCGATTTATATCGAGCCGCTGACGCTACAAACGCTCGAGCGGATCATCGACCTCGAAAAGCCCGACAGCATTCTGCCGTCCTTAGGCGGGCAGACGGGGCTGACCTTGAGTATGCAGTTGGCGAAATCGGGCTTTTTGGAAAGCCGTGGCGTCAAACTCTTGGGCATGAAAGTCGATACGATCGACCGCGCCGAGGATAGAGAGCTATTTAAGGAAACGATGGAATCGATCGGCCAGCCGTGCATTCCGTCCAAAGTCGTCAACGACGTCGAAAGCGCCGTCGCGTTTGCCGCGACGATCGGCTATCCTGTCATCGTGCGCCCGGCGTTCACGTTGGGCGGTGCGGGCGGCGGGATCGCGGCCGACGAGGCCGAACTGCGCGAGGTGGCCAAAGGCGGCCTGGCCTTGTCGCCGATTACGCAGGTGCTGATCGAAAAAAGCATTTACGGCTGGAAAGAGATCGAGTTCGAAGTCATGCGCGACGGCGCGGGCAACGTCATCGCCGTCTGCTCGATGGAAAACCTCGACCCCGTCGGCATTCACACCGGCGACAGTATCGTGGTCGCGCCGACCATGACGCTCGCCGACAAAGAGTTCCAGATGCTCAGAACGGCCGCGCTCAATATCATTACCGCATTGAAGATCGAAGGCGGTTGCAACTGCCAGTTCGCGCTCGAGCCGAACAGCATGGACTACGCCGTCATCGAGGTCAATCCGCGCGTGTCGCGTTCGTCGGCGCTCGCGTCCAAAGCGACCGGCTATCCGATCGCCAAAGTTGCGACGTTGGTCGCGCTCGGCTACACGCTCGACGAGATACCCAACGCCGTGACCGGCAAAACGTGCGCCTGTTTCGAGCCGACGGTCGACTATTGCGTCGTCAAACTGCCCAAGTGGCCGTTCGATAAATTCGTATACGCCAAGCGCTCGCTCGGCACGCAGATGAAAGCGACCGGCGAGGTCATGGCGATCGCGCCGTCGTTTGAAATGGGCTTGATGAAAGCGGTCCGCGGCGCGGAAGGGCGGCTGACGTTGGAGAATCCGCACTTTGCCGCATACTCCGACGAGCAGATCAAAAACAGTCTCATGCCGGCGACCGACTATCGGTTGTTTATCCTGTACGAGGCGTTAAAGCGCGAGATCATGACGGTCGACGAGATCGCCGACGTGACGCTGATCGACCGCTGGTTCTTAAGGAAGATAGAAAACCTCATTCGCTACGAAAAGGAGATCGCGGGCGCGGGCGAGCTGTCGTACGAGATGTACATGCGCGGCAAGAAACTGGGCTTTGCCGACAAGACGCTTGCGACGCTTTCGGGCGCGCCGATCAAAAAGAAAGCGCACGCCGTCTATAAAATGGTCGATACCTGCGGCGCAGAGTTCAAGGCCGAAACGCCGTACTTCTATTCGACGTTCGACTCTACCAACGAGGCGCTCGAATTTAAGGAAGAACACAAGACGGGCAAAAAGCGCGTCATCGTGTTCGGCTCGGGGCCGATCCGTATCGGACAGGGCATCGAGTTCGACTACGCGTCGGTGCATTGCGTGTGGGCGTTGAAAGAGGCCGGCTACGAGGTCGTTATCGTCAACAACAACCCCGAAACCGTATCTACCGACTTCGACACCGCCGACAGACTGTACTTCGAACCGCTGTGCGACGAGGATGTCGAACATATCATTTATACCGAAAAACCCTATGGCGCTGTCGTCGCGTTCGGCGGACAGACGGCTATCAAATTGACAAAGCATTTGAGCGAACTGGGCGTGCGCATTTTGGGTACGCCGGCCGACAGCATCGACATGGCCGAGGACCGTGAGCGGTTTGACGCGCTACTCGAGCGCTACGGCATTGCGCGGCCTAAGGGCATGACCGTGCGCAACGCAGAAGAGGCCTTGCACGCGGGCGAGACGCTCGGCTATCCCGTTTTACTGCGGCCGTCTTACGTGCTGGGCGGACAGAACATGATCATCGCGTTTTCGCCGGCCGACGTCAAGGAATATATGGCGGTCATTCTCGCGCAGAATCCCGACAATATCGTTCTCATCGACAAGTACATGATGGGTACGGAAATCGAGGTCGACGCGATCTGCGACGGCGAGAATATCTTGATTCCCGGTATCATGGAGCATATCGAACGCGCCGGTATTCACAGCGGCGACTCGATCGCCGTCTATCCGGCCGCCAACATCACCGACGCGGTGCGGGAAAAGATCGTCGACTATACCGAAAAACTGGCGACGGCGCTGTCGACCAAGGGGCTTGTCAATATCCAGTATATCATCGTCGACAATCAGATCTACGTCATCGAGGTCAACCCGCGTTCGTCGCGTACGATCCCGTACATTTCCAAAGTGACGGGCGTGCCGATGATCAAACTGGCGACCGAGTGTATGCTCGGCAAAAAGCTATGTAATCTCGGCTACGGTACGGGTTTGTACAAGTCGTCGCCGTATACTGCGGTCAAGGTACCGATCTTCAGCTTTGAGAAACTACAGGACCTCGACACGCACCTAGGCCCCGAAATGAAGTCGACGGGCGAGGTGTTGGGGATCGGCAAGGCGCTCGACGAGGCGCTGTATAAAGGCCTGGTTGCGGCCGGCTATAACATGAAAAAGTCGGGCGGGATACTGGTGACGGTGCGCGACAACGACAAGCCGGAGATCGTCAACGTCGCCAAAAAATACTACGAGTTGGGCTACAAGCTGTACGCCACCACCGGCACGGCCGACGTCATTGCCAAGAGCGGCATTCCCGTCGAGCGCGTCGACAAGATCCGCGAAAACCCCGATAACAACACCATGACGCTGTTGTCCGGCGGCAAGATCGATCTGTTTATCTCGACCTCCACCAAGGGACGCATTCCGACCGAGGACGACGTGCGTTTGCGCCGCCGCGCCGTGGCTTTGAATATCCCGTGTCTGACCAGTATCGACACCGCCAACGCGCTCGCGTATGCGCTGCTGTCGCGCTACAGCCAGCAGAATACCGAGCTTGTCAATATCAACAATATGCGCACCGACAAGCAGCGGCTGTCATTTATCAAAATGCAAGGCTGTGGCAACGACTATATTTATATCGACTGTCTGACGCGCCCCGTGACCAACATGGAGTCGGTCGCGGTCAACCTGTCCGACCGCCATTTCGGCGTGGGCGGCGACGGCGTGGTGTTTATCTATCCGTCGGACGTGGCGGACGCCGAAATGCGCATGTTCAACGCCGACGGCACCGAGGGCATGATGTGCGGCAACGCCATTCGCTGCGTGGGCAAATATCTTTTCGACAGCGGCAAAGTCAACGACACGCAGATCACGATCAATACCAAATCGGGGATCAAGCAGTTGCAACTGTTCGCGCGCGGCGGCGTGGTCAATTCGGCCACCGTCGACATGGGCGCGCCCAAATTAAAGCCCCAACTGATTCCCGTAAAACTGGACGGCGACAGCGTTGTCGGGCGTAAAGTTCAAGTAGGCGGCGCGGAATACGACATCACTTGCGTATCGATGGGCAACCCGCACTGCGTCATATTCGTCGACAATGTGACGGTGACGGACGTCGAGGGCATCGGCCGCGCGATCGAGACCGACCCGCTGTTCCCGCAGCGCGTCAACGTCGAGTTCGTGCAGATCATCGACGCGACGCATATCAAAATGCGCGTGTGGGAGCGTGGCAGCGGCGAAACATATGCTTGCGGCACGGGCGCCTGCGCGTCGGTGGTCGCGGCGGTATTGAACGGCCATGTCAAAGCGGGCGAGGACGTCGCCGTGCGCCTGTTGGGCGGAGAACTGACGGTCAACTATAACGAACAAACGGTATTCATGACGGGCGACGCCCGCGAAGTATTCCGTGGGGTGGTCAAGCTATGATAAAGTACATTTTCGTAACAGGCGGCGTCGTTTCGGGTCTCGGTAAGGGCATTACCGCCGCCAGCTTGGGCATGATGCTCAAAGCCAAGGGACTAAAGGTGATCGCGCAAAAGCTCGATCCGTATATCAATATGGATCCCGGCACGATGAGTCCGTACCAACACGGCGAAGTGTTCGTCACCGAGGACGGGGCGGAGACCGACCTCGATCTCGGCCACTACGAGCGCTTTATCGACGAGAATCTCAACAAGTTCAGCAACCTTACGACCGGTAAGGTGTACAACAACGTGCTGGAGAACGAGCGCAAGGGTGTCTACAACGGCGAAACCGTGCAGGTCATTCCGCATGTCACCAACGAGATCAAGAAGTTTATCTATTCGGTCGGCAAGAAGATCGCCGCCGACGTGGTCATCACCGAGATCGGGGGAACGACGGGCGATATTGAAAGTTTGCCGTTCATCGAGGCGATCCGCCAAGTCGCCAACGACGTCGGCCGCGAGAACTGCCTGTTCATTCACGTCACGCTTGCGCCTGTCTTAAAATCGAGCGGCGAGATGAAAACCAAGCCGACGCAGCATTCGGTGAAAGAGCTGCGCAGCCTCGGCATTTCGCCCAATATCATTGTGTTGCGCTGCGACGAGCAGGGCGTCGACGAGGCTACGCGCGAGAAGATCGCGCTGTTCTGTAACGTCGAGCCGGACTGCGTCATCGAAAACAGCAACGTCGGCATTCTGTACGAGGCGCCGATCATGCTCGAGCAGTCGAATTTGACCAAAATCGTTTCGCGCGAGTTGGGACTGCCCGACGTCGAGCCGGACTTGACAGACTGGAAAGCCATGCTCGACATGGCGGCGCGGCGAGATAAGACGGTGACAATCGGACTTGTCGGCAAGTACGTCAAAATGTTCGACACCTATCTGTCGATCGTCGAGGCCTTGACCCATGCCGGCATTTACAACGGCGCCAAGATCGACTTGAAGTGGATCGACGCCGAACGGATCACGGCGGAAACGGCCGACGAACTGTTGGGCGCGTGCGACGGCATTATCGTGCCGGGCGGGTTCGGCGACCGCGGTATCGAGGGCATGGTCGAGTCGGCGCACTGGTGCCGCGTGCATGACGTGCCGTACTTCGGCATATGCTTAGGTATGCAGATCGCCGTCATCGAGTTTGCCCGCAATGTGGCTGGGCTTTTAGACGCCAACAGCCGCGAGTTCAATTCGCATTCGGCCAACAAGGTCATCGACATTATGGAAGGGCAGATCGGTTGCGAGAACACCGGCGGCAGTATGCGTTTGGGCGCTTACGAGTGCGTGTTAAAGCCGGGGACGCGCTTGGCCGCGGCCTACGACGATGCGCCGTCCGTCATGGAGCGCCACCGTCACCGCTACGAGTTCAACAACAACTACCGCGAATTGTTCACCTCGTTGGGACTGACTTTGGGCGGCAGTTCGCCCGACGGCGAGCTGATCGAAAGCGTCGAACTCGACGACAAGCTGTTCCATCTCGGCGTACAGTATCACCCCGAATTTAAGTCGCGCCCGCACCGCGCGCACCCGCTGTTTAAGGAGTTTATCCGCTGCTCGTTAGTAAAGCGCGCCGAGAAAGACCGTCGGTAGGAAGGGAAACGTCGAACGAACGTTTATTTTTATAGGAGATAGGATTATGACAAATATTTTGGTTTGGAACGAATACGGCAATAAGCCGGCTGAGGACGCCGTTTATCCGGGCGGTTTGCATAAGGCGATCGCGGCATTCTTGCAAAAGAACAAGGACTTTTCGGTAACGACCGCCACGCTTGACGACGAAGGGTGCGGCCTGAAAAAAGAGACGCTCGACAAGACCGACGTACTCGTTTACTGGGCGCATTGCCGTCATCACGAGTTGCCCGACGACGTAGCGGCCGCCGTGCGCGACGCGGTGCATCGCGGCATGGGCGTCGTGTTCTTGCATTCGGCGCACAAGTCCAAGCCGTTTATGTGGCTGACGGGTTCGAGCGGCTCGCTCAAGTGGCGCGAGGCGGCCGAACGCGAGCGCATTTGGGTGACCGATCCGACGCACCCGATCGCGCAGGGCCTGCCCGAAACGTTCGCGCTCGAGCATGAAGAAATGTACGGCGAGTACTTCGACATTCCCAAGCCCGACAGCGTGATATTCACCGGCTGGTTCGAGGGCGGCAACGTGTTCCGAAGCGGCGTGACCTTTACGCGCGGCTACGGCAAGATCTTCTACTTCCAGCCCGGCCACGAGACGTTCGGCGCGTTCTACGACAAGAACGTGCAAAAGATCATCGAGAACGCCGTCCGTTTTACTAAGCGCAATGTTTTGCTTACCCAGCTCGATTGCCCGAATGAGACGGAATCGAAAGAGCCGATTGCCAAAAAATCTTGACAAGGCATACATCGCCCTTTTCAAAAAATATGAGTAGGAGTATATTTCGTCCACATGAAATTAAACGCCCATTACGACAACTTAAAAGAGAGCTATCTGTTTGCAACCGTTGCCAATAAAACGGCGGTCTACACGAAAGAACATCCCGACAAAAAAATCATTCGCATGGGGATCGGCGACGTGACGCGCCCGTTACCGTATGCGGTGGTAGAGGCCGGCGTCAAAGCCGCCCGCGAGTTGGGCGACGCAGCCACATTCCGCGGGTACGGCCCGTATGAGGGATACGAGTTTTTGCGCCAGGCGATCGCCGACTATTACGGCGCGCGCGGTGTAAAACTGGGGCTAGACGAGATTTTCGTCAGCGAGGGCGCAAAAAGCGACGTCGGCGGCATCCTCGACATTTTCGATAAGGACAACACCGTTTTGTTACCCGATCCCGTGTACCCGGTGTATGTCGATTCCAACGTTATGGACGGCCGCAAGATCGTCTTTACACACGGCGACCGCGAAAACGGCTTTTTGCCGCTACCGGACGAAAAAGTCGAGTGCGACCTCATTTACTTGTGTTCGCCCAACAATCCGACCGGCGCGGTCTACGACAAAGCGGGGCTTAAGACATGGGTCAACTACGCGAACAAAATCGGCGCGGTCATTCTGTTCGACGCAGCTTACGAATTTTTTATTTCCGATCCCGATCTGCCGCATTCGATTTACGAGATCGAGGGGGCGGACACCTGTGCGATCGAAATGTGTTCGCTGTCTAAAACGGCCGGCTTTACCGGCACCCGTTGCGGCTATATGATCATTCCCAAAAAGTTGGGCAAGTGTAACGCCATGTGGCTACGGCGGCAGTCGACCAAGTTCAACGGCGTTTCCTATGTCGTGCAACGCATGGCCGAAGCGGTGTTTTCCGCGCAAGGGGTGGCCGAGTGCGCCGAAAACGTCGCCTATTATAAGCGCAATACCGCCGTCATGGCCGAAACGTTTTCTAAACTCGGCATGTGGTTTACCGGCGGCGTCAACTCGCCGTATATTTGGCTGTCTTGCGGCGGCGACAGTTGGAAGTTCTTCGACAAGCTGCTATCGGAAGCCAACGTAGTCGGCACACCCGGCGCAGGATTCGGCGCTTGCGGGGAAGGGTATTTCCGTTTGACCGGATTCGGCAAGTACGAGGACACCGTCGAGGCTATGGCGCGCATCGCAAAAATTTTATAGAGAAAGCGTAATCAAATCGGGTACGAACGGTAAATCAAATGACGGTTTCTGTTGGGATTCGCAAGAGATTGTTTTGTCGCTACGCTTCTCGTAATGACATTTCTAGTAGTCTTTGCGAGCTGTGACAAAATGTCCGAGAGAAAACGAGTGCGCACACACTTTGTCACACTCGGAGCGAAAGCGGAGGGGCTAGCGAAGCGAAAATACTTTATTTTATGCGCCTTTGGCTGGATTTCTCGACTTCGCTCGAAATGACAAACGGTCTTTACTGCTTTCCATGATGTTTTGTCTTTGGCTCTAATGACGGGGGGGGTAAAAGAACGCTCGCTTTTGATAAACATATAGAATTGTCATTGCGAGCGAATGCGAAGCAATCTCTTTCTATATTCGTGTTCTCTCGTCCGAGATTGCGTCCCTGCGTTCATTTTGGATGTCATTGCGAGAGGCGCGCGAGAGACATGCGGCAGGGCGGTTTCGTTTCTCGATCGATTCGGAAAGAAAGCTTGCTTTAACCCTGCGACAGCATAGAAAAAACGCTACGGCAGTCAAACCGCCATAGCGTCTTTTCTAAAAAAGGTGACCCGCGCGTGCCGTACCCGATGCCGATTTGAAACCCCGCCTCCGGCAGGTGGGCAAGCCGATGCCGCATTTTGTCTTCCCCTGCTTTTCGTCGAAGTTCGGTATTAACGAAAAAATTTCTGAGGCCTGACATAGTTCGGCGATACGTCGCAATCCCTTATTTGTAATGTGGTCATAAATAGAGCAGGGGTTACGCACACCGCAGGAAATTTTCCTTACACGTATAGTATACGCCATTGTGACAAAAAAAGCAATAGGGAAAGCCAAAATATTTTTGGGAAAATTTTCGGAAAAGGTATTGACAAAATCAAGAATTTGTGGTATATAGAAAGCCAAACGAACGAGGAGAACGCACATGAAACTGACTGTTTTAGGAAAATACGGCCCGTTCCCGCCGGCCGGCGGCGCCACCAGCGGCTACCTGCTGCGCCACGGCGACACCGCGATCGCGCTTGATTTGGGCAGCGGCACGCTCGCACGTTTGCAACAGCACATTCCGCTGTCGGCGCTCGACGCCGTTGTGCTGTCGCACTTGCATCTCGACCATATCGGTGACCTGTTGCCGCTCGTGTACGCCTTGGGCGACAAAACGCTCAATCTGTATCTGCCGATGTTCGATAGCCCGCAGTACGATTTGATCGCGTCGTTCGATTGCTTTCATCTGATCCCGATCTTCGACCGCCGAGAGATCCGCGTCAAAGACGTAGGGATGACGTTCTATCAAATGCAACACCCTGTCGAAAGCTACGGTGTTTGCGTCGAGGGCGGCGGTCGAAAGCTGTTCTACAGCGGCGATACCGTTTTCCACGACAAGCTGATCCCGTGTGCCACGAGTTCCGATTTGCTGCTACTCGACTGCGCGCAGCCGTCCGACTGTAAAGGCGCGCCGCACATGACGCTGTCCGAGGGCGCGCTCATTGCCCGCACGACGAATAAGCGCACCCTTGCGACCCACGTCCACCCGCTACATAGCCCTTACGCCGAGGCCAAAACGCTGGGGCTGGAAGTGACGGAAGAGGGCGTCACATATACGATTTGACATAATAAATGAAATATCCCGCAAGAGACAGAAAAACTTTTGGCGGGATATTTTTCGATTGGACAATATGCATTTCATGAAATTTGTAAAAGTGCTTCCGAATCCTTGACGGGGGGGGGTAATGGTGTATACTCTTTGTGTGTAAATTGTCATGCGCAACACAATATACCAAACATAAGGAGTTTTGTTATGAAAAGAGTGAAAACGGTTTGTTGCTTGTTGCTGTGTATGTGTACAGCGGCGGTGTTCACGGCGTGCTTGGAAACACACAGGCATACCTACGGTGCATGGGAAACGAGTGACACGCAGCACTGGAAAGAATGCGAGTGCGGAGAGAAGATCGACATCGCGGAGCATACCTACGGTGCATGGGAAACGAGTGACGCGCAGCACTGGAAAGAATGCGAGTGCGGAGAGAAGATCGACGTCGCGGAGCATGATTACGACGAAGGCAAGGTGACAACCGAAGCGACTGCCGAGCATGACGGGGTTAAGACGTTCACATGTAAAATATGCAATACGACCAAGACCGAAATAGTCGAGTACGTCGAGCCGCCAATCGTGTTGACCGAAGAGACCGACTTTGAGATGCTCGAGGGTGAATCGATCACCGAAGCGCAATGGAAGGCTGCATTTGACGATGCTTTATACGAAAACGCAACCATTAAAATCGCTTTCAAACAATTTGGTCAAGATACGACTACCGTAAAAATAACAAGCGAATGGTTGGCGCTTATTCCCGACGAAACATCCGAAGATGCAGTTCTTTACACCAAACTGTCCGATTCGGAATTTTTGATGATCAGTAAAACGCCGGAATGGTTGGGGATAACGATTCACCGCGAGAACGGCGTTTACGAGTGGGAAAGTTCCACGTGGAAAAATATAAATGCGTTATGGCGTTTAAGCGGTTTCTGTCCGATTTTCTCGGCGTTCTTCGACCGTTTTGCCTACGACGAAGCGGCCAAAGCATACGTGTTGGCGGGGGACCCCATAGAGGCCGGAGCAATCGGCGAGCCGGGAGCGAAAGCGACATACAATTCGGCTATGATCAAGATTGTCAATGGGAAACTGGCATATATGCGACTGACGCTCGAAGACCTCGAGTCGGAAGCGGTCATAACTTTTTACGATCTCGGCACAACGGAGGTCGATGTGCCGGAGTGGGAACCGCAGTTGCGGTAAACGAACAGCCATTTATGTGGAACGGCGCATTACAATTTAGATAAAAAAATAAAACGGTTTGAGAGGAATGTGCTTTCAAACCGTTTTTGCGATGCATGGGCGAGGCGTTTGCTTTCATATGTAATGCGTGAAATGTTGCCGATGCCGGTTTGCGCTTACGTTACTTTTTGTTGCGGTCGAGAATCGGCCCCTTTAGTTTTTCGATGGCGCGGGGCAGGGCGTCGCGGGCGCCGGCGGTCGCGCGTGCCGAGCGGTAATCGTACTGATTGGTAAAGCCTTCGAGACTGGCGCAGATCTCGTTCATGCTGTCGTGTTGGACGCGATACAGTTCGGACAAAAAAGCGGGCGCGTTCCGGCCGGCCTTGTGCGCGTTTTCGAGCAGCAGCGCATAATGTTTGAGGCAAAAGCCGCGCGAGGCGGCAAACAGCGCGGGAAATTCCGGCTCGTGTATAAACATCTGCGCGATCGTGTAGGCGTAACGGATCATCAGTTCGTCGACGGTGTCGCAGATGACGCAGGTTTCCAGTTCGCTTTCGATCCGCGCCGCCTCTTTGGCCGCGGCCTTGCCGTCCGACGGCTTTTTCAGGCCTGCCGCGATCGCCTGCGAGCGCGTGTGTACCTGCAAGGAAAGCCCTAATTTGTTTTCGCCCTCGTACAGCATTTTGAGATGTTTGGTGCAAAAACCGCGCTTGTTGACGCGCACGCGAGCGGCCGGCTCCATGACGGCCTCGTTGCCGTACTGCGTGACAATGCGCGCCTGCGTGCGCTCGTACAGGGCGCAGACGGGGCAAGCGCAATCGGAACGGAACGCCTCCCAAATCGGGGTTGTCTGGATGTGGTATTGCATATTTCACCGCCGAAAATCATAGTATTAGTGTAAGCATACCATATCGGCGGAATTTATGCAATCGTTTCAAGACACTCCTTTTATTATCGAAAATAAGAAAAGCCGCAAAAGCGCGCGCAGCGGCGGCAGGCGCGGCGGTCTGATCGTCTTTTTGCTGTTGTTTTTCGGGGCGATCGCCGTCGGCATCGTCGTGTTTTTTTCATTCGGGAAAAACACATTTACCGTCAAGGGGCGAACCCTGTACGCCGTTCGGTTGTTTGCGTCCGAGGTCGAGGCCGAGGCGACCGAACGCGCCGCCGCTGTTAAGGCTGCGGGCGGCAGCGGATATGTGTACAACGACGGTACCTATTCGGTTTTGGCGGCGATCTACGCGAACGAAAAGGACGCGCAAACGGTGGCCGACCGAAACGCCGGGCAGATCGTCACGCTGACGCTGCCCAAATTCAAATGCAAAATGTACCAGGACGTCGCCACGTCGCAAACGGTTTCCGACTGCGCGCGCTACGCCTTTACCACGCTGTTCGACGATCTGTATAAAATTTCGGTCGACCTCGACGCGCACGTTTTAAGCGAAAGCGCGGCCGCCTATCAGGTCGCCGACTGTAAAAACGCGCTACTTGACGTAGGACAGTCGCTCGACGCGCTGCTCGTCCGCTTTCCGTCGGACGCGACGCTTTTGAAGATCAAGAACGCCTATCTCGACGCAGCGGCGTTCGTCGAAAAGGTGTCGGAAGGCGACGGCAGTTTGGCGGCGCGCATCAAGTGGGCGGCTTGCGCGGTAACGGTGCGCTTCAAGCAGTTGCTCGACGGATTGGCATAGCGGACGCAAAGATCCGCTATGCCTGTTTTGTATGCAAATAAGCGAATTCCGTGGAACTTGCAAATTATTTTTTCGATTTTCTCTGAAACACTTGAAAAAGCGTTTTTTTTATGGTATTATAGTATAAAGGTATATTCGCCTGTCGGAGGAATGTATGAGATTGCAGGAAATTATCGATATTTTGGATGCGGAAGTCTTAAGCGGCGCGGCGCTGGTCGACGGGTTGGAAGTCAACGCTGCGTTCGGATCGGATATGATGAGCGACGTATTGGCGTATGTTACCGATCAGGGGCTTTTGCTGACGGGGCTGGTCAATCCGCAAGTGGTGCGCACCGCCGAAATGATGGATATTTCGGTCATTGTGTTCGTACGCGGGAAAAAGCCCGATGTGTCTGTGATCGAACTGGCCGACGCGAAGAATATCGTATTGCTGTCGACCGAGCAGCGCATGTATCCCGCATGTGGGGAACTGTATAAAGCAGGCTTGAAAGCGGTATGAGTTCGATCAAACTCCGCTACGATGTGGACGGTAGCGACTTTATTTCCTGCGGAAAAGCCAGCGAGGACGTCAAGCGTACTTTAAAAAGTATCGGAATGCCGTCCGACGTCATTCGCAAGGTATCGATCGCCATGTACGAGGGCGAGGTCAATATGGTCATTCACGCCGAGGGCGGCGTGGCCGAAGTCGAGATTTTCGAGGATCGTATCGCCATCGACTTGATCGATACCGGCAAGGGTATCGCCGACGTCGAAAAGGCGATGCAGGAGGGGTATTCGACCGCGACCGACGCTATACGCGAACTGGGATTCGGTGCCGGCATGGGACTGCCGAACATGAAGAAGTATTCCGACGACATGCAAATCGATAGCATAGTCGGTCAAGGCACGACGGTGCATTTGGTTTTTAACGTTTGACAGGCCGTATAAAAAATCCGAAAAAGGAGGGTAGCGTATTGCAAACGATCAAGCCGGTCTATCTCGACGCCGATAAATGCAACGGTTGCGTCAGCTGTATGAAACGCTGCCCTACCGAAGCCATACGGGTGCGCGGCGGCAAGGCCACCGTTATGTACGAGCGCTGCGTCGGCTGCGGCGAGTGCGTCAAGATCTGCCCGACGGGCGCGAAAAAAGAATATTACGACAAACTCGAATCGATCGAAAAATACCGCTACAAGATCGCGGTTCCGGCGCCCAGCCTGTACGGGCAGTTCAACAACCTGACCGATACCGATTTCGTGCTGACCGGATTAAAGCGCATCGGATTCGACGCCGTGTACGAAGTGGGGTATGCCGCCGAATGTATCTCCGAGGCAACGCAGCAGTGGCTCGATTACGCTCCTGTCAAGCCGGTCATCAGTTCGTCGTGTCCTGCCGTCGTCAATCTCATTCTCATGCGATACGAGCATCTCATCGACCATCTGTCGCCGCTCTTGATGCCCGAACAGTTGGCCGCCAAAAGCGCGTTGCAAGAGGCGTTGGCGCTGGGGTACAAACGGGAGGAGATCGGCGTGTTCGTCATCGCCGAATGCGCGGCCAAAGTGTTGCAGCTGAAACGCACCGACACGATCGACGGGGTGTTAAGCACCAAAGAAATTTATTTCCCGCTGCTGTCCGAGATGAATAAGATCGACCGCCCCGAGCCGCTCAAAAAAGCGGGCAAGATCGGCGTCAGTTGGGGCAGTTCGGCCGGGCAGGCCATGGGGCTGAACAACGACAACTATTTGCTTGCCGACGGCATCGAAAACGTCATCGGCGTACTCAACGAGTTGGAGCACGACAAACTCAGCCATATCGATTTCCTCGAGTTGAACGCTTGTCAGCCGGGCTGTTCGGGCGGGTCGCTCAACGTCGAAAATCCGTTTTTGGCGCGGACACGGTTGCGGGTGCTACGCAAACATGCCGCGCCTACGCCGCCGCGGCCTATCGACCGAAAAGACTGCTCGATCGAGCAGCCGTACACCGGCGACAACGTGTTCAAACTGGCCGACGACCGTATCGAGGCGATGAAGAAGATGATCGCCGTGCAAGAGATCTACGCCAAACTCCCCGGCATCAACTGCGGCAGTTGCGGCGCGCCGACCTGTATGGCGTTTGCCGAAGATGTGGTGAAGGGGCTTGACGTCCGCTGCGTCCACAAGCCCTAACGGCGTATACGGCCGCGCATAGCGGCTGCGTGTGCGGCGAAAATTCGGTCGAGCAGGTCAAACTGCACTCCCTCATTTTCGCCGCACCTGCTGCCACTCTTCGCGGCCGTCTACGCCGTTAGGTAGGAAAGCGGTTGCGTGCGTGTGCGACCGTAGAGCGCCGTAAGCTGTCGCCGATAAAACAATCACACGAAAAAGGAGAACGCGAAGCAAGACATGACGGTACAAGAACTGGCCGAAAAAGTCGGCGGCAAAATCATCGTAAACACCGACGCCGACGTCGCGCAATATTATGCGGGTGATTTCTTAAGCCGCGTCATGGGCAACGCGCCGAGCGGCTGCGCGTGGTTTACCGTCATGGCCAATCTCAACGTGGCGGGCGTGGCGGTACTCGCCGAGATCGCCGTCATCGTTTTATGCGAGGGCGTCGAGCCTGCCGACGGACTGGTCGACCGTTGCAAAGAAGAAGGGGTCGCGCTCATTACGACCGATCGACCGCTATTCGATAGCTGTGTAAGCGTGGTATGAAATGTACCTACGATTTACATATACACACCTGTCTCTCGCCGTGCGGCGACGACGATATGACCCCCAACAACATCGCCAACATGGCGGCGCTATCCGGGCTTGACGTCATCGCCGTTACCGACCACAATACGGCCGGTAACGCGCGCGCCGTTGTCGAGGCAGGTGAAAAAGCCGGCGTTTGCGTCGTCCCCGGCATCGAGTTGGAGACGTCGGAAGAAGTGCATGTTCTGTTGCTGTTCGGCGATGTGGCCGCGGCCGAAGTGTGCGGCGCGTATGTAGCCTCGCGGCGGTTGCCGGTCAAAAACCGCGTCGACGTGTACGGACACCAGACGCTGATGGACGCAAACGACAATGCCGTAGGTTTTGAGCCGAATTTGCTGGTCGTTGCGACCGACATCGGCATTTACGAGACGGCGGCGCTCGCAAGGCAGTTCGGCGGCGTGGCAGTACCTGCGCACATCGATAAGCCGGCCAACGGGCTGTTGCAAATGCTGGGGACTTTGAGCGACGACATGGGATTTACCGCGGTCGAACTCAGCCCCCATGCGCCCGCGGAACTCGAGGCCGAACTGACGGCGCGCGGCTACACGGTCATACGCGATTCGGACGCGCACTATCTCGAAACCTTGGCCGAAAGCGGCGGACAAGCATTGGAGCTTGCGGCTGCTTCGGCAAAAGCGGTCATCGACCGCCTATGCCGTCCGCTGTCGCCTGTTTCGAGGCAAGATTAACATTCGTAAGTACTAAAAAAGGAGCATATAATGAGCAATCAATTTGTGGAAACACCCCGTCAGAAAGCGGAGTTCGACGCCGCGCTCGAGGAACTGAAAACCGTTCCCGGACCGCTGATGAAAGCGTTGCAAAAGGCGCAGGACATCTACGGCTATCTGCCCGAAGAAGTGCAGATCCGCATCGCCGAGACGTTCGACGTGCCGCTCGAAGAGATCTACGGCATTGCGACGTTCTACTCGCAGTTCAACCTCAACCCGCGCGGACAGTACAAGATCGGTATCTGTTTGGGTACCGCTTGCTACGTCAAGGGTTCGGGCGACATTCTCGAGAAGTTCAAGACCAAACTGGGCATCTTGCCGGGTGAGACGACGGCCGACCGAAAGTTTACGCTCGAGGCGACACGTTGTATCGGCTGTTGCGGCTTAGCGCCGGTTTTGACCGTCAACGACGAAGTATACGGCAAAGTGACGCCCGACGACATCGATCGGATTTTGTCCAAGTACAATGGATGAGCTTGCGCTCAATATCCTCGATGTCGCTTGTAATTCGGTCAAGGCCGGGGCGAAGAACGTCACGCTCGACATCACGGCCGACACGGCCGCCGACACGCTGACGGTGACGATCGGCGACGACGGCTGCGGCATGGACGAAAGTTTTTTGCGCCGCGTGACCGACCCGTTCACCACCACGCGCACGACGCGCAAGGTCGGCATGGGGTTGCCGCTGTATAAAATGACGGCGGAAATGACGGGCGGACGGCTTACGATCGATAGTACGGTCGGAGAGGGTACGACGGTGACGGCGGTGTTCGGCTTAAAGCACATCGACCGCCCGCCGCTCGGCGACGTCGGGTTTACCGTGTCGACGCTGATCTCCGGCTCGCCCGACATTCGATTCCGATTCCGATACGCCGTCGACGGAAACGAATACACGTTTGACAGTTTGGAGTTGAGCGGTTTCGACGTGCGCGACGCGTTCGTCGTCAAGTACATCGGGGACATGATCGCCGAAAACATAGAAAATATTAACGGAGGGACATATATATGAAATCTTTGGAGGAACTGCAAGCCATTCGCGATAAAATGAAGGCGCAGTTAAGTAACCGCGGCATGGCCGAGGGAGACGACGTCAAGATCGTCGTCGGCATGGCGACCTGCGGGATCGCCGCCGGCGCGCGCGCGACATTAAAAGCGATCACCGACGAGGTGGAGGCGCGCGGAATGACCAACGTCAAGATCGCGCAGACCGGCTGTATCGGTATTTGCAAGTACGAGCCGATCGTCGACGTTATTATGCCGGGACAGGAAAAAGTGACCTACGTGCACGTTTCGCCCGAGCGCGTCAAGACGATCATCGCCAACCACGTTATCAACGGCAACGTCGTCGAGGAGTACACCTACAGTCACGCCGTGGCTAAGGCTTAAGGAGGAAGTTTAGGTTTATGCTGGAAAGAGCACATATATTGGTTTGCGGCGGCACCGGCTGTACGTCGGGCAACAGCCACAAGATTGCGGAAGAGTTCGAGCGCAAGTTAAAGGAAAAGGGACTCGACAAAGAAGTGAAGCTGATCATGACCGGCTGTTTCGGTCTGTGTGCGCGCGGCCCGATCGTTGTCGTGTACCCCGAAGGCGCGTTCTATCAGCACGTCAAGGTCGAGGACGTAGCCGAGATCGTCGACGAACACATCATGAAAGGCCGTTTGGTTGACCGTCTGTTAAACGCCGAAAAGGAAGAGGACGGCAGCTATAAGGCGATCAACGATACCGATTTCTACAAGAGCCAAAAGCGCGTCGTGTTGCGCAACTGCGGTATCATCAACCCCGAAAATATCGACGAGTATCTCGCGTATGACGGATATTTGGCCTATCAAAAGGCGGTTACCGAAATGACGCCGCAGGGTGTCATCGACACGATCAAAAAGAGCGGCTTGCGCGGGCGCGGCGGCGGCGGATTCTCGACGGGCATGAAGTGGCAGTTTGCGCACGATTCGGTGTCCGACAAGAAGTATGTCGTTTGTAACGCCGACGAGGGCGACCCCGGCGCGTTTATGGACCGCTCGCTTCTCGAGGGCGACCCCCACGCCGTCATCGAGGCGATGATGATCGCCGGCTACGCGATCGGCGCAGACCAAGGCTATATTTACGTGCGCGCCGAATACCCGATCGCCGTCAAGCGCTTGGAGATCGCCATCGACCAAGCCCGCGAGTACGGCATTTTGGGCAAGAACGCCATGGGCTTGGGACACGGGTTCGACATTGAGCTGCGTCTCGGCGCCGGCGCGTTCGTCTGCGGCGAGGAAACGGCGCTATTGCAGTCGACCGAGGGCAAGCGCGGCGAGCCGCGGCAGCGTCCGCCGTTCCCGGCCGTCAAAGGTCTGTTCGGTAAGCCGACGCTCATTAACAACGTCGAAACATACGGCAACATCACGCAGATCATTTTGAACGGCGCCGAATGGTTCGCCTCCATGGGCACCGAAAAGAGCAAGGGTACCAAGGTGTTCGCTTTGGGCGGCAAGATCAACAATACCGGCCTGGTCGAGATCCCCATGGGTACCACGCTTCGGACGATCATCGAGGACATCGGCGGCGGCATTCCGCACGGTAAGAAGTTCAAGGCGGCGCAGACCGGCGGCCCGAGCGGCGGCTGTATCCCCGCAAGCCTGATCGACACGCCGATCGACTACGACAACCTGATCGCCATCGGTTCGATGATGGGTTCGGGCGGCTTGATCGTCATGGACGAGGACAACTGTATGGTCGACATCGCCAAGTTCTTCCTCGAGTTCACCGTCGACGAGTCGTGCGGCAAGTGTACGCCGTGCCGTATCGGCAACAAGCGTTTGTATGAAATGCTCGACAAGGTGACCAAGGGCGAGGGCACGATGGAAGACCTCGACAAAATGGAACAGTTGTGCCATTATATCAAAGAGAACTCGCTGTGCGGCTTAGGCCAGACCGCGCCCAACCCCGTGCTGTCGACGCTGCGCTATTTCCGCGATGAGTACGTCGCGCACGTCAAAGACAAGCGTTGCCCGGCCGGCGTATGTAAGGCGCTCGTCAGCTTTAAAGTCGATGCCGAAAAATGTATCGGTTGCGGCCTGTGTAAGCGCGGCTGTCCGGTCAACGCCATCACCGGCGAGATCAAGAAACCGCACTATATCGATCCCGCCAAGTGTATCAAGTGCGGCGCCTGTATCGATCACTGCCCGAAAAAGGCCATCTCTAAATAAGGAGCGCGTAAAGAAACATGAAACAGATCAATTTAAAAATCAACAACGTTCCCGTCACCGTCGACGAGGGTACACGTATCCTCGACGCGGCCAAGAAAGCGGGCTTCAATATCCCGACGCTGTGCTATATGAAAGACGTTTGCAACGACGGCAGCTGCCGCGTTTGCGTCGTCGAAGTCAAGGGCGCAAGAAGTTTGGTCGCCAGCTGTTCGGCGGTCGTTACCGAGGGTATGGAAGTGTTCACCAACACGCCCAAAGTGTTGGCCTCGCGTAAGACGACGATCGAACTGATCATGTCCAACCACAAGAAAAACTGCCTGTCGTGCGTGCGCAGCAACAACTGCGAATTGCAGACCTTAAGCCAGGAATACGATTGCGACTGTACGGCGTTCGAGGGGCAGACGATCGAATATCCGCTCGACGAGAGCAATCCGTATTTGATCCGCGACAACAACAAGTGCATTCTCTGCCGCCGCTGCGTGGCCGTCTGTAACAAAGTGCAGTCGGTGGGCGTCATCGGTCCGAATAAGCGCGGCTTTGCCACGCATATCGGTTGCGCGTTCGAGAAACCGCTGTCGGCGACTTCCTGCGTAGCTTGCGGCCAGTGTATCGCGGTCTGCCCGGTCGGGGCGCTGTACGAGCGTGACGACACCGCTAAGGTGATGGACGCCATTCACGACCCCGACAAGTTCGTTATCATCGGCACCGCGCCCAGCGTGCGCGTCGGTATCGGCGAAGAATTCGGCTATCCGATCGGCACCAACACCGAGGGCAAAATGGTGGCCGCGATCAAGCGTCTCGGTTGCGACAAGGTGTTCGACGTCGATATGGCGGCCGATATGACGATCATGGAAGAGGGCACCGAATTTTTGGCGCGCCTACAGGATAAGACGGCGGCGCTGCCGATGATCACCAGTTGCAGCCCCGGCTGGATCCGTTACATCGAGTTCTACTATCCGGAACTTTTGCAACATCTTTCGACTTGCAAATCGCCGCAAGGTATGTTCGGCTCGATCATGAAAACGTACTATGCCGAAAAGTTCGGGATCGATCCGAAAAATATGGTGGTGGTATCGGTCATGCCGTGTACCGCAAAAAAGACGGAAATTTTGCGCGAGGACATGTCGGCCGCCGGAGTCCCCGACGTTGACGTCGTGTTGACGACGCGCGAGCTTGCCCGTCTGATCAAGGCGCAGGGCATCGACTTTGCGGCGTTGCCGGACGAGAAGTTCGACAACCCGATCGGCGAAGGCAGCTCGGCCGGCCTCCTGTTCGGCGCGAGCGGCGGCGTGATGGAAGCTGCGCTCCGCACGGTGGCCGAAACGGTGTTGGGCAAGCCGCTCGACAAAATCGATTTCAAGGCTGTGCGCGGTACCAAAGGAATCAAAACGGCGGTGGTCGAACTGAACGGGCAAAAGCTCAATATCGCGGTGGCAAGCTCGCTGTCGAATGCCAAGACGCTGCTCGAGGAGATCAAGGCCGGCAAGAGCAAGTATCATTTTATCGAGATCATGACTTGCCCGGGCGGCTGCGTCAACGGCGGCGGCCAGCCGATCGTTCCGTCGCGCGTGCGCAACAACGTCGACATTCAGACGCTCAGAGCCAAAGCGATCTACGACACCGATAAGAAAGCCAAGCTCAGAAAGTCGCACGAAAATCCGATCGTCAAGACGCTGTATGCCGACTACTTCGGCAAGCCCAACAGCCACAAGGCGCACGACGCGTTGCATACGTCGTACAAAAAGAAAGAAAAATACGGCAAATAAACTTGTAAACGAAAGCGGCACTCTTCATAAGAGCGCCGTTTTCGCAAACAGGTATTCGCGGAGAAATAAAGACGATGGTACTACTGAAAGAGTATATTAACAATCCTTGCCGTTCTTTAAGTATTCCCTATTGGAAACAAAAATCGATTACAGTACCCGACAATATAAAAATCGTACATAATGACGAGTATAATGCTGCCGATTTCGACGGGTATATTGACGAACCGTATTTTCGTTTATATCACGATTTGCAAACCATACAGTCGACAAGCATAGATGACGTGGAAATTGTTATGGGCGCGGTCGAAATGATTGACGTGTTCGTAAATATTATCAATCGGAGTTATTGTGATTTATCGGTAACAAAAGAGCAAATTGAAAATTACCGAAATACGCCCGTATATAGTCCCGATTTATGGGTAGTACTCAAAGAGAAAAAGGGCGATTATGTCGGTTGCGGTATAGCCGATTATGACAAAATAGCGGGTGAGTTGATTTTAGAGTGGATACAAGTTATTCCGTCTTGTCGTGGTCGTGGATATGGACAATATATTGTAAATGCGTTGCTTTCACGGGCGAGGCAAGCGAAATTTGCAACCGTGTCGGGTAAAGTAAACAATACGACGCATCCCGAAAAAATGTATCGCAAGTGTGGTTTTAAGGGGAATGATATTTGGCACATACTACGGAAAATGAATCCGCACTCTAAATTTCAATGAATCGCAAACAATGAAAAAGTATAGCGGGCTATTTAGCTCCCTAGGACAAGCGCCCTTTCATGCGGGGCGTTTTTGTGTCAAAGAAAAGCGATGCAATCGCTTGCGATTGCTTGCAAAACGGGCGGTAATGGTGTATAATATCGGGTAAGAGGTGAACAGGCTTTTGAAACAGGGTGTCATCGTGCGCAACCGATATTATACCGACGACGGTATGGAGTACGTATACGATCGTTTGATCGCGTGCTTTCGGGCGCATGGGGTGCATGTCGACGTCTGTTCGCCGACGCTAAGCGTTTGCAGCGAACCGCAACCTGTTGTCTCGACCGATTTCGCGGTTTTTTGGGACAAGGACGTTGCGCTTGCGCGTGCGATCGAGCAGGGCGGCGTGCGCTGTTTCAACCGTAGCGAAGCGATCGCCGTATGCGACGACAAGCTGTCGACCTATCTGGCCTTACAGGGGCGCGGACTTAAATTGATCGATACGGTCGCCGCGCCGCTGATGTACCCGGCAAACGACGAGGCCGACGAGGCTTTTTTGGCGCAGGTGTCGGCGCTCGGCTTTCCGCTCATCGTTAAAGAGCGCGTAGGCAGCCGCGGCGCGCAAGTGCATTTGGTCGAAAACGAACGCGAACTGCGCGCTTGCTGTGCGCGGTTGCGGCACACGCCGTATATCTGCCAGCGGTTTATCCGCGAGAGCGCGGGACGCGACGTGCGCGTCTACGTGATCGGCGGCGAGGCGATGTGCGCGCTTACGAGGACGGGAGAAGGCTTTTTGTCCAATGCGGCGGCCGGCTCGAAAGCACATTCTGTCGACGTCGCGCCTTGGCGCGGATCGGCCGAAACGGCGGCAAAAGCGCTACACTTAGACTATGCGGCCGTCGACTTTTTGCTCGACGGCAGTCTGGTTGAAGTCAATTCCAACGCCTATTTTACGGCGGCCGAACGACTGGGCGCAGACATTGCCGGAGCATACGCGCGGCACGTGGTAAGGAGTGTATATGATAGCTGACAACGCGCATAAAATACTCGATACCGTGGCCGAAATCTGTTTGCAAGTCGGGCGCGACCCGCGCGGGGTGACGGTGCTGGCCGCCGTCAAAACGGTCGAGCCGCATCGCATTCTCGAGCTTGTCGGCACGGGGATCGATACGATCGGCGAAAATCGGGTGCAGGAGTTCGTTGATAAATACCCCTTTGTTGAAGGCAAATTCCGGCAGCATTTTATCGGCAGTTTGCAGACCAACAAGGTCAAGTATCTCGTCGGCAAAGTCGATCTGATCCATTCGGTCGATCGCGCGGAACTGTTGCGTGAGATTGCCGCGCGCTCGCAAAAGCAAGGTGTAACGACCGACATTTTGTTGGAGGTCAACGCCGGTTGCGAGCCGAACAAAAGCGGCGTGTTTCCGCAAGAGTTGCCGGATTTGGCGCAAGCCGCTATAGAGACGCAAAACGTGCGCGTGCGCGGATTGATGTGCGTACTGCCGATCGACGCGCCCGAACGGCTATACGCCGACATGCAACGCTTACACGCAGATTTTAACGCCGCATACGACGCCCCCGTGCTGTCGATGGGCATGAGTAACGATTACCGAACGGCGCTAAAGTACGGCGCGACGCTCGTTCGGATCGGCAGAGGTTTATTCGGTGACCGCGCAAGATAAAAGTAGGAGAGAGCAGACAATGGGACAGTTCAGCGATTGGTTGCGTCGCGGCAAGAATTACCGCGAGGGCGAGAACGTCGAATTCTACGAGGATACGCACGACGACAAGGGCGAGTACAGAAAAACGCCTGGTTTTACGCCGCCGCAATATACGTCCGCGCCGCCGCATACGCCGCAGCAGAGTTCGTCGCCGCTGTATTCCGGACAGCCGTTGCCGAACGTCAACCAGTTTATTTCGCCGCGCTTGTATCAGAACGTCGTCGTCTATCAGCCGCGTTCGCCCGAGGACGTGCAGACGCTGATCGACTTTTTGAAACGGCGGGAGCCTGCGATCATCAACCTCGACGGGGTAAGCGAGCAGCCGGTCGCCCAGCGCATTCTCGACTTTACCAGCGGCGCGATCTATGCCTTAAACGGCAGTGTGCACAGAATTTCGTCCAATATCTTTTTACTGTCGCCCGAGGGCGTGGAGATCACGGTGCCGTATGACCCGCAATGAGTTTTTTGAAATCGCCAAAACAAAGACTGTAAAATTCGGTAAAGCCGCTTGGGACTATATCAAGCTGGCCAAAATGGAATTGATCGTTCTTGTCGCCGCGCTCATCGTCGATCTTGTCTCGAAATCGATTGTCGAACATACGATGACTGTCGGTCGGACAAAGGTATTGATCCCGAATTTTTTACAGCTGACCTTTATTTATAATCCGTTGGCGGCATTCGGCTCGGCGTTCGGACTGGATAAGCTGATCGGACGGACAGCTACCCGCATTATTTTTATTGTCATCACGTTTGTCGCCGTCGGCATATTCGGCTACTTTATGTACCGCAACCGCGGCAAGAATAAGGTCGAGCGTCTGGCGTTCGCGCTGATTATTTCGGGCGCGATCGGCAATTTGGTCGACCGCATTTTCATCGGCGAGGTGCGCGATTTCATCGAGATCGTCTATTTCGGCCTCGATCTCGGAAAATTGGGGACCAGTTTTGCGATCTTCAATATTGCCGATGCGGCGCTTGTCGTCGGCGTCATTCTGTTCTTGGTCTACATTCTGTTCTTGCACAAAGAGCCGCAGGCCGAAGAGGTCGCGGACGGCACGTCGGTAGCTGCGGACGGAGCGGACGCCGAACAGGCCGCGACTGCGGAGAATACGGCCGAACCCGACAATACGGAGACGCCGCAAGCGGTGGATGCGGACAATCCCGAATCGCCCGAAGTTACCGACGTTCCGGAATCGGCCGCGGCGGAAAAATCGGAGGAAAACACTTGAGAAGGACGTTCACGGCCGAGGCGGGCGAGAGCGTCCGTCTTGACGTTTATCTGACCGCCGAATCCGACGCAACGCGGTCGCAGATCAAAAAGTTTGTCGACGACGGCCGTATCACCGTCAACGGCGGCCGCACCAAAGCGGGCTACATTGTGCGCGAAGGCGACCGAATCGAAGTCGACTTTCCCGAGCCGGTCACCGAACTGATCCCCAAAGAGATCCCGCTCGATATTCTGTACGAGGACGAGCATATCGTCGTACTCAACAAGCAAGCGGGGCTGACCGTACACCCGGCGACGGGCAATGCGACCGCTACGCTGGTCAACGGACTACTCTTCCGCTACGGTACGCTTGCCAACATGGACACCGAACGGCCGGGCATCGTGCATCGACTGGATAAGGACACGACGGGCGTCATCGTCGTCGCCCGCAGTAGCGTTGCGCAAGCGGGGTTGGCCGCGCAGTTTGCCGCCCGCACGGCCGACAAGCGGTATCGCGCCATTTTGTGCGGCAATCTCAAAAACGACACCGGCACGCTGACCACCTTTATCGGCCGCGATCCCAACAACCGCAAGGCGATGGCGGTCACCGAAGAGGGACGCGTCGCCATTACCGGCTATCGCGTGCTTGAACGCTTTCAAAAACATTGCTATGTCGAGTTTACGTTACATACCGGGCGCACGCACCAGATCCGCGTGCACGCTAGGTTCCTCGGCTGTCCGGTGGCCGGCGACCCCGTTTACGGATTCGCGGATAAACTGTTTCCGCAAAGCGGGCAACTGCTACATGCATACAAACTGGCGATCGATCATCCCGTCACGGGCGAGCGTATGCACTTTGTCGCGCCGCTACCGGACGCGATCGAGAACGGACTGAAAAAATTATCCTTTAAGGAGGCCTTATAGATGCGACTGAAAAATCGACTGATGGACGGGGCGCAGGTGCGCCGCACGCTGATTCGGATCAGCCACGAGATCGTCGAGAAAAATCGCGGCTCGCGCGTGCGGTTGATCGGGATTCAGCGCCGCGGTGTACCATTAGCGGCCGCGCTTGCCGACATCATCAAGACGGTCGAAGGCGACCGGGTGCCGGTAGGGGTGCTCGATATTACCTGGTACCGCGACGATCTCTCGTTGGTGGCCGAACATCCGACGATCAAGGGGACCGACATTCCGTTCAACATCACCGACGAAAATATCATTTTGGTCGACGACGTACTCTACACCGGTCGAACGGTGCGCGCCGCGATCGACGCGCTGATGGAAATGGGGCGGCCGCGCTCGATCCAGTTGGCCGTTTTGATCGACCGCGGCAACCGCGAATTGCCGATCGGTCCGGACTATGTGGGTAAACTGGTGCCGACCTCGCGCGACGAACTGATCTCGGTCAGCGTCAAGTCGCTCGACGGCGAGGACGCAGTCGACATTTACAGTATCAACGATTAGAGGAGTTATCCTGTGAAACGAAAGCATTTACTGGGCTTAAAAGACATTACGGCGGAAGAGATCGAGGAGATCCTCGACACGGCCGCCGAAATGAAAAAGTTGCTCAATCAGAACGTCAAAAAGACGCCGCACTTGCAGGGCAAAAATATTACGACGCTGTTCTACGAGAACAGCACGCGCACGCGCGTTTCGTTTGAGACGGCGGCCAAGATCATGGGCGCCAATACGTTTAACATTTCGGCGTCGAGTTCAAGTGTACAAAAGGGCGAGACGCTGATCGACACCGGCAAGACGCTCGAAGCGCTACTGACCGACGTGGTGATCATTCGGCACAACAAGTCGGGCGCGGCGCAGCACTTAAGTAAGAACGTGCGCAATATGAGCGTCGTCAACGGCGGCGACGGCATGAACGAACACCCCACGCAAGCGCTACTCGACATGCTGACGATGAAAGAAAAATTCGGCTCGTTCAAGGGGCTGAAAGTCGTCATAGCCGGCGACGTCAAGCACTCGCGCGTGGCGCGCAGCAATATCTGGGGACTGAATAAAATGGGCGCGGAAGTGACGCTCGCGGCGCCGGCGACGCTGATGCCGATGGAAGTCGAAAGCATGGGCGTTAAGGCGACCAATGACCTTGACAGCGTGCTTGAGGGCGCCAACGTCGTCATGGGGCTACGCGTGCAACTCGAGCGGCAGCAGGCCGGGCTGTTCCCGTCGATCGCCGAATATCATAAATACTACGGCTTGACGCCGGCGCGTATCAACCGCGCCGATCCCGACGCGATCGTCATGCACCCCGGCCCGATCAACCGCGGGCTGGAACTGTCGAGCGAGACGGCCGACGGCGAATCAAGCTACATTTTAGAGCAGGTGACAAACGGGGTGGCGGTTAGAATGGCGGTATTGTTTCTGTTGTCGCGTAGGTAGTTCGGCGGCGTATAGCACGCCGTAGGCCGACTACGTGGGCGCGCCCGACTCGGTTACGTAGGTCGAACTACGCGCCCTCATTGCCGTCCCGCCTGTTGCCACTCTCTGCCTACGTCTCCGCCGCCGCCAGGTTACGTTTACACCGCAAAAGTTTTTCCCGTCACTCACGAGGACGCGAGGCACGAGCGACCGCGGCAAGCTCTTTCGACCGGAACGAAAAAGACCTTATTATAAAAAGGAAATCAAACTATGAACATACTGATTAAAAACGGATTGACGGTCACGCCCGACGGCATGGTCGAGCAGGACGTCTATATCGAGGATTCGACCATTGTCAAGATCGGCAAAAATATCGATGCGGCGACCGACAAGGTGATCGACGCGGAGGGGCTTGCCGTCATGGCTGGGTTTGTCGACATGCACTGCCATTTGCGCGACCCCGGCCAAGAATACAAAGAGGACATCGATTCCGGTACGGCGGCGGCATTACAGGGCGGCTTTACCACCGTTGCCTGTATGCCCAACACCGCGCCGCCGCTCGACAGTCCGGCGCTCATCAAGTACGTCGTCGGCAAAGCGGCCGAAGTCGACAATGCCCGCGTGCTGCCGATCGGCTGTATCACCAAAGGCATGAAGGGCAATGAACTGGCCGAGATAGGCTTGATGCAAGAGGCTGGTGCGATCGCCTTTTCCGACGACGGGCGTCCCGTGGAGAACGGCAACACCATGCGGCTGGCGCTCGAGTACGCAAAGGGCATCGATGCGCTGATCATCAGCCACTGCGAGGACAAAAGTTTGCTCGCCGACGGCGTGGTCAACGAGGGAATGAACGCCACCATTGCGGGACTTAAGGGCATTACGCGCGCGGCCGAAGAGAGCATGGTCGCCCGCGAGATCCTGTTGGCGGCGGCGCTCGATGCGCGCGTGCATATCGCGCACGTGTCGACGAAAAACAGTGTGCGGCTGATCCGCGAGGCCAAAAAGTGGGGCGTCAAAGTGACGTGTGAGACCTGCCCGCATTACATTGCGGCCACCGACGAAGAGATCCTGTCGTACAACACATATGCCAAAATCAATCCGCCGCTTCGCACCGACGACGACGTTGCGGCCGTCATCGAGGGCTTAAAGGACGGCACGATCGACGCGATCGCCACCGACCACGCGCCGCACCACGAGGACGAAAAGAACGTCGGATTCGATTACGCGCCGTTCGGCACCAGCGGCTTTGAAACGGCGTTCGGCGTGTGCTACACCTATTTGGTCGAGGCCGGGCATCTCGACATCGTCGAGTTGAGCAAGCTGATGAGCGAGAACCCGGCGCGCATCCTGCGTTGCGGCGGCGGACTGTTGCAAGAGGGACAGCGCGCCGACATTGCGATCGCCGACCTGAACGAGGAATACACCGTCGACCGCAACAAATTCGTATCAAAAGGCAAAAACAGCGTATTCGACGGTTGGAAATTAAAAGGCAAAATCAAACACGTCTTAGTGGAAGGACGCATAAAGGAGATAAAATGACCGATACACTGATTGAAGCGATCGAGCGCGTAGGCAACCCGACGGCGGTCGGCCTCGACACCTCGTTTGACTATCTGCCCGAATCGATGCGGGCAAACTGCCGCGACTTACGCGACGTAGGAAAAGCGATCACCGAATTTAACGTCGAACTGATCGAGCGATTGTACAAGCTGATTCCCGCCGTCAAAGTGCAAGTGGCGTACTACGAAATGTACGGCGTCGAGGGGATGCAAGCGTTTGCCGACACGCTCGCAGCGGCCAAGAAACGGAATTTGGTCGTCATCGCCGACGTCAAGCGCAACGACATCGGCTCGACGGCGGCCTGCTATGCAAAGGCTTACTTATCGGGCGTCGAGGCGGCCGGTAAAAAGCATATTCCGTTCGACAGCGATTATATCACCGTCAACGGTTATTTGGGCGTAGACGGCATACAGCCGTTTCTGGACGCTATGGCGCAAACGGGCAAGGGCATTTTCACGCTCGTCAAGACGTCCAATCCCTCGAGCGGTCAGTTGCAAAACCGCAAGTTCGACGACGGCGCGACGCTGTTCGAGACCATGGGGGATTTGGTCGAGGAATGGGGCAAGACGAGTATCGGCAAGTACGGATATTCGGACGTCGGCGCGGTGGTCGGCGCGACGCACCCGGCCGAGGCGGAAGCGCTGCGGGCGCGGCTCAAGTCGACCTTCTTTTTGGTGCCGGGCTACGGCGCGCAGGGCGGCACGGCCGACGGCCTCAAGGTCTGTTTCGATGATAAAGGCCGCGGCGCGATCGTCAACAACTCGCGCGGCATTCTTTGCGCGTATACGCGCGACAAGTACAAAGGCATGTCGTTTACCGCGGCGGCGGAGGCGGCGGTCGTAGACATGCGCGAAGATCTATATGCCGCCGTATACAAGCGCGTATAGACGCTACGTTTGCCAAGTCGGCTCGGTCGAGTAGGCCGAACTACACTTCCTCGCCGACTTGCCAACTGTTGCGTCTCTCCACACTTGTCTACGACGGCATCACAATCGATTTCGTAGGGCGGGTGCTTGTTCCCGCCGTTTCGAGGAGTATTATGAAAGACATATTATTTACCGTAGCTTATAATAAACCGCTGTTCGATCGGGTACACGAGATCCGTCTCGAATCGAGCGAGGATCTACCGGACATGCACTGCGGGCAGTTTCTGCACCTCGAAGTCAAAGACGTGCCGACGGTGTTGCGTCGTCCGTTCTGCCTGTATAAGTTCGACCGCCGTTCGGTGACGATCATCGTCGCCAACGTCGGCAAGGGCAGCGCGCGCGTATGCGCTATGCGTGCGGGCGAGACGGCGCGCGCGATCGTGCCGATCGGCAACGGGTTCCGTTTGGAAGAAAAGCACAAAAAAGTTGCCTTGATCGGCGGCGGTGTGGGCTGTGCGCCTTTGGCGGCTTTGGGGGCTTGCTACCCGGGTCGCGAATTTCGTTCGTACATAGGTTTTGCCAAAAAGAGCGCCGTTTGTTTTGAATCGGACTTTGCCGCGTTTTCCAAAACGACGGTTTGCACCGACGACGGCAGTTACGGCTATCACGGATACCCGACCGATGCGTTCGCGGGTGACGACTTTACTCCCGACGTCATTCTGACTTGCGGTTCGATGCCGCTCGTCAAAGCGGTGGCGCGCCTGTCGGCTGCGACCGGCATTCCGGCCTATATGTCGGGCGAGTCGCACATGGGTTGCGGCGTCGGCGCGTGCCTCGTTTGCGTGTGCGCGCTCAAAAACGAAAAGGGCGAGATCGAGCATAAGCGGGCTTGTGTGGACGGGCCGGTGTTCGACCTAAAAGACCTCGTTCTTTAAAACAAGAGATTGTTTTGTCGCTGCTCGAGATGGCAGAAGAGGAACACGACGAAAGGCAACAAAGACTGTTTGTCATTCCGCGCGTAGCCGAAGAATCCGGACTGAAGGCGCATATCGCCGTCTTGCTCGCCGATTCTATTGCGTTATTATGCACTTGTATCAAGGAGTTACTATGAATCTTTCCGTCAATATTGCGGGCGTTCCGTTTAAAAATCCGGTCATTGCCGCATCCGGCACGTTCGGATTCGGCCGCGAATATGCCGAATTTTACGACATCAACTTACTCGGCGGCTTTTGCACCAAGGGCGTGACCAAAGAGCCGCGTTTGGGCAACAGCGGACTGCGCATCGCCGATACGCCGATGGGAATGCTCAACTGCGTCGGCTTGCAAAATCCCGGCGTCGACGCGTTTCTTGCGCGCGAAGTGCCGTATTTGGAGAGCCTCGATACCGTCGTTATCGTCAACATTGCCGGCCGCACCGAGGCCGATTATTGCGAAGTGGCCGAAAAGGTTTCGGCGACAAAGTTGCCGATGGTCGAACTTAACATTTCCTGCCCGAACGTCAAAGCGGGCGGTATCGCATTCGGCATTTTGCCGCAGTCGGTCGAGGCGATCACCCGCGCAGTCAAACAGCATTGCGCCAAGCCGCTGATCGTCAAGCTGTCGCCCAACGTTGCGAGCATTGCCGATAATGCGCGCGCGGCCGAACAAGGCGGGGCGGACGCGATTTCGCTGATCAATACGCTGACCGGCATGGCGGTCGACTGGCGGCGGCGTAAACCGATTTTGGGGAACGTCACGGGCGGCTTGAGCGGCCCGGCGATCAAACCGATCGCGCTGCGCATGGTATACGAGGCGTATAAAGCGGTCAAAATTCCGTTGATCGGGTTGGGCGGTATCATGAACGCCGACGACGCGCTTGAATTTATGGTTGCGGGCGCGACGGCGATCCAGATCGGCACAGCCAATATTTTTGATCCCAACGCCGGCATAGCCCTTGTCAATGAGTTGACAACCGTCATGAAAGAGTGTAAAATAGAGAGGATAGGCGAGTTGATCGGCACGCTTTCGTAAAGTGTGTGCGCCTACGCTTCACTAGGGATATGTTTGGAGGACATTTTACACGATGGCACTTACCGATAAAGATATTGCCGAACTGTTTGAAAAGACGGGCGGCGTGTTGCACGGACATTTTTTATTGACCAGCGGGCGGCACAGCGACACCTATATGCAGTGCGCGAAACTGTTTGAGGACAGCGAGATCAGCGCGACCCTGTGCGCCGAACTTGCCGAGCGTGTCAAAGTCTACAAGCCCGATATCGTCGTTTCGCCGGCGGTCGGTGCGATCATCATGGGCTATGAAATGTCGCGGCACTTGCATGTTAAAAATCTGTTCGCCGAACGCGAGGACGGCAAAATGGCGTTGCGCCGCGGATTCGTGTTGCCGGCCGGCGCGCGGGTGCTGATCGCCGAAAACGTCGTCACTACCGGCGGCTCGGTCAAAGAGGTCATCGAACTGCTTTCTACTATGGATTGCACGGTCGTAGGCGTGGCCGCCATGGTCGACCGCAGCAACGGGCAAGTCGATTTCGGAGTACCGTTCACCGCGATGCTGACCGCCGACGTCAAGAGTTGGGAAGCAAGCGAATGCCCGCTGTGTAAAGACGGCAGCAAGCCGATCAAGCCGGGCAGCCGCAATTTGAAATAGAATTTTATTTTCGGAGGTATACTAAGTATGGCAAGACGTTCTTCGTCGCGTTCGACGGGAAGTTGGTTGGCGCTGTTTTCGTTCATCGCCGTAATGTTGTTGGGGCTTGCGTTGGTGCTGTCGTTTGTATTCGGCTGGATCGACGGCATGGGCGGCGTAGTCGGCTATATCGAGCGCGTGGCGTTGGGTATCGCGATTTGCATTCCGCTCGTACTGTCGTATCATGAGGCCAGACGGAAGTCGCAGACTTGGTTCATTTTGTGGGTCGTCGCTACGGTGCTGGTCGTCGTGTTCTATATCCTGGGTTGGATACCTTGGAGAAGTTTGTAAAGTCGAGCAAATACAGGAGATTGATGTTTCATGAGTAAGGCAAAAAAACAGAATTTTATTCAGGCGTACTTTTCCGATTTCGGACTGCGCCAGATTTGCGACTTTTTGATGTTGGGCGGCGCGGTCGTTCTGATCGTCGGCCTGTTTAACATGAAAACCGTGCTGATGGTAGGTCTGGGGATCTACGTGGTCGCGTCTGCGCTTGCAATCGTGCGTTCGACCGTCGTATTGGTCAGCGGCATCAACCACCGCGCGCCCGAATATAAAAACGCGCTGATCAACGTTATCATTATGGGCGTAATCTTTGCGCTTGCTTTATTCGGATTCATCTTCGGCTTTTTCTACTAAGCCGTATAAGCAACGAAAAACAAAGCGACCTGTAGCGGGTCGCTTTTTGCGTTGCGGTTCGGCGGGTGAGATTGCTTCGTCGCGCTCGCTTTTGGCACCATATACTTGTCATTAGAGCCAAAGACAAAACATCATGGAAAGCAGTAAAGACCATTTGTCATTCCGAGCGATACGCAAGAATGTACGAAGGCGTATTAAAAAAGGATTCGCTACGCTAGACCCCTCCACTTACGCTCCGAGGGTGACAAAGTGTGTGCGCACTCGTTTCCTCTCGGACTTTTTGTCACAGCTCTAATGACGAGATTTAAGGGATTCGCAATACGTACAGATAAAGGACTTCGCAATAAAAATATCTCCGCACTGCGTATAACGCGTTGCGGAGATATTTGTTTTCGATTTTACAAAACTTAGATGGGCAATAGACGAAGAATGTGCTTGCTGAGAATCATCAGAATGAGGTCGACAATCCAGAGAATGAATCCGAGACCGATCAAACGGATGATGAAAGCGACGATTTTTCCTTCCATAAGGCGGGTGATCGCGCCGAACAACCAAGCCGTGAACGGAATGATCGCGCAGATCACGCTGACAATGTAGGGAAGTCCAAAGTAATCGGATTTGCTAGCCATGTTTCTTTCCTCCTTGTAATAATATATGATTATAGTACCATAAAGTTGTGTCGATTGTCAAACAATGCGGCAAGGTTTGTTGAATAAAAATGAAAATTGTGTCGGATCGTTATCGTAGAGGGGGAAAGAATCGCTTAGGCATAAGCGCGTCGAACCAAAAAGATTTGACGGCAAAATTATGCCTTGCCTAATTCAATCGCGGCGCGGCGTCACGTACACTGTCTTTTGATTGACGTAGATCACTTTGCCCGGCGGCGCGCCTTTGGGCTTAGATACGTATCGCACGAGCGTATAGTCGACCGGCACGTTTTCCGATTCGCGGGCTTTGGAGTAGTAGGCGCACACTTCGGCCGCGCGCAATACCACCGATTCGGGCGCGCGCGATCCGTTGGCGATCACAACGTGCGAGCCGTGAATTTTCTGCGTGTGCAGCCACAGATCGTCGGGGCGGGACGCGCGAACAAGCGCATCGTTTTGCAGATTGTTCTTGCCGACGGATACGGTAAAGCCGTCGACGCTAAACGTCAAAGGCGCGGCGGGCGCGGAAACAACTTTTTTGCCGCGCGGCGCTTTGACAAGGCCGGCCGTTTCCATTTCGCTGCGGATCTGGTCGAGTTCGGCGACGGTCGAACACAGCGCGAACGAGGCGAGCAGCGACGACAGATATTCGACGGTATTTTGCGTCTCTGTGTACTGCGCGCCCGAAAGTTCGTAAGCGCGTTTCTTTTTGGCGTACCGTTTGTAATATCGTTGCGCATTATCGGCAGGCGACAGCCGCGCGTCGAGCGCGAGGATCGACGTATCGCCGGTATAATAGTTATCGACGGTGAGTTCGGTCATGCCGGGCTTGACGCGGTACAGGTTGGCCGTCAGCAGCTCGCCGCAAATGCGATCGTCATCGAAATCGGCGGCCGATTGCTTGGTCGACAGCAGTTTGGCGGCTTTATTTTGCGCGTGGGCCAAGGCTGTTTTAACAGCCGTGTACAACGTGCGCGCGCGCTCGTCGAACCGCGTTTTTTGCGCCGCGCTATAATAGAGCGTGTCCATCGCTTGCGACAAAGACGCATACGGCACGGCTTGGCCATGGTACGAAAGATAGGGGGACAGGCAGAAATCGAACGGCACGCCGTCGCGCAGCATCAGGCAAGGCGCGGCTTTTGCGAAGTCGTAAAGCGCTTGCAAAGCGCGCACGATCGCGTCGATTTGCTTGGCGTCGAGGCGGTCGGCCGACTCCGTTCCGACGGCGCGCAAAACGGCCTCGTTGACGGTAGCGGGCGCCAGTCCCGAAAGCCGCTTGATAATATGGGGCGCGATCTTGCCGCCCGTAAAGGTCTGTAAATGGCTTATAAGCGCCGCGGTGTCCCGTATGTCCGTTTTGTCTTGCGGCGGCGCCGTCTCGTAGCGCACGCCGGGTAGCACAATGCGCTTGCCCGAAATGTCCCCGGTAATATGCTTGATACTGTCCGACACCGTGCCGCGTCCCGTCACCAAAATGATGTTGGAATATTTGCCCATGATTTCGGCGATCAGTCGTTTTTCCTCGAGATCGCCGAGTTCCGACCGCGACAGCAGCCGCACGGCGACAATGCGCTCGTAGGGGACGGCCTCGACGCCGACGACCTTGGCGCCGCCGATATGCTTGCGCAGGTGCATTAAAAAGGCGGGCGCGGTCTGCGGGTTTTCGGGCAGGTGTTCGGTCAGGTGCATACGCGCGGCCGACGGCGACGCCGACAGCAACAGATGAAACGTTTCGCGGTTGCGGCGTACGGAAAGAATGATCTCGTCCTTATACGGCATGGAGATCTTGGAAACGACGCCGCCTTTAAGCGTGGCGTCGAGCTGTGTCGCCAGATAGGCGTATGTCAGTGCGTCTGCGGGCATAGTACCAGTATACCGCAGATAGTGCGGCCTGTCAAGTGTCGAAATCGATCGGAAAAAATATGCGGCGGCGGATTGATTTCCCGCAATTCGGTTTGACATCGGGGGCGGAACGTGCTATAATATACTGCGTACGCCGAAAAGTCCGCAGTAAAAAGCGTACGGGAACGAGTGTAAACACATTTTGGAGGATATATATGAAGTACGAAGTTGAAACGCAGAAGGGCGCGGTCAAAGCGGTCTTTACCTTGACCGACGCGGAATGGCAGGACGAGCTGACTGCGTCTTATAACCGCACCAAGGGCAAGTACAATGTACCCGGTTTTCGCAAGGGACACGCAACGCGCAAAATGATCGAGGCTATGTACGGCGCCGGCGTCTTTTTCGACGATGCGTTCGACAGCGCATTCCGCCGTTGCTACCGCGAGTTTCTCTCCAAGGAAACCGAGGTGCGCCCGGTAGACGAGCCGCAAGTCGACTTCGTACCCACCGAAAAAGGCATTTCTTTTTCGGCGACCGTGACCGTCAAGCCGGAGGTCGTCTTGGGCGCGTATAAAGGTATGAAAGTCGGCAAAGTTGCGTATAATGTAACCGACGCCGACGTCGAACACGAGATCGAACACGCCGTCGAGCGCGCCAGCCGCGAAGTGTCCGTCGAGCGCGCCGTCGAGAACGGCGACAAAGTGACGCTCGATTACAGCGGCAGCATCGACGGCGTCAAGTTCGACGGCGGCACGGCGCAGAATCAGCAGCTCGTCATCGGCAGCAACACGTTCATTCCCGGGTTCGAGGAACAGATGATCGGCATGAATAAGGGCGAGGAGAAAGACCTTTCGGTCAAATTCCCCGACGACTACCATGCCAAAGACATGGCCGGCAAAAACGCCGTATTCCATGTCAAAGTACACGACATCACAGTCAAGGAAAAGCCGGCCGTCGACGACGCGTTCGCCAAAGAGGTTTCGGAGTTCGACACGCTCGAGGCGTACCGCAAGAGTATCCGTGAAAAGCTGGAGAAACAGAACAAGGATCGCGCCGACCGCGAGAACGAAAACGCGCTACTGGAGGAGATCGTCAAAAACGTGACCGTCGACATACCCGAATGTATGATCCGCGACGAGTTGGAGTACATGTTGCGCGACTTCGAATATCGCATTCAGAGCATGTACGGCGGCATGAAGCTCGCGGACTACTTCAAGTACACCGGCACGACCGAAGAGGACTTCAAAAAGCAGCGGCGTGAGAGCGCGCTCAATACCGTCAAACTGCGTCTGTCGTTAGAGGCGATCATCAAGGCAGAGAATCTCGAAGTGACCGACGCCGACACCGACGCGCTGATCAAAGAGATTGCCGAAAGCCGCGGCCAGGATTTCGAGACCTACAAAAAAGAGGTTTCGGAGCGCGAGATGCCGTATATCAAGAGCGATGCGCTGATGAAGAAAGTCGTCGATTTCCTCAAAGCCAACAATACGTTCGTTTTGAAGGAAAAGGAAGAAGAGAAGAAGCCCGCTAAAAAGACAGCCGGAGAAACGGCTAAAAAGACAACCGGCGGAACCGCCAAAAAGAAAACGACCAAAAAAGCCGAGGACGCCAACGCGTAAAGTAAGTCGCGCTGTGCGTATGCGGCAATAACGATTTTAGGAGCATAAAAAGTATGATTAAAAACAATCTCGTGCCTATGGTGGTCGAGCAGACCAACCGCGGCGAACGCTCGTATGACATCTATTCGCGCCTGTTGGAAGATCGCATCATCTTCCTGACCGGTGAAGTCAACGACGTATCGGCCGACATCGTCATTGCGCAGCTGATTTATCTCGAGGGTAAGGATCCGGAAAAGGACATCAGCCTGTACATCAACAGCCCGGGCGGTAGCGTGACGGCGGGCATGGGCATTTACGACACGATGAACTATATCAAGTGCGACGTTTCGACGATTTGCGTCGGCATGGCCGCGTCGATGGGCGCGTTCCTGCTGTCGTCCGGCGCGAAAGGCAAACGCTATGCGCTCCCCAACAGCGAGATCATGATCCACCAGCCGTTAGGCGGCGCGCAGGGACAGGCGAGCGACATTGCCATCCAGGCCGAACATATCCTCAAGACCAAAAAGCGCATGAACAGCATTTTGGCGGCCAACTGTAATCAGCCGATCGAAAAGGTGGAAAAAGACGTCGACCGCGATCATTATATGACCGCCGACGAGGCAAAGAAATACGGTTTGATTGACAGAGTGTTCGACAAGAGAGTTTAGTAAGTAGGAGAGAGAATTTGAGAACGGCAGAACCCCAGTGTTCCTTTTGCGGTAAAGTCAAATCGGAGGTCGGCAAGCTGATCGCCGGCCCCGACGATATTTTCATTTGCGACGAGTGTATCGAGATCTGCAATCAGGTCATCAAGCAGTCGACGGTCGAAGAGGCCGCCATGCCCGCCGATCTTCCCGTACCCGAGGAGATCAAGCGTAGGTTAGACGAGTACATCGTCGGCCAGGACGCGGCCAAACGCGTGCTGAGCGTCGCGGTTTACAACCACTATAAGCGCATTGACTACAACGCAAAAAATAAGGGTAAAAACGACGGTATCGAACTGAAGAAAAGCAACATTCTGATGCTCGGGCCTACCGGCTGCGGCAAGACGTTGTTGGCGCAAACGTTGTCCAAGATCCTCAACGTGCCTTTTGCCGCGTCCGACGCTACAACGTTGACCGAGGCCGGCTACGTGGGCGAGGATGTCGAAAACGTACTTTTGAAACTGATCCAAAACGCCGACTTCGACATCAACAAAGCGCAGCGCGGCATTATCTATATCGACGAGATCGACAAGATCGCCCGCAAGTCGGAAAATGTCAGCATCACGCGCGACGTATCGGGCGAGGGCGTGCAACAAGCGCTCTTAAAGATCGTCGAATCGACGGTCGCCAACGTCCCGCCGCAAGGGGGACGCAAGCACCCGCAACAGGAATGCTTACAGATCGACACCACCAACATTTTGTTCATTTTCGGCGGCGCGTTCGTCGGGCTTGACAAGATCATCGAAAAGCGTATGAATGCGGCGTCGTTCGGGTTCGGCGGCAATATCAAGACCAAGATCGAGTTGGAAAGTTCCAACAACTTGCACGCCGTGCAACCGCAGGACTTGATCAAATTCGGACTGATCCCCGAATTTGTCGGCCGTTTGCCGGTGACCGTCAGCTTGAACTCGCTGAATAAAGAGGCGCTGGTGCGCATTCTGACCGAGCCGAAAGACGCGCTTGTCAAGCAGTATCAAAAGCTGTTCGAGATCGACGGGGTCGAATTGGAGATCATGCCCGACGCTGTCGAGGCGGTGGCCGACAAGGCGATCGAACTGGACACCGGCGCGCGGGGACTGCGCTCGATCATGGAAAACAGTATGCTCGATTTGATGTTTGCCACGCCGACCGACAAGGAGATCGAAAAGGTGGTCATCACCGGTGACACCATTCGGGGCGGCAAGCCGACGGTCATCAAAAAAAGCGCGCCCTTGCGGCAAGAAATCGCGTAACAACCGCTTTGCACTTTCAAGAAATACAACGCTCTTCGATTCGGGGAGCGTTTTAAAAAGTCAAGCAGTTTGAGCGAAAAAGATGAAAAAAGTAAGTAGAGGCGGGGAAGTTGGTAGAATAGAGAGGGAACGAGGAGAGGTTTTCCCCTGTCCCCAGCTGGGGACAGGGGAAAACGCGCCGCCGCGGGCGGGGCGGCGAAATTGCGGAACGGCAAAACAGCCGCTATGTAGAGCGGCTTGTTGTTGGTACAACTAATTCCTTTTAGCCGAGGGCGGCAAGATGTTGGGCGAACAGTTCGGCAGGGGTGGCGAACGCCAAGACTTCGCGAGGATAGTCGTTGACCCAGTTTTCTAGTTGTTGTACTTCTTCATCGCTATGTTTGGAAAAGTCCGTACCTTTGGGAAACCACCGCCGAATGTCGCGATTGATTCGTTCGTTTGTCCCGCGTTCACTCGACGTATACGGGTGACAGTAGTACACCGCAGTGCGTTTGCCGCCGAACATGGATTTTTGCATACCCGCACAGTCGGAAAACTCAACGCCATTGTCAACGGTAATGCTTTTGAAAATGTGACGGTACTTTTTGCCGAATCGGTATTCGAGTTTATTCAAACAGTGGACGACGCTAGGCGGCTTTTTGTTCGGCATACGAAAAATAACTTCGTAGCGTGTCAACCGTTCGGTCAATACCAGTAAAACGTTTTTCGTGCGTTGTTTACCGACAACGCAATCCATTTCCCAATGTCCGAAACAATTACGCTCCGCTATCATAGCGGGGCGTTTTTCTATACTCGTACCTTTGGGCGGTCGCTTAGCGACGGCCTTGCGGTATCGCTTTTTACGTCGGAACATAGGCAAATCCGACATAGAGATATGCGGAAATATGCCCAGTTCAATATACCGATACAGCGTAGTTTTGCTGATGTCGGTGTGAAACAGCTTTTTACGCTTAATCTCGCCGAGCACGGCACAAGGCGACAAACGGTCGAATAAAACGCGTTTTTCGACGTAGCGGACAAATTCGTAATCATGGCCTATCTTAAGCGGTAGACCTTTGCTCGTTACATTGATACGGTATTTATCTTCGGCAAGATTGGGGCTGTATCGCGTTTCATAGCGGTAGGTTACATCGCCGTATATGTCTGTCTGCTTATGTCTGTGGCGATACGCCCCGCGCTGTATTTCGCGGTATACCGTAGAAATATGTACGCCTAGTTTTGCGGCAATGATTTTCTTGTGTAGCTTTGCCCGTAGACAATCTTCGAGCATAAGGCGTTGTGTGTATGTCAGATTCTTTCTTCCTATAGTTCCCATGGTTATAACACCGTCCTTTGCTGTAAATTATTCCCCATTTACCATATAGCGCCGGTTGGCTGTCAAGGGCCGGTAAAAAATTTTCGGCATAATGCAGTGGCTTATACGAAAATTTTTTACGCTTAAACCCTTGACAGCCACCGTCGCTATATGGTGTGGACACGACAAGAGATGTAAGGCGAGGCCTTACATCTCCCATTGTAAAAGGGGATAGCGGTGGAACGGAGCGCGGCGGGCTGTCCGTAGGGAATCGAGGTCGTCGGAAAAAGAAAGGGGCGCGGCGTTCCGCTAAACCGCTTGGAACGTCCCGCGCCCGCATTCTTTTTCCCGTCCGTCAGAGCTTGTCTCCGTTCGGCAGTACGATGTTTATCTCTAGCGTACAGCCGAGCGCCTCGACTAGGCGCTGATACTCGGATAACTTGAAGTTATTTGCAGCGATCTTTTTAGAAAGGTTTTGTTGCGATTGTTCCGTGCGTTCAGCTAATTGTAGTTGTGTAAGGTTTAGTTTTAACATGGCGATCTTCAATTTTTCGGTTAAGTTAATCATTTCGGACACCTCGTGACGATTGTACAACATAACGGCGAATATGTCAACCATTTACGGCATATTTACAATAAAAAAGTTGATAATTTTACGAAAAAGACAATAAAACGGTTGACAATACAACTAAAAAGTTGTATAATAATAGTGTAATAAAGAGGTGGCACCCATAACAGCCAAAGGAGATAGAAGAATGAAAGCATACGAAATGATAATCGAGGACAGAGAACACGTATTTAAGTGTGTAAGACCAGCAAAAAACGTCAAGCAGTTGAAAGAGATATACGGCGGGAACGGCGAATTTGTCCGTATCAAGGACGTAACGGAGCAATTCCCGATAGACGTTGACATTATTCGCAAGGTATTGCGAGGACAGCGAACGGGGACGTTCGGCGAAGTGGAAACGGACATAATATGCGCGCTTGTGCAACGCCTGTATGATAACGCTTAAGACATTACGCCGACCCGCGGCGGCATAAGTCCGCGGGAAAGGGGTTACGGATATGAAATACTTTAAAGACGTAAAAACAGTCGAGGAACTGAAACGGCAGTACAAAAAGCTGGCGTTTGAGTACCACCCCGACAGGGGTGGCAGGGTAGAAGATATGCAAGCCATTAACGCCGAGTATGACGTACTGTTTGCGACGGTTAAGAACGTGCACGAAACGGCCGACGGCAAGACGTACACCAAGGAGCAGGCGGCCGACGTTCCCGACAACTTCCGCGCGATCATCGACGCGATTATATCGTTCGATTGCACAATCGAGCTATGCGGGTCGTGGCTGTGTGTGTTCAATGCCTACGCATATCGGCAGGAGCTAAAAAGCCTTGGTTTCTTTTGGTGCAGTAGCAAAAAGGCGTGGGCATGGACGGATAAGCCGACCGAAAATAAACACCGCTTGACGCTCGAAGAAATACGGCGGTTGCACGGTTCGGAGATAATCAAGGAAGAAGAAAAGAAAAGGTTACAGGCGGCTGTATAAGCCGCCTACGACCAAAGGAGCGCGAGGACATGGCAACATTAGACGACCTTTTCAACAGATACGGACACCCGTCCGACGAATGGAACGCGACAAAGCATTTTTACTATACGCGCGCGGACTGTATTCGACGGATAGAAGATATACAGCACGCAGACAAAAAAGCGCAACGGGACATCGCCGAGTTATTGCAAGTAGTCGAACTGTTGCAGGAATACCGCCGCAAATTGCACGAACGGGCGCAAGCATTTTTCGGGTGTGGGTACAGCTTACTGCTGAAAATATGGCGGGAAGTCAACTACTACAACAATAAAAAGTTTTATTTCGTCGAGATACAGAAAACGCCCGACGTTCAGAACGCCGCGCCGATGCAGTTATTACAAGAACGGTACGAGGGGAAAGAACGGCACAAGGCAATAGCCCGATTCGAGGAGCTGAAAAAGCTGTACCCGAATATACCGACCGAAAAAGACATCAATAAATCTAAATGGGAGAGGTAAAGAAACATGGAAAATACAATTAAAAGCTGTCAAGATTTTGACAAAGCAGTATTGGGCATTATGGTAAATTATCCGCAAACGACCATGGCAGACGCCGAAGAAAGTGTGCGGAAAATGGATACACAAGATATAATAAAGTGGGCAAAATTCTATGACGAGTATACGGACGCTTGTTATCAAGAATTAGCAATGGCATTCGCAGAGTTCTATTGATTAAAAAGAGAGGTAAAGGAACATGGAAAGAAACGGACTATTGAAAATTCAAGGCGAAAACAGAATCGACATCGAAAGCATTGTCGACGCACTGGCCGACCGCTATGAAGTATCTGATAAAACAGCATTAAAGTGGTTTTGCGCGGCCATTCAATACAATTTGGTTGTGCAATCGATTATAGAGCAGATTGACTATTTGCTCGAAGAAAACGTTTTGAATAAGTGAGGTATTAAAATGAAAGCTCAAAAGCAGTTTTTAGTAATCGGTAACAAGTATGTATTATATATACTGGATAACCGCGATGGCCACATTAAAGAAGCAGAACATAACGTATTAGTGCTTGATGTAAGTTATATTGATTTGTGTGAATTGCCGAAGATGACGGAAAAAGACTTATTTATGAATGCCGAAGATATGTGCTTTTTGAAATCGGCAGATGAAGTTTATTAAAGCAAGAAGTAAAAGGACGGTCGGGGGATCGTCCTTTTTGTGTAGCCCTAAAGCCCTAAGCCACGCCCGTATACGCGCGGCGTTTTCGTTTGCTTTTATGTCGACCGCGTCAAACGGACTTGCAAGCTCGCCGATCGGCACGGTCGGCAGTCGCAAACACCACTTCGCGCACCCGACTTCGCTACGCTCGACCGGCGCAAACCGGACACACTTGCGGTTTATTACTTGCTAATCCTGTAATTTTATGGTATACTGTTAGCATTATATACAAAGGGGTACATAACTATGGGAAAAACTTGCGTAATTTGTGGGAAACCAACAGGGACTTATGTTTTTTGCAGAGAACACCAAGCCGAAAAAGATAACGGTAAAATTGTCAAATGCGAAAGTTGCGGTGAATGGCATTATGTTGACAGACCCTGTAAAAACTGCAGGGAGGGGGACATTGTAAAG
>JAAVYI010000038.1 GCA_022791055.1 Clostridia bacterium | reverse complement strand
ATGCTGCAAGCTGGTTGTCGTTCAGGAGGGGTGAGTTAAGAGAGAGGGACACAGTCGAAAGTGGTTGCCTTGCAACCCCAGGTCGCAATTACAAATTGCTCCCCGCTTTGGCTACGAAATGCCCACCGGGCATTTCGCTTAACGCGTCGCGCCCTCCTCCTTACGCTTTTCGCCTAGACCTTTTTGCGGCAAAAGGCCGGGGAAACGTTTTTCGTTTTTTTCAAAAGAATAGCAACCTTTTGGGCGTCAAAAAGATTTATTTATCTTTTTGACGCGCGATCTCTAAAATCAACACATTGACATCCGCCGGGGTGACGCCCGATACGCGGCCGGCTTGACCGATCGTCAAGGGGCGCACGCGGTTGAGTTTCTCGCGTGCCTCGAGGCGCAAGCCGTTACATGTAAGGTAATCGAAATCGGGCGGAATGGCGGCGTTTTCCAGCCGTTCGGTCTCTTTGACCGCGCGCACGGCGCGTTCGAGATAGCCGGCGTAGCGCGTTTCGATGATGACTTGCTCGACGGCCTCGCGGTCGATTCCGGCAAACACCGGCAACACAAAAATTTCTTCGTCGGTCGCGGCACGCCGAATATACGCCGCCACGTCGCCGCCCTCGATACGCGTCGACAACAGCGACCGCGCTTTTTCCAGCGCACGCTTCTTTTTACTAAACTTACGATACCGCGCGTCGTCTACAAGTCCCGCCCTGCGACCGGCCTCGGTCAGCCGCAGATCGGCGTTGTCCTGTCGTAGATACAGCCGCGCCTCGGCGCGCGAGGTCATCATGCGATACGGCTCTTCGGTGCCGACGGTGACGAGGTCGTCGATCATCACACCGATATAGCTTTCGCCACGTCGGAAGATAAGCGGCGGCATGTCGCGCAATTTGAGCGAAGCGTTTAAGCCCGCGGCCAGTCCTTGCGCCGCCGCCTCTTCGTACCCCGAAGTGCCGTTGATCTGCCCGGCAAAATACAGCCCCTCTACGCGCTTATGCTCAAGCGTCGGACGCAAGTCGAGCGGGTCGATACAGTCGTACTCGATCGCGTAGGCGTCGCGCATGATCTCGACGCGCTCGAACCCGGCAATGGTGCGGTACATGGCCAGTTGCACGTCGGCGGGCAGTGAAGTCGACAGCCCTTGCACGTACATTTCTTTGGTGCCGTCGCCCTCCGGCTCGAGAAAAAATTGATGCCGTTCCTTATCGGCAAACCGCACAATCTTATCTTCGATCGACGGGCAGTAGCGCGCGCCTACGCCGTGGATCAGCCCCGCATACTTGGGCGCCAAATGCAAATTGTCGCGTATGACTTGGTGCGTGCGCTCGTTGGTGTAGCCCAGATAGCACACCGATTTTGTCGCGGCCACGCGCTTCGACATCGCCGAAAAAGAATACGTATCGGTTTCGCCGTACTGGATCTCCAGCTTTTCGAGGTCGATGCTGTCGCGGTGTACGCGCGCCGGCGTCCCCGTTTTGAACCGTCTTAAAGGGATACCCAGTTTTTCGAGCGCGCCGCTTAAATGCCCCGCCCGCTGAAAACATACCGGGCCTTTGTGTTCGATGACGTTGCCGACGATAATATCGGATTTTAAGTACACGCCGCAAGCCAGCACGACGGCGCGGGCGCGGAATGTCAAGCCTAAGGTGGTGACGACGCCTGCGACACGGCCGTTTTCGGTCAGGATTTCGGCCGCCTCGCCCTGGCGCAAATGCAGGTTTTGCGTGTTCTCGAGTACGCTTTTCATGTAAGCGTGATAGCGGTATTTATCGACCTGCGCGCGTAACGATTGCACGGCCGGACCTTTGGATCGGTTGAGCATACGTAGCTGCGTCAGCGTCGCGTCGGCCGCCTTGCCCATCTCGCCGCCCAGTGCGTCGACCTCGCGCACAAGGTGGCCTTTGGCCGTGCCGCCGATCGAGGGATTGCAAGCGAGATACCCGACGTTGTCGAGCGTCACGCTCAATACAAGCGTCTTAAGACCGGTGCGCGCACATGCGAGCGCCGCCTCGACGCCGGCATGTCCCGCGCCGACGACGATCGCATCATATTCGAAATCGTTCATTATTCGGCGCGCACTTCCGTCCACATTTCGTCCAGTTTGACGCTCATCTCTTCGCCGAAGTCGCGCATGATCTTGCAACGGGCAAGCACCTCTTGCGTCGGGAATACCATTTCGATATACATTTCTTTAAAACCCTCGACGGCGCCCTCGAACGTTTCTTCCTCGAACTCCTCTTTGGCCGCGTCCATGGCGGCCTTGATAGCGACGCTGGTTCCCATCCAGTCCATGTTCTGCTTGGCTACGTCCGCTTGGCTGATGTACTGCAAAAACCAGTTGGCCGCCGTCGCGTTCTTCGCGCCGGTCGGAATGATCCAGCCGTCCACCCATACGTTCGAGCCTTCGTCGGGTACAATGTACATGAATTTGTCGCCGCCTTCCTCTTGCATGATGTATCCTGCGTCGCACGACCAGAACAGCCCGAGCTGCGCATTGGCCGTACCCGAAAGCATCGACTCCTTGCCGTCGTCCACTTCGTATTTCTCCAGTAGCGGCTTTTGCCGTAACAGCGTCGCTTTGGCGGCGGCGATCGTCGCGTCGGTGCAAGTCTCGAAAATACTGCTTAAAATCGCCTGATACGCCGGGCCGTAAGTTTGATAATCGGCCGCGCCCGTCAACTCGCTTTTCTGATTCTTGATCTGCGCGATCGAGTACGAATCGCGTACCGAATCTTTCATCAGAATTTTGCCGCTGTATTTCTCGCTCCACAGCGCGTCCCAACTGTGCATGTCCTGCGCGTCCGATGCGGAAACGGTTTCGGCATTGTACATAATGCCCATCGTACCCCACACGTACGGCACGAAATATTCGTTGTTTTTGTCCACCGTCGTCGCCATGTCCATCAGCCCGTCGTAGAACAGCCCGTCCGCTTTGACGTTGAAAATTTCGGTGTCGATCTTCTGCGCCTGTCCGTTCTTGATCATGCGCTCCGCCATATAATCGGACGGACACACAAGATCGTAGTCTGCGTTACCGACCGTCAAATCGGTGTACATGCTCTCGTTGGTGTCAAATTCTTTGTAATCGACTTTGACGGTCTTGCCCGTCTTTTCCTTGTACCAACTCTCAAACCCCTGATAAATTTCGGGATCCATATATTCGCCCCAGTTGCGAATGACCAACTTATCCTCGCGCTTGGTGCAACCGGTGAACGCGCCGAACGCGCACACTGCGGCCAAACCTACCGTCAACCACTTGACAAACGTTTTTTTCATTGCAATGCTCCTAAAATTTTATTTCACGTTGCCCGCCGCTTTTGCGCGTCTGCGGGACAAAATGTTGATAACGACCAAAATAGCCAACACGACGAAGAAGATCAGCGACGACAGCGCACGCAACACCGGTTGCACGCCCTTTTTCGTCAACTTATTATATAGATACGTCGAGATCGTCGGCACGCTGCCGTTAACGAACTTGGTGACGACGAAATCGTCAAGGCTTAACGTAAACGCCAACGCAAACCCCGAAATCATTGCCGGCAGCAGTTGCGGCAGCATGACTTTCCACAGCGTTTTCATCGGTCCGGCGCCCAGATCGAGGCCGGCCTCGTACAGATTGGGATTGAGCTGTCCCAGCCGCGGCAACACGCTCATGATGACGTAAGGCATGGTAATGAACACATGCGCCAAAACGAGACTCGGCCAACCGGTCGGAATAAAGCGAACCAGCACAAACAGCAATAAAAACGCGATACCGGTGACGATCTCGGCGTTGATCATGGTGATCTTGGTCAGAAAGTCCATGTATTTACGCTGCCACGACCGCATGTAAAAGATGCCGACGGCCGACACGGTGCCGAAAAACGTTGCGATCGTACTGGCGACGACAGCGAGAATGAGCGAGTTGCGCACCGCCTCGAGAATCTCGGTATCGGTAAAAACTTTGGCGTACAGATCGAACGTGAACCCGTTCCACATGCCCATGACTTTGGCGTCGGTAAACGAGTAGACGACCAGCACGAGGATCGGCACATAGGTGACCGCCAGCATCAAATACACGAAACTGCGCGCAAGTGCTTTTTTGAGTTTGCTGTTCACAGCACCGTACCTCCCGCGCCCGTCGGCTGCGCTTTACCGCCGGAAAGTTTGTTGGCGATAAACATGGTGACGGCGATCAACACCAGCAAGATAAACGAGTACGCCGACCCGATGTGCCAACCCGCTTGCGAGTTGAACCACTGGTTGATGATATTGCCGAACATGTACGTAGACGGGTCGCCCAAAATGTCGCTGATGGCAAAGGTCGACACGGTCGGCATAAACACCATCAAAATGCCGCTCATGATTCCGGGCAGCGAAAGCGGCAGCCGCACTTTTAAAAACGTTTTGAACGCGCTCGCCCCCAAATCGGTCGACGCCTCGATCAGACTGGCGTCGGTGTTGACGAGTATGGTATACAGCGGCAGCAGCATGAACGGGAAGAAATCGTAGACCATGCCGATGACGACCGCCGCATACGCGCTTTTTAAGCCGATCAAGTTGAACACGATTTTGATCGCGTATGTTCTGAGCAGCGAGTTGATCCACATCGGCAGCACGAATAACAATACGAGCGTTGCCGATTTGTTGAGCTTGGACGACGCCAACACAAGCGCGAGCGGATATGCCAACAGCAGACATGCAACCGTTGTGATCGCCGCCACGCCCAGCGAGCGAAACAGCACCTTGATCATCGCCGGCTTGGAAAAGAAGTTGACGAAGTTGGCAAAGGTAAACCCGCCGTCGGTGTCGGTGAACGCATACACCGCCATGATCCCCAGCGGCACGATGACGAACAGCGCGCCCAACACGGCGTAAGGCATGGCGAAGTACGTGCGTTTGAACTTAAACCGTTTCATCTGCCGTCTCCTCGCGCTTTTCTACCACGATCTTTTCGGGCGCGATGCGAATGCCGACGCGGTCGTCGTTGTCCCACTCGTCCGAAGTATCGGTATAAATGTCGTTGTCGTCGTCGGTATACACTTGCACCTGGTAGTAGCTGCCTTTATACAGGCTTTGCGCCACACTGCCGCCGATCACGCCGTCCTCTTCGTCGTCGGTCAGTTCGACCGCGCCGAACGGCACCAGCACGCGCACCGGCGTCCCCTTTTCGAGCTGTTCGCTGTTGACGAACTCGAACGTGCCGCCGAGGAAATCGACGGTCGTCTCCCCCGAAACCTCGCCCGCGTACTCGTTGACGGTGCGCAGCTTTTTCATGATGTGAATGCCGTCGGGATCGATGCCTAACCGCACGCGGCTGCCCGGCGTAAACTCGTCGGTGTTCTGCACGGTAAATTCGTAGTCGTTGGCAACGATGTTCATTTCGTAATAGGTGCCTTTAAAGACCGAAGTCAGCACCTCGCCCTCGAGCGTTCCCTTGTTCTTATGTAAGGGATATACGTCGATGTCCTCGGGACGAACGACCAGATCGACGGGCGCATTCTTGCCGAATCCTTTGTCGAGGCAGGCAAACGTCTCGCCGCAGAACGTGACTTTGAAGTCCTCGTTCATCGTGCCGGAAAGAATGTTGCTTTCGCCGATAAAGTCGGCGACAAAGGCGTTGGCCGGTTCGTCGTAGATCTTTTTCGGGCTACCGTACTGCTGGATCACGCCGTCCTTGATGACCGCGATATTGTCGCTCATGGTAAGCGCCTCTTCCTGGTCGTGCGTGACGTACACGAACGTGATCCCCAAATTGCGGTGCATGGCCGTCAGTTCGACCTGCATATCTTTGCGCATCTTGAGGTCGAGCGCGCCGAGCGGCTCGTCGAGCAGCAGCACTTTGGGTTCGAGTACCAAAGCGCGGGCAATGGCGACACGCTGTTGCTGTCCGCCCGACAGCGAATTGACGTCGCGGTGGCCGTAATCGGCCAGGTTGACCAATGCAAGCGCGCGCTCGACTTTTTCCTTGATCTCCGCTTTGGTGTAATGCCGAAATACAGGCACGTCCTCGCCGCGGCGATTCTTTTTAACGCCGTTCGGGATCTCTTTCATTTTCAAGCCGAACGCCACGTTGTTGAACACGTTTAAGTGCGGGAACAACGCGTATTTCTGGAACACCGTGTTGATCGGCCGCTTGTGCGGCGGCACGGCGGTCACGTCCTGTTTCTCGAGAAAAATCTGTCCTTTGGTCGGCGCTTCGAATCCTGCGATCATTCGGAGCAGCGTCGTTTTGCCGCAACCGGAAGGGCCTAAGAGCGTGACGAACTCGCCGCGCTTAATCGACAGGCTGATGTCGTCGACCACCGTTACGCCGTCGAACATTTTGGTGACGCTTTTGACTTCTATGATCTTATCGAATTTCTCGTGTGTCGTTTTGCTTTCCATATCCATATGTCCTCTTGCCGCCCTTAAAAATTCGGCGGACACGAAATCCACAATATTTTTGCCTGCCCTTTTCCTACGTTCTCCACGCTGTGCGCGCGCCCGCTGCGGAAATAAAAGCTGCCGCCCGCCTCGGCGTATGCGGTGCGTTTTCCCACCGTCACTTTGACGCGCCCTTCCAACACGTAGCCGAACTCTTCGCCGTCGTGCGGCAGATCCTCGACCGCCGCCGCGCCGCTTTCCAGTATCATCAAGATCGGCTCCATCGCGTTTTTCTGCGCCGTCGGCACCAGCCAGGTGATGCGGCTGTCGTCGGTCACCTTTTCAAAACAATCGGCCGGCGCATACGTAAGCGGCTCCTCTTCGCCGTCGGCGAAAAACTGACTGAGCGACGATCCGAGCGAGGCAAGAATATCGATCAGCGTCGAAATGCTCGGACTGGTCAGATCGTTCTCGAGCTGCGAAATATAGCCCTTCGTCAGCTCGCAACGGTCGGCTAACTCTTCCTGCGTCAAACCGTTTTTCAGACGCAGGTCCTTGATCTTACTGCCGATTTCCATACGTTTCACCTCCCGCCCGTCCTCGACAGGGCTGCCCGTTCGATTTAGTAAAACTGAACTTTTGGTTTAATGAGTCAGTTTTGTCTAAACATTAAGTTTAAAATTGCTAAACCGAAAACCGATATACAGTATAATCGCTGTACGGCCAAATGTCAAACGTTTCGACATAATTTTTTATAAAAAATTCGGTTGCGTTTTTCGTGCGGATATGGTACACTATTTGCGACAGGTGCGCGCCGCTTAAAGCGCCGACGCTTGTACAAGTAAGGAGGCACTTCATGAACAACGAAAATCGCGTGCGGATCATGCAAATCATCGTCGTTGCGGCTGTCATTTTTGTACTACTGTTACTCACCGCGCTGATTGTCAACCTGGTGCGCTTGGCCTCGACCAACACGCGCAAGCGCGCGCTCGAAGCGGAGTTGAACCGATTGGACGCGCTGATCGCACAAAACGAGGAAACGCTCGACTATCGCAAAACCGACGAATATATCGACGCATTCGCCCGCGAATATCTCAACATGATCGGCCGCGGCGAAGAGGCGTTCGTCGGCAAAAAGAAATAAGTATTTTTTCAGACGCGGCGCGTTACGTCCGCGTCTTTTGTTTCATACTATAAGGAGAATCCTATGGACGCAGTCATCGACATCGGCAGCAATTCCGTCCGCCTGATGCTGGACAGTAAGGTAGACGGTCTCAACCGCAAACAACTGATCGCCACGCGTTTAGGCGAAGGCGGCAACCGCTTGACCGACGCGAGCATGGCGCGCACATTGGCCGCGATCGACGAACTGTATGCGCAAGCGGTGGCCGCAGGGGCTGCGCACACCTATGTATTTGCGACCGAGGCGGTGCGATCGGCTGAAAACGGCCGCGAGTTTGCCGCCGCGATCCGCGCGAAAACCGGTCTGTCCGTCGACATTCTCGACGCCGAAACGGAGGCCGAAATCGGCTACCGCGGCGCGACGATCGGCTTAGCCGGCGCTTTGGCCGTCATCGACATCGGCGGCGCGTCGACCGAAATCGCCGTCGGCATCGGGCAGACGATCGAGCGCGCGGCCAGCATTCCGATCGGCGCGGTACGTTTGAAAACGGCGGCCGGTAACGACTTCGACGCCATGCAAAAAACCGTCGACGCGCTGCTCGACCGTCTCCCCGACCCGTCTCATGCGCAAACGGTCGTTGCGATCGGCGGTACGGCGACTGCGCTCGCGTCCGCCGACTTGCGACTGCAAGAATACCGCCCGGCGCGCGTCCACCGCCACCGCCTGACCGCCGACGCCGTAACTGCGCTACTCGCCGACTTTGCACGCGGCGGCGACCTTGTCGAACGCTTCCCCGCGCTCTCCGAAAAGCGCGCGCAGATCATCTTGCAAGGCGCATTCATTTTTCATAGAATTTTCGACCGCTTTCACCTTTCCTCCGTCACGGTCAGCGAAACGGACAACTGCGAAGGCTATTTGCAATATCGAAACGGTAAACGGTAGTTCGCCGTTCCCTCTAAAAACCAAAATACCCGTCGTGATAGTCTCATGACGGGTATTTTTTCGGTAAGTAGCTTTTCTTAGCCCTTTACGCTCTTCGTAGCAGTCGAAGACTTTTTGTTCGACGTAGCTTTGGCTTGCGTCTTGTTCTGCGTCGAAGCCGAAGTGTTGTTACTGCGGCTCTTGGTCGAGCAGGCCGAAGTCTTGTTCTGCGTCGCGGCCGAAGTGTTGCTACGGCTCTTGGTCGAACAAGTAGAAGTTTTGTTCTGCGTATTGCTCGACTTCGTCGCGCGGTTCGAGGCGCTCGACTGCGTTTTGGCGGCAGTCTTGTTCTGCGTGCTCTTGCTTGCGTTGGTCTTGTTTTGCGTCTGCATGATTCCTCTCCTTATTGGCAGTTTTTCGTTGCCAATGATAGTATTGCCGCAACCCGCAAAAAGTATTCTCTCCCGCTCGCAAAATTTTTTTCGGACTATTACATCAACTTTTTAATCAAGCTCAAGAAGCTGCCGGCCTCGCCCTCGTCCAAGCGCGAAATGTATTCGGTCAGCAACTGAATGTTGTCGGGCGCGCCCTCTTTGTCCACGACCGCCTTTTTGTACGGGTTGAAGTACGGTACGCCGCGGCGAGCGAGGTCGTCCATAACCGCCGTCACCTTTTTGGGGTGGTGCGCCAACATACTGCGATACTTGTTCTGCAAACGCAGCGCTTTTTTGGCGTCCTGCCCGCTCAACGTCGCAATGGCGGCGCGCACCGAAACGCCCTTGGCCTTTTCGGTCAGAATGTACGCGAGCAGTTCGTCGATCTCGGTCGCCGAAAAGGTCTCGAACTCGGCGCGACGGCCGGTCACCAGCTTGATCCCCAAATCGTCGGCCAACCCGGGAATGAGCGTGAACATCTTGAGTTGCGAATAGTAGTAGTTGCGCACGCTGTTAAGAGAGCGCCCGCATTTGGCCGCCATTTTATTGAACGCAAAGCTCAAGCCCTTGCCGCTGTCGGCGGCCTTGTATGCCAAATCGAACAGTTCTTTTGTTTCGGTGATCGTCCAGTTGTTTTCCATAAATAATAAATAACCTCCGTCTATTCAAACGGCTATGCGTACGCCGTCCTTGTCGTGTAAAATAATATCCGCTTTAATCGGTTTTATACATATTCTTTCAAACTTTTTCATATACATCATCGTATGGATATGCTGTATCACATAACGGCCGACTTCCCGGCCGTGTTCAGTATCAACGGTGTGTTTTTCGAGGACGCAGGCGAAATCGAATACACCGCCGACGGTGTGCTGTACGTCACCGTGTTTCCCTTAGACGCCGTTTATAACCCTTACACGGTCAAGCTGTCGGGCGGCCGCGTCTATGCCAACGAAAAACAAACGGTCGTCTATCGCCTACCCGACGCCCACGTCTATGTGCGCATGAAACCGCGCTATAATTATGTATACGCAGCCAAAGAAACGCCGCAAGAAGCCCGCTCGCTGTCCGAACGCTTTTTCCGCGCCGTAACGAGCGGCAATGTAAAAGCCGCGCGCGCCATGCTGACCGCCGAACTGTCCGCATCGGTCACCGACGCGGCGCTGTCCGGATTCTTCGACGGATTCACAGACCTGGTCGAGAACGGCGGCAACGTCTATTTGATCGACGCCGACGGCAACGGCAGTCGCTACGAATTTCGCTTGCGCAGCGGCCTGATCGACGACATCAACGAGCTGTAATTTTCATCCTCCGCCCACCGTCGCCCAATCATTCGGCGGCGGTTTTTGTCATTTCTTCGTCTGAATTTGTTGAAAAGTTTGCGCCGATGTGGTATACTGAATGCCGTCTGCGGTTTTACCTGCGGCGCGGAGGCGAAAGAACATGCGAGAATTTATCACCACGCTGATCATGGTCGGCATCATGCTGGCGTATGCCGTACCCGGCTTTCTTTTGGTGCGGGTGCGCGCGGTCAAACCCGAAAGTATCCCCGCGTTTTCCAAAGTGTTGATGTACGTTTGCCAGCCCGCGCTGACGCTGTATTCGTTCAATAAAGCCGACTTCTCCAAAGCGCTCGGCATCAACTTGCTGATCTTTTTGGGGATCATCACCGCCGCGCAGCTGTTGTTTATCGGCGGTTTCTATCTGCTGTTTCATAAGCGCATGGACGACGTGCGCTATCGGATCACGACAGTCGCAACCACGCTGTCGAACTGCTCGTTTTTGGGCGTGCCGCTGCTCGAGGCCATATTCCCCGACTCTAATAACGTCGCCGTCTACTCGATGATGTACTTTCTGTCGATGAACTTGCTCGGCTGGACGTTGGTGTCCGCCATCATCACGCGCGACAAAAAATATATCAGCGTCAAAAAAATCTGCTTAAACCCCGCCACGCTGTCGGTCGCCGTGTCGCTGCCGTTCTTCCTGACCGGATTCAAAATCGCCCCGCAGAACGGCCAACTGCTCGGGCAGATCGAAACGATGATAAACATCTTGGGCAAAATGACCACGCCGCTGTGCATGTTGGTACTCGGTATGCGGCTGGCGACCATTCGGCTGAAAAGCCTGTTTACACATTGGATGCCGTACTTGGCAGTCGGCGTCAATCAGCTCGTGTTCCCGCTCGTCGTGTTGGGACTGCTCACGCTGCTGCCGATCGACGCCGAACTGAAATGGTGCATGTTCATCATGTGCGCCTGCCCCGTCGCCGCCGTGGTGCAAAATTACGCCGAAATCTTGGGCGAGGGGCAGGACATCGCCGCCAACACCGTTCTACTGGGTACCATGCTGTCTATTGCCACGCTCCCCGTTTTGGCGCTGCTGTTATAAGCTCCGCAAGAGATTGCTTCGCCGGAACGCCTCGCAATGAGTGCGTCCGTCCATTGTATACGCCTTCCTACCGTCGTCTCCCACCTACTGCCGACATATCGCGCGCGCCTTCCTGCTGTCATTGCGAGGAGCAACGCGACGCAGCGATCTCTTTTCGCCCCGAAAGGGGCTTTTTCCTTATATAACCCTGCAATTTTTACGAATGGAAAAAATTAAAAAAATAGGGTATTGACAAAAAATAGTTATCATGCTATTATAATAGTAGATACCTTTTTCGTAAACGGCTTTTATAAGGGGACTTGTGTTAAATATTTTTGCACAAGCAGTCACATGAACGATAAAGTTATATAAACTTTATTTTATAAATAGTAAGAAAATACACAATCAAATTACGGGAGGAATGTAATGAAAAAGTTGATTTGTAAACTGCTTGCGGTCATTCTGTTGTTGGGCGCATTGACGGGCGTATTGACGGCGTGTAAGAAAGACACATCACCCGAACCGGATCAGTATGCCGTCAGAATGGATTTCAGCATTTGGTCTATGTGGCCGGAAGTAACAGATGCACATCGTTATACACTTTATACAAAAGGCTATCTAAATAGAGAAGATGCAATTACCAAATTAAACTTAGACGTGGACGGCTGCCCGCGTATACACGTATCGTTGACAAATGTTGAATTGTATAATATTACGCAACAAAAGTGTTATGCCCTACCTCAGCCACGTGAAGAATATTCATTCAGACATATATATAATTATTTTCTAAGCTATCGTTTTTACCCGCCTGGCGGTTATGAATCACGAGACTTGGCTTATGACATCTACGATTCAGAAGAACCTGCCAATACCGACTCGGCTAGACCAAATTGCTATCAGTTACAACGTGCCGCAGGACTGCACCGACTGGATTTTCAACTTCCATCCAAAGATATTGCTGCTGTTTTTACCTTGAATATCAATCTCACGGGTGATTCTCGTGCGCCAGTCACGTTGTGCGCGGAGGAATCGGACGACTATACCAAATTGACCAATGTCGACGGCCGCGACCTTTTTATCATGAAACAGGGCATCAGTAGCAATCATAAATTCCTACCTCATATCGGCGTTTATAACCAACGGGGTGAAACCGTGCTGAATCCCATGTTCCCTACCGAATACAATGCCCAATACGAAGCCCCGCATGTGAAAGCCTGGTTTGCGGAAATGGATGAATACTATCGGCTACCCTATTTCGTTGCGCCGCAACCCCACAACACCTGCGTTTCATACCCCGAAAAATCGGGCGTATACCTGGTTTCTTTCACCTATACCGGTAACGAATTATACCAAGCCGACGATTATACTTGCTATGTCGTCATTCCATGATTAGTAATTTATTATAAGGAGGAAATATACAGATGAAACACAAGACTCTCCGAAAAAGCAGTGTTCTGCTTTGACTGTTATGCAACATAAATCATATGGAGGTATTATTATGAAAAAATTTGTTTGTAAACTGCTTGCGGTCATTCTATTGTTGGGCGCGCTGACCGGCGTATTGACGGCATGTAAAAAAGAGCCGGAGACGACTACTTACAGCGTAGCCATGGGATACAGAATTAGTGAGGTCTGGCCGAATCATAAAGTTTTATATCATCACAATTATTTAGATCCCAAAACCACATTGACTAGTAACGATGCAACCGTCACGTACAACATCGCCGGCTGTCCTCGATTGATTATCGCTACCCGATTTTATGTTATTGGCAACACAACCGGAAAAGTAGTTAAAATGATTGAACCGCCGGAAGAATATACATACAACGCCCGATATTTTAGCAGATACCTAATTGACGGCAACCTTACCGAACCTGCGCAAGATCCTTACGATTTGGGTTCGACGGATTCTGCCGATTTTCCGATGATGGCAAACTCATATCAATTACATCCGAAAAAAGGCTTGCACAAACTTCATTTTTGGTATCCCCGCGATTCGGCCTACGGATTTGAATACTTCACCGTGTTCGAAATCAATATCAATCTCCAAGGCGACGATCGCGCCCCGGCATACCTATATGTGGAAGAATCGAACGACTACGATATGCTCGATGTCGGAAATTATAAAGCGTATATTATGAAACACGGCTTAAAAGATAATAAGTTTTTGCCTATGATCGGTGTCAAAAATCAAGCCGGAGAAACGATACTCGAACCCATGTTCCCCTTAGAATACAATTCTAAGGAAAATGCGCCGCAAATCGTAGGTTGGTTTACAAAAATGGACGAATATTATTTATTGCCGGACACGGCTCGACCGCGACCTCGGCCTATCATATCCCCGTTACTTTATCCTAAGGATGCCGGCATTTACTTAGTGTACTTTACCTACACCGGCGACGAAACCTATCAAATCGCGGAATATAAATGCTACGTTATTATTCCGCGCGTTCCCGTATAGTTTTGTAATTTATTATAAGGAGGAATATACCGATGAAACACAAGACTCTCCGAAAAAGCAGTGTTCTGCTTTGACTGTTACGCAACATAAATCATATGGAGGTATTATTATGAAAAAATTTGTTTGTAAACTGCTTGCGGCCATTCTATTGTTGGGCGCATTGACGGGCGTACTGACGGCATGTAAGAAAGATACATCACCCGAACCGGATCAGTATGCCGTCAGAATGGATTTTAACATCGAATCCAGATGGCCGGAAATAAGTAATATTTCCTATCGGCAACTCTACACAAAAGGATATATAGGTAAAGATGGCGAAAGCCTTGCATTGGATTTGGATATAGATGGGTGTCCTCGCATAAGTGTCACGCTACGGGAAGTCAGCCTATATAATATAACAAAAAACCAGCTCCATACCTTTTATCCCCATGAAGAATATATATCCTATCGCGATGATAACTGTTTCTTAGCATATCAGGTAACGACAAAAGACGGAGACGTTTACCATACGTTCGCGCATGATATTTACGATACCGATGTTCCTGAAACCACAGGCGCATATTATACAAACTATTATCAATTACAACGCGTGGCAGGACTCCACCAACTGTGGTTTCACTACCCGAACCGAAATATAGATGCAACTTTTAACCTGAATATCACTATCAAGGGTGATTCTCGTGCGCCAGTCACTTTGCGCGCGGAAGAATCGGACGACTATACCAAACTGACCAATATCGACGGCCGCGACCTTTTTATCATGAAACAGGGCATTGGTAACGACAAATTCTTACCCCATATCGGCGTTTATAACCAACAGGGTGAAACCGTGCTGGATCCCATGTTCCCTACCGAATACAATGCCAAATATGAGGCGCCGCATGTGAAAGCCTGGTTTGAAGAAATGAACGAATATTATAAACTCCCCATGTCCTTCATTAACTCAAGTCTAGCATATAGCTGCGTTTCATACCCCGAAAAATCGGGAGTGTACCTGGTTTCTTTTACCTATACCGGCGACGAACTATACCAAGCCGACGACTATACTTGCTATGTCGTCATTCCATGATTTGTAATTTATTATAAGGAGGAAATATACAGATGAAACACAAGACTCTCCGAAAAAGCAGTGTTCTGCTTTGACGGTTATGCAACATAAATCATATGGAGGTATTATTATGAAAAAATTTGTTTGTAAACTGCTTGCGGTCATTCTATTGTTGGGCGCGGTGACGGGGCTTATGACTGCGTGTAAGAAAGAGCCGGACAAGTACAGCGTTCGTATGACGTATCAAGTTTCGACTGCGTGGCCGGAACGGAAAACTATACAAGGCTATCTCGCCGATCCAAACGGCAAACATGCACTCACGCAAGATGTTCCGTATGTCCTATTGGACGTCGACGGCTGCCCGAGCGTTCAAGTTTCCATTCGATTTTATATCATCAATGAAACCTCACCCTACCGAAATGTTTCCTATGCCCCAATGGAAGAAAACGAAGCCGACCGTACCGAGTTCGGCACCTCTTTCTACGGTTATGCCATTCAGCAAGACGATAACCAATGGAAATATGTCGACCCAATACACGATATTTATGATGAACAACTGCCGGATCAAACGTTTGACTACCGCAACTGTTATCAATTACAACGGATCCCCGGCCTTCATCGTCTGAAATTTCGTTGTCCTGCTTTCCCCTACCCGCATAATCCGGACGCATCGTTCACACAGGACACTATTTTCACAATAGATATCCATATCAAAGGCGACGACCGCGAAACGGTCAGCTTGCGCGCGGAAGAATCGGACGACTATACAAAACTGACCGATGTCGACGGCCGCGACCTTTTTATCATGAAACAGGGTATCACCGCCGAAAACAAATACTTGCCCCGTATCGGCGTATACAACCAAAAGGGTGAAACCGTGCTAAACCCCATGTTTCCACTATTCGCCATCGCCCCAGAACCGCATATCAGAGGATACTTCGCAAAGCTGAATGAGTACTATCCGTATTTGGAGCGATCTCGTGACCCAAATGATTGGAATTTACCTTATTATCCTAAGACATCCGGTCTCTATTTGGCGTCTTTCACCTACACGGGCGACGAACGGTATCAACCGGCCGAATATCTCTGTTATATCGTTATCCCGTAGAATCTTTGATCAATTTTGTATTTTATTATAAGGAGGAAATATACCGATGAAACACAAGTCTCTCAAAAAAAGCAGTGTTCTGCTTTGCCTGTTGCTACTGGTCTCTATGACGGTAGCGGTAGGTTTCTCGTTCAATCGAACGAGCGCACAAGCATTGACCTGGGACGAATGGCTGGAACAAGTCACAAGCACCGACACGGTGCAGGTCGACGGCGGTATCAACATCCGCGATTTTGCGCAAAACATCAAGGACAACAAATACAAAGTTTTAGGCGTCAATGACTTGACTGGCCGTATCACCAACCTTATTCCCGAGTATTACTTTTACACGCCGGGGACATACCAGTATATGGGAACGGAATGGGGATTTGTACTGATTACCGAGCCGGGATATAACGGCATCAACCAGAACTGGCTGATGTTGATAGACTTTTCTATCCGCTATCAGAATGAACACATAAACGACGAAATCAACGACAACAATAAACCCACCGTTGAAAAGCCTACCGAACCCCGTCCGGTGGAAAGCTATGTAAAACACGGCATGGAAAATCTGTTAAACTTGAGTCTCCAAACCATTCGCCAGCCCGATAATAATTTATACTATATCCAAGAACAACGCGCACAGTTATGTGATTTCCATATCACTGATGTTTTTGCTATGAGCCGTCTGCGCAACGAGAACCACCCCAACCATGGTGATCCCGATTACATATACGAGACTGATCCCGGCGACATTATCAAATATGGACAACTCTCTTGGCAAGGCAATATATACAATGAAGAGGCCGAATATGACTGGACGCCCCTAGGTCGCTACGCGATGTCATCTGTTGTAAAGAAAGGTCTGAATGTTCTCATCACTGTCGCAGACGCTCCTGCCCTTGTAAAATTTTTCTGTACAGAAATTATAGATTTAATTGAAGCCGCCGCCGAAGGTGCGGAAGAGTTCATGCCATTTGAACAATTACCAAATACCTATCGTGCTGTTTTTGCATCAAAAAGCAGTCAATATGCAACCGACGAAAATAATCCTGATCGCATGTATTCGCGTGTCATGTCACTCCAACAAAGCAAATCTCTACCAAAAACACAAAAGTTGCTACTTCGGTCGGATTATAAGAATAACGACCAAAACGGCTACATAGAGTTTGAAACGCTGGTCGACGATACGCGGGTCAACAGCCGACTGGAAGTGAGTTTCGGTTTTAATGTCATTTTATACGGACAACCGACGCCGATTCTCATCGGACATGTTACGCCCGACGCAGATGAGGAACAAGCCAATAAACCGTTCCCATTCCTACAGATCAACGAAACTCGCGTAACCGCAGACGCCGCGCCGACGCTACAGGCGGGCAAGAATGCGACGCGGCTGCTTGATCAAGACAGCTACATGATTTACGAATTTGCGCCACAGGCTTACGGACAGTACACGTTTGCGGTCGAGGATGTGCAAACCCGCTACCCCGGTTGGCAGCCGCAGCTCGTACTGTTCGAGCAATACGACAAAAATATTCCGGGTACATATTGGCCGTCGACGATCACCGACCTTTCCTATACGGACCTAGCCGCCATGCCGCACCACGGTCTCGGGAAACTGACATTTGACGTCAATGCGTCGAACGTCGGCAAGCGATATTATATCATGGTGTACTCCGACTGTATCAACGACGGGGACAAAGTCGACTGCTCGCTGACCATGCACCCGCCGCAACTGTCGGTCGGACAAGCTGTGACAACGCCCTTAAAACAGACGAACAGCGGCTATCAAGCCACGTTCGAGTTTACGCCGAACACGACCGGTAATTATCGGCTGACGGGCATTCCCGACGGCGTGACCGTGGCCGTCGACCGATTCGAGGCGTCCCGGATCGGCACCGCGACAGAGGCGCGGCAGCAAGGCGCGAACTGCTATTTGAAAGCGGGCGAAACGTATGTCGTCATTCTGCACGCAACCGAGCCGCACACGCTGTCCTTTACGCTCGGCGTCGGCGGATCGCTCGAACAGACGGCCGACCGATTTACCTATACAAACACGTTGACCGTTCCGAAAACCGGGTGCGCGTATGTAAAATTCGTGCCGCAAGGTTTTTCCGGGCCGTATGACGTTACGCTCTCGTCTGTAGGCAGCGGGCGGCCGCAATTTACCGTCTTTGTGTTCGACAAAGATTTCGACCTGCCCGAATGCCTCAACAGCGAGTTGCAAGGCAACGTTTTGCCGGTAGGCGGACAGTACCGTTTGCAAGCCGGCAAAGAATATTTTATCGGTGTGTACGGCAACAATGCCGACCGATACGATGTTTCGGTTTCCGCTACGTTCGCGCCGCCGACCGTAACGCGCGGCAACAACAGCCTGTATTTAGCGGCCGGCGACAACAGTTTTGTATTCACGCCGCCGATCGGGCTGTCGTACACGTTTACAGTAACGAGCGGCAATACGATCACGCAAGCATATAAACAGACAGGCGGCGGCTACACCGCGCAGCCGTACACGTCGCCTATGACGCTCGAGGGCGGTGCGACGTATCTGTTTGTCGTCAACGCTACGCAAGACAACAGCGCCAATCTGCATATCGAGGCGGGCAGCGCGCCGACGCTGACGCTTGAGGGCGACAATCGTTTCGACGCGGCGCAAACCGAGTTTGTCGGACAATTTACCGCGCCCACGGACGGCGCATACAGCTTGCACGCCGGCAGCGGCACGGTGCGCCTATACGACGATGCGCTCCAAGAAGTGCACGCCGCAAACGGGCAGTACGTACTGTACCGCGGCATCCCGTACTATGTTGTGCTAAGCTATCCGTCCCCTACGGTCGGCGCGGTGACGATCGAACTGTCGGCGCAGGACATTGCGCTGTTCTATAACGAATACACCGACACGGCCGGCACAAAAAACTATACGTTCGTCAACCCGCGCGCTGCCGAAGTCAAGTTTATCGTAGACGGCCAATCGGGTATGCGTTACGAGGTACAAATTCTCGACCGTTACGGCAATCCGTATGGCGCCGAAACCTTTACAAAAAGCGGCGCGGTGTCTGCGCACATCGGCACCGGCAGCTATATCGTCAGCGTCAAAGCCGACGGCGCTTTCCGTTACGCATTCGAATACGCCGACAGCACGCGCGACATGTCGTTACAGGCAAGCGGGATTTATGTGCTGAACGGCGGCACGGTCGAAGTGCTTGCCGGCGGGCAGTACGGCATTTCGCTTTCGGCGACGGCCGCCGGCTCGCCGTATTCGCTACGGTATACGGCTACCTATTCGGTTGCGCCGTCCGCTTATGCGCGTATCGAAAACGGCAAACTGCTGATCACGGCGACCAACGCAAGCGCGACGTTTACCCTCACTGCGCAAACGATCGGCGGCACGATCAACAAAACGGTACGTATTGTGCCGGCCTTTACCTTTACGCAGTCGTTCGCACCGGTGACGGAAGGACACAAGTCGTTTATGGCCTACACCCTCGCCCAAGCGAGCGCCAAAGCCAATACGTTTTCGCTGCGCGCCACGATCCGCTTTAACGACACCGCTTTCGAGCGGACGTTCGTTTCCGGGCGCGCCGTCGTCGACGTCACCGAATATATGCTCGCCGAAAGCTATGCTTACGACGCGACGGTAACCGTTTCGACGCCGAACGGCAGCTATACGGTGACAATCGGCAAAGTGCAAATAGCGAACAGCACGGCACATTTTCAAGAAAATGTTTCTTACACAGCCAAATATACGCATCTGAATTTGTCGACATATAAAAATTACTCCGTTTCTTTGCTGCGCATTCCTGCCTCGATCGAAGTGCTTACTTTAGAAAGAAAAGGAACGACCGATACATTATACGGTTTACATTTGGACATAGCGGTTTCCGACAAACCGTTGGTACTAACAATGGATAGCATCTATATGGTCGGGCCTTATACCAAGTCGCTTATTACGAGCAAGCGTGATATTATTTTAAACTGCATAAGCTATTCCGAATTAACAGGCGGTTTCGGCTCGGACGAATACAACACCTTACTCGACGGCAAACCGGCCATTGATATGCCGAATAACACACTGACGATCAACGGCTCCGGTACGATCAACTTCCGCGGAGGTCTCGGCAGTAATGCATCTCCCAACGGCAATACGGTTACCTATGCCGGCAATGGCGGCAACTGTGTCGAAGTCGGCAACTTGATTCTCAATGCGTACCGTGTCACGATTATCGGCGGTGCAGCCGGTTGCGGTAACCACGGCACGAACGGCCGAGACGGCGCGAACGGCACCGGCGAAGGCGGCAACGGTTACGACGGAACGGACGGCACAATGGGTGCTTACGGCGGCGACGGCGGCATGGGCATTGTCATTTACGGCTCGAAGTTGGTCATATATACCGAGCGTCTGACCGTTACCGGCGGCGCGGGCGGCAGCGGCGGCTACGGTGGAGACGGCGGAGACGGCGGCAACGGCGCTCCCGGCAGAGACGGAAAACTATTCGTCAATTCGACACCCGGCGGAAACGGCGGCAACGGTGGAAACGGCGGCAGAGGCGGCAACGGCGGTGCCGGCGGCATTGCACTGCGCGCAACCGATTTCAATAAGGTCATCAATCTATCCGGCGAAAATTATACCGACATGTTACGCCGGTACGGTAAAGCCGGTTACGGAGGTAGCGGCGGCACCGGTGGCGCGGGCGGCCAAGGCGGACCGGGCGGCAACAAGATGTTCGGCGGCAATGCCGAAAGCGGCGCCAACGGCTCCGACGGACAAAACGGCGCCAAAGGATCGGGCGGCTAAAGTCTGTCTTTATCCGAACCAAGATCGAAATTTCCGTACACGAAAAAACAGAGAGAATGCGTTTTTGCTTTCTCTCTGTTTGTTTTTTAGCCGAGCGGATCGTTGCCGCCGAAGTATACGGACGCATACGATATGCTGTTTTTGGCGTCCGTTTGCAATGCGTTGTTTGCGTACTTGTCAAAGGCGCGGAACGAGGCAACGGTCACGTCGGACAAGGCCGTGATCGTCGGCGGCGTCGCCGTGTTCAGCGTGATATTGCCGCTTAACGCAGCCACGCCGGCGTGGTAGGTCGTCTCGTCGGAAAAGGCTGCTTCCCCGCGGTCTGCCGCCACCGTCCCCGGCAAAATGTCGTCGAACAGCGATTTGGCCGTGCGCGTGACCGGCACGTAGCCGGCAGGATCGGCGGTGAACGTCGGCCACAGCCCGGCCAGGTTGACGCTCGTCCCCCAACCGTCCGTTCGTTTCATCTCGTAATAGATCGTCTGTCCGGCTTTGACCCGGAAACAGCCGCCCAGACTGTTTTCCGCGCCTTCCTTTGCCGGCACTTTGTCTTGCAACAGTTCGATGACGCTACCGCTTTGCCGATACACCGAAAAATGAATGGCCGTATTCAGCGGCGTAGACGGCTGTTCGTAAGCGGCATGGGTAACGGACAGCGCGACGTTTTGCTTGCACGTCAGGCGAATGATCGCTTGGAACTTGCCGTTCGTTTGCGACGTGCCGTTGCTGTCCCGCCATTGTTTCCCGAAGCACAGCGTATTCAGATTGCTCCAAAACCCGTAGCTCATGCCGCTCGTATATTCGACCGTCGTTTTGAGTACGCCGGCGCCCGTGCTGACCTAGTACGGCGAGAACTTGACCGCCCGGCCGTTGCGTCCACTTCGCCGTAGCCTAACGCGTAGTCGAACACGTCGCCCGCAACGGTCTTGCCGTACACGCCGGCCTCGTCCTTTCCCTCTGCCAAAACAGCCGTCACCATGTCCTTTAACGACACGCTTTGCGTTGCCGGCGTTTGCGCGGCCGCGCCGAACGCCGAGGCGCAAACGGAACATGCCAGAACGGCTAGCAACAATCCCAGTCCCAATTTCTTTTTCATTGTTCGACTCCCCTTTTCTTTTTCTTCCAAACAATAACCGTAACGACGATTGCCGTAACGACCGTCAAACAGCCGACTGTGATGCCGACGATCAGGCCGACCGTCGCGCCCGGTGTGCGCGGCGCGATCGCCTCGATTTTCTTGCGCGCCGCTTGCGACGTCAACCGCACGTTGCTGCCTGCGATTTTGCAAATTCAGCCATTTTGGGCATAATCTTTCCTATTGCATTCTGCTCAAGAAAAATCCGGACATATACGCGCGGTGCAAACTGGCGCAAAAATACGTAAAAGAAAAGCTGCGTACAAACGGCAGCTTTTGCGGTACTTGTTTTGCCGGTATGGGCGAATACGTATTTCGTATCGCGCACAACGACGTGTATTTGGGGTTCATATCGGTCAGCGGCGTCTGTTTTCGGCCGTCCCTCGCCAAAGAAAAATTATTGCGCCTGTGTCGGCGTTACGGGCTGAACGAGGCCGATTTGCAAAAGGGTTTCGCCGCGTCGGTAACGCCCGTCGCGCACGGGCGACACGCCCCCGCAGGAAATCACCGTCTATGTCACGCCGCTGCTGCGTATGCTCGAACTGTTGTATCTCGAACAGGAACTGCACCCGGACAACCGCGCAATCAGCCCCGAACGGCAAGTTTTTCTAAACGCGAAGTCGTATATCAACGACAATTTCACCAACGACATCACCGTAAAAGACATCTGCGAACATTTGCATTACAGCCGTTCTTACGTCAGCCATGTTTTTGTGCGCTACCAAGCGGCGACCATGGTCGACTATATCAACGCCTTGCGCATATCGAAGGCGCAGGAACTTTTGAGCAACACCGATTATTCGATATCGGAAATCGCCATTCAAGTCGGTTTCAACGAGCCGAACTACTTTACCAACACGTTTAAAAAATATGCCAAAACGACGCCGACCAAATATCGCAGGCAGCGCCGCGCCGACCTACGAATGGGCGATCGTCTTTAAAAAAGTTTCCTGACTGTTGATTTTTTCGTCGCCGGCGTCGATCGGGTAATAGCAGCCGTCGGCATGGAGTTCACGCCCCTTGACGTTGTCGGCGAGCATGACTTCGAGCATAGCATAGATTTTGTCGCGGATGCCCTCGTCGAGTACCGGCGTCGCCAGTTCCACGCGCTTGTTGGTGTTGCGCGTCATCAAGTCGGCGCTCGAAATATATAATACGCGCTCGACGCCTACGCCGAACGAATAGATGCGCGAGTGTTCCAAAAAGCGGCCGACGATTGACACGACGCGGATATTGTCCGTCTCTTCCCGACCGGGCAGCAAACAGCAAATGCCGCGCACGACCAGCCGCACGCGCACCCCTGCGCAGGACGCCTCGATCAGCTTGTCGATCATGTCCTTGTCGGTCAGGCTGTTCATCTTGGCGACGATCTCGGCGTCAAGCCCGGCGCGCGCCTTTTCGATCTCTCGATCCATACAGGCAATCAGCCCTTTTTTGAGCGTGACCGGCGCGACCAACAGGCTGTTGCAACCAAACTCTTTGCTGGCGACGCTCAAGGCGCGGAAGAACGCCGTGCCGTCCTCGCCGATACGGTTGTCGGCGGTGATGATATTGAGATCGGTATACTGCTTCGACGTTCCCTCGTTGTAGTTGCCCGTTCCCAAGTGCGTAATGTAGCGCACTTCGCCACCGTCGTTTAGCACGATCGAAATAATCTTGCTGTGCACCTTGTAGTTGCCCATGCCGTAAATGACGCTGCACCCGGCGTCGGCCAACTCCTGCGCGTAATACATGTTGTTTTCCTCGTCGAACCGCGCGCACAGCTCGATGACGACGGTCACGTCGACGCCGTTCTCCGCCGCGCGCTTTAACGCCGCCGCCACGCGCGAGCGGTCGTCGAGCCGATAAATGGTGATGCGGATCGCGGTCACGCGCTTGTCGGTCGCGCACTCTTCGAGCAGTTCGATCAGCGTTTCCATGCTGTCGAACGGATAGGCCAAAAACAGGTCGCGGCTTAAGATCCGCTCGATCAGCGACGGGTACACGCGCTTTAATCCCTTGAACGGCGCAAACTTCAAGTTCGGCGCCAGCTCCGGGGTTACGTAGTCGCCCAGTTTGAACAAAAATTTGTAGTCGAACCAGTCGTCAACGATAAAACACTGCGATTTTTTGATGTTGAGATTTTTGAGTAGAAAGGCGCGCACCTTGTCGGCCGCGTTGTCCATTTCCAAACGCACGACGTTTAATGAGGCGCGCGACGCGATTTTATCGCGCATGTACTTGGCGAAATCGTAGTCGTATTCGCTGTCAACATCCGATTCGTTGGTCTCGAAATCGGCATTGCGGGTGACGCGGATCATCGCGCCCTCGGTCGGCTCGTAGCCGGGAAACGCCAGTGTGCCGAACGCGCCGACCATGTCCTCGATGGTCATCAGTGTCGTTTTGCCGCCGGTCTCGAACGCGTACAGCCGATTGAGCCGCGTCGGCACGGGCAATACGCCGAACATTTCGCGGTCGCCTTTTTTAAGCACGTACACGAAATACAAGTGCATACTTTCAAAGCGGATCATCGGATGCTTACTGTCAAGCACCATCGGCGACAGGTACGGCATGACGCGCGCCGTGAAAAACCGCCCGGCCTCCAGCCGCTGCGCCGACGACATTTGCTTTGCGCGGATCAGCTTGATCCCGGCCTCCTCTTTCAGCTCCTTTTTGAGCGCGGCGGCGACTTCCTTTTTGCGCTTATATAACCGCTTGGCGATCTGCAAAATGCCGTCGATCTGCTTTTCGGCCGTCAGCTTGGTCTTGTTCTCCTTGGCCGACGGCGACACGACCGATTGGTTGTACAACGAGCCGACGCGCACCATGAAAAATTCGTCTAGGTTGGACGTAAAAATCGACAGGAATTTGACCCGTTCCAAAAGCGGATTGGTCTCGTCGAGCGCTTGGTCGAGTACGCGTTCGTTAAACTGTAACCAACTGTATTCGCGGTTGATGTAATTGCCGTTGATAAATTGATTCGTCATAAAAATTTCTCCGAAAATCGAAAAAGATTGCCGCAGTCGCTCGTGCCTCGCGCCTTCGCATTAGAGCCAAAGTCAAAACCTCATGGGAAGCAGTAAAGACCTTTTATCATTCCGAGCGATACGCAAGAATGTACGCAGGCGTATAAATTATGGATTCGCTGCGCTAGACCCTCGGCTTTCGCTCCGAGGGTGACAAAGTGTGTGCGTACTCGTTTCCTCTCGGACTTTTTGTCACAGCTCTAATGACAATCACAAGAAAATAGGATCCACGGCGTGCTATATGCCGTCGTTGAGGGCTTAGAAGCGAGCAAGACAAGGAAAACAACACCTTGCGACGGCAGAGAGTGCGCCGAAGAACGGCAACAGTTGACAAGTCGACGAGCGCGCGTAGTTCGACCTACGTAACCGAGTCGACTTGGCAAGCGTAGCCGTTATGCGGCGTGCTATATGCCGTCGCTAAATGCCGAAGGAGATGCCAATCGACTCCCCCGTCCTAATATACGGATGATCGGCAGGGACGGTCTTGCTTTTGCCGGCAATGTCGGACAGCTTGTTGTAGCAGACCGAATCGCCCTTGATCGCGACGGTGACGCCGTAGATCCCTTGTAGGACCAGTTCGGCCGCATAGGCGCCGACCTGGGTGGAAATAAGCCGATCGTAAGGCGACGGCGAGCCGCCGCGCTGGATATGCCCCGGCACGACGACGCGGGTATCGACGCCCGCTTTTTGCGCGATATAGTCGGCCAGTTCCTTGGTGATCGTGCCGTCGACGCCGCGTTTCATACGCTCGGCCGCGCGTTCTTTCTTTTTCATTTTGGCCTCGAAGTCGTAGAGAGCGCCTTCGGCAACGGCGATAATCGAAAACGCTTTGCCGGACTTGGCGCGGCGATATACGCAATCGGCCACCTTGTCGCGGTCAAACGGCAGTTCGGGCAACAGAATGACGTCGGCGCCGCCGGCAATACCTGCGTACAGCGTCAGCCAGCCGACTTTATTACCCATGATCTCGCACAGGATCGTGCGGCCGTGGCTGGCGGCGGTGGTGTGTAAGCGATCGATACATTCGGTCGCAATGTCGACCGCCGAATGAAAGCCGAACGTCACGTCGGTTCCGAATATATCGTTGTCGATCGTTTTCGGCAGGCCGACCACGTTCAGCCCCTCGCTTGATAGCAGCGCCGCCGATTTATGCGTCCCCGCACCGCCCAGCGTTACCAGGCAGTCGAGTTTCATCTTCTTGTAGTTCTCTTTCATTTTGGCGACTTTGGTGGTGTTGTCCACCTCGGTCAGCATCTGCTTGAACGGCTGGCGCGACGTACCCAAAATGGTACCGCCGATGTTGAGAATGCCCGAAAAATCGCTCTTCTTCATCTCGCCGTACTCGCCGTTGATCAAGCCCCCGTAGCCGTCGGCAATGCCGAAGATCTTGCTGTCGGGCGCGTTCTCGAACACGTACTTGCCGAACCCGCGTATCACCGCGTTAAGAGCCGGGCAATCGCCGCCGCTTGTCAAAATTCCGATCCGCATACCTTCCTCCCGTATTAGTGTGCCTTATATACTTTGTTTTTGTGCAGACGGACGAAAAAATTTTCCGCCCGCGATATAGACGATTATACCATATTTTATAAAAACGGTCAACTCAAAAAAGCCGCGGAACGCAATTTGCATTCCGCAGCCTTTTTAGTCATTATTCGGCTGTCAGGCTACATAGCCGCAATACAGCGCGACATACGAGTCCGTACCCCGATCGGCCACCTTGCAAGCAACCGGCGAATACGTCAGTTGCAACCGGCTCGCCGTGCCGGGATCTACCTCGATCACAACTTTTTGTACAAAACTCTTTTCTTCGTAGCCGCCCAAATACAGCGTCCGGGTGTTGCCGGCTCTGTCTTTGACCGTCAATTTCGCCAACGTGTTGCCGCCACCCAGATACAGGACGATCTGCTGTTTTTGCCCCGTGGTCGCAACACCGAACCGATACCCGATCCCGTTTTTGGTTCCGCCCGTGACCGAATTGGTTGTTTTCATATAGCCGTCTGTGTACGACTTGGCTATGCCGCCTTTGATCGGCGTCGCCGCGTATTGCGCCGCAAAGCCGTCCAACAGCAACCGCACGTCCGTCGCCTCGGTAAACAACCGCGCCCCGTTCTTTTTATAGTCGACGTTGGTCCCGGTGGAATATCCGAACGAGATACCTGCGCGCGCCGCGCATATTCGTTGATGTCGGCAATGCTTTCGTAATGTTTCTGCGTGATCCATTGATACGCGTACATACCGGTCGCATACCGCGAATAATTGGGGAACACCCGGTTGAGCGAGACCGACCGGTTGCGGTCGTACCACCAGTTGTCGACACCCATTGCCAGCAACATGGTCAACTTCTCGTTGCGGTAGTCTACTTCCGCTTTGTCCAAAAGGTTGCCGGTACCCTTGACAGGCTCCGGGTGGTCGTTGAAGCAAACGTTCACGCCCAGCTTATGCGCCTCGCGCAAAAAGCGCGCCATGTCGGGGAACAGTTCGGTATTGATGTCGTAGCCGATGCCCCCGCCCGTCTTTTCGCGCCAATCGGTATCCACGACAAGCACGTCGATGGAATATCCCCTGTCTTGATAGTCTTTGATCTGCTGTAACGCCGTCTGCTCGTTGTACTTGTAATACCGGGAATCCCATTGCCCGAACGTCTTAAGTTCGACCATTTCCGTCCGACCCGTCAGGTTGACAAAATCCGACGTCAGCGTCTTGTAGCTCCCGTTCGGCAGGAAAACAAATATATCGGTCGCATTGTTTCCGAAATCCCACCCCTGTTGCGGCAACGCGCTGTCGGTCGACGAGTACCCGGCCTCGGACGGGATCACCCGCGGGCTGTCGGTAAAATACCAAGCCGAAAGTTCGTCGGACGGCGACGGCAACGCGATGTTGGAACCGGTCAATCCGCAGTAACGGTAGATCGTCTCGCCGGTCGGCCGTGTCACGTAGGTTTCGCCGACCGCGCCGCTCTTTGGCAGTACGACGGTATAGGCCGCCGTCTTGATCTGCACGCCTTCCGCCGCCTCGCTTTTAGTATACGCTACTTTTTTGCCCCAGTCGTCACGGTTGTCGACCAAATAACTTTCTCGGTCCTCAAAACCTTTTTGTCCCTTGCTCTCGATACGAAGCAACGACGTCGACAACAACTGTACCCGCATATTTCCGTATACGAGCGTCGTCACCGGCATTTCCGTATCCTCGGTGAGCGTTGCGCCCGTCTCCGTGCTTTTGGTATATGCGCACACTGTACAGGCGTCGCCTTGCATAATATGCGCCGCCTTGTCCTTTACCTCGTCCGCATGTTCGCAAGTCGCGGCGTACCAATGATGCGTCTCGTCATAGGAAAGCGTTTCGGAAAAGGTGTGCGTATGCTGTATGCTGCCTGCCGCACGCCGCCAACGCCAGTGACACCATGACCGAACAAATCGCCGCAAACACGGCCGTTCGTTGATGTTTCACATTTCTCCTCATGATACCTGAAAAGGCAAGGGGCTCGGTATGCCGTATCCCCCTGCCTTTAACGCAGTTATTCTTCGTCATCCTCGGGCGGCACGACCGTCGGGTTGGACCGCTCGGCGTCGAGATCGGTCGTATCGAGCGCGATCGTGGCGTCCTTGATCACACCGGCGTGCTTTTCGTCGGCAAAATAGCCGTTGAAATGCCCGATGCGCATACGGGTGATCTCAAATTCCTTGTCGCCGACAGCCATAAAACCGGGGAGATCGACAATAAACTGCGGCTCGCCTTCGAGGTCCTCCATATACAGATGTACGGTATCGTTGTCGCACACGAACAGGAAGTACAAGCCGTTCTGCGCCTTGAATACCTCCGTTTGTTCGGCCGTCAGATTCATGTTCAGGCCGCCCAAGTGCATTTGCACCACGCGTTCCGTCGGCCGATAATACAGCACGAACTGCCAGTAGTCGGGACGGTGTATATTGGCGTGTACTTCGACAGGCTCGTAATTTTTGAGCGCGTTGACGTCGTGATTGAAGCCCATGAAGAACCGAAGCACAAACTGCTTGCTGGTGATCGGCGCATGTACGCCGCCGACCTTGGTGCTGGCGAACACGTCGTCGCCGTTGAAATCCTGATCCGACGTGCAAGTCCGATCGGTGAACATCGGCACCGGCTTTTTGCTCAGCGTCACCGTCTCCGTACCTGCACGGTCGCCGAACAGTTGTTTACAGACCGAACACTGATAATATTCGTTTTTGCCGTTGCTGACCTCCAAATGTTCGCCGTCGGCGTCGTGCAACACCATTTTATGCGCGGCCGGCACAACGATCGCCGCTTCGGTGAGTTCGTCTTTTCCGTTACCGTCGGCAAACAGCTTGCCGCAACCGTCGCACTTGAAATGCTGTATGTTCCCCGCCGTCGTACACCCCGGCGCGACGGCCGCAACGCGGCTGAACGTATGCGTATGCGGTTGCTCCACACTACACCCCGCCGTGAATCCGACGGTCGCGCACAGCAGCGCGCAACCCAAAAGCGCGGCCAATATTTTACTGCCTTTTTTCATACTTCCTCCTTGATACAGTCGGCGGTTTCCCGCCCGTTGTTTCAAAACTATTTCCCATAACATAGCTTACACGGCGTGCGCATGTCGGTCGAAAACCGCCTGAAATCGCGCCGTGATGTCTTTCGGTCTTGTGACGGCGGTGCCGATGACGACCGCATACGGATCGGCGCGCATCACCTGTTCGAGCTGGCCGACCTCCCAAACGCCGCCTTCGGCGATCAGTTTCGCCGATCGCAAGCCGACTTTCAAGTCGGCCAAAAACGTATAGTCGGGTATCGATACCCCTTCGGTCGCCGGCGTATAGCCGCGCATCGTCGTCCCGACGAAATCGAACCCCATGCGGTCGGCCGCAAGCGCATTCTCGAGCGTGTCGGCGTCGGCCATCAGATAGATCGCGGGCGCACGTCGTTTTGCGTAGGCGACCAGGCATTCGAGCGTTTCGCCGTTCGGCCGGGGTCTGCCCGTCGCGTCGAGGGCGATCACGTCCGCGCCGCTTGCGATCACCGCGTCGACTTCTTCTCGCGTCGGGGTGATATACACGTCGCTATCCGCATACTTGCGTTTGACCAGCCCGATAATGGGTACGTCGACTTCCTGTCGGATCAAAGGGATCTCTTCCGCCAGCGCGCGGATGGCGACCGCACCGCCTCTGACGGCGGCGCGCGCCATATATCGCATCACTTGCAAGCCGTACAAAGGCTCGCCCTCGGCCGCCTGGCAGGACACGATCAGTCCCGCCGGCGGTTTGCGGTATGTTCTTTCGGTAACCATTATACTTCCGGCGCGACGTACACGTTGTCGAGTTGGGTCGTGCCGACCGTCAGCGACAGATTGTGCCACTCGTTGTCGGTGCAGTGTACTTGCAAATGGAATTTCGTGAGGTTGGTAATCTCCAACTCGCCGATCTTATGATACTTGCCGTCCTTGTACTCGACGTAAGCCGTAAACGTATTTCCGTCGCGTACAATGGCAATGTCGTAACCGATCGACCAATCCTGCGTCAATTCTTCGGCCGTGCAAAGGTGCCCGTTGTTACCAATCCAATCGGGGTTGCTTGCCGACCCTACGCCGACCTTGAGAATGCCCGCCGATGCGTCGCTGGTAAAGCCGATCTCGTGGTAATCGCCGCCGTTCCACAACTGAATGACGTTTTTCCATGTGTTCGCGCCGCCTTTCATCGTGCAAGTGAACACCCATTGCTCGCCCGCGGGAATGTTGACGTTCCCTACCTGCCACGCCGCAACGCCTTCGACGATCGTCTCGTCGTCGTTGACAACTACGTTGCTGCTGTCGTCGATCAGGTCGTATCGCAGACAAGCGTCGGCCGTAGCGCCCGCTACGTACAACTTGCCGACATATCCGTTCGCGGTCACCGTATAGATACCGTACGGCAACGTTACCGTGTATGCGCCGTTCGCGCCCACCGTAGTCGTCTTATTGTCCATGCCGACCTTGGAGAACGTCAAAACGGTGCCTTCCGGTATGTTCCACGGTTGGCTCATGCCGGCGATCGCCGTCATCTTACCGGAAACCTCGACTTCCGCTACCGGCTTATCGAAGTCGGCCGTGCCGAGCGTGAGCGACAGGTTGTGCCACTCGTTGGCCGCGTCGGGGAACTGCAAGTGGAACTTCGTAAAGTCGGCGATTTCGCAAGAGCCGACCGCATAATACTTGCCGTCCTTATGCTCGAGGTATGCCATAAAAGTTTTGCCGTCTCGCACGATCGCAAAGTTAAATCCGACCGTCCAGTCCGGATCCACGTCGGCGGCGGAAAGAACGATACCGTTGTCGCGTATCCAGTCGGCGTTGTTCGCTGCGCCCACGCCGACTTTGTAAACGTCGTTGGCTACAAAGAGTCCGAAGTCATGATAGGCCGTTCCGTCGTACAGTTGCACAACATGCTTCCATGTCGACGAGGTCGCCTTCATCGTGCAAGTGAAGATCCATTGCTCGGCCGTCGGAATATTGACGTTGCCCACTTCCCAAGCGGCATTAGGCCGTACGGTGGACTCGTCGTCGCTGACTTTTACATTGCTCGCGTCGTTGATTAAGTCGTACACAAGCTGTTTATCCGCCGTGGCTTCACCCGTAACCGTCAACGAGAACGGCTTGTAACCCGCCGCCGTAACCGTGTACGCGCCCGCTTTCAAATCGACCGAATATGTACCATTCTTTCCGACGGCGGTCTCTTCGCTACCCGCAGCACCGACAAAGGTCACTTTGGTACCTGCGGGAACGCTCCACACGTCGCTCTTGCCGGCCGTAGCCGTCAAGGTACCCGATACGGTAAAGGCTTGCTCCGACTCGGAAATGAATCCGGCTACGATCTCGCAAGTATAGTCGTCGGGTGTGAACACCAACGTGTTGTCGCGAACGTCGCCGGTCATATCAACGCCGTTGACGGTAACACGGCCGAGCAAGCATCCCGCCGCGGGCGTAAACGCGACTGTAGTCGGTACACCGAATCTCGAAGTCGACGGCGCCTCCACCGTGCCGAGCGCCTCGTCGTTCGACGTAGCCGAAACGGAAACCTCGGGCATAATGTCGCTGTAAGCGATATCAACCAAGTCAAAAGCGAGTTTATCGGTGCCCCATACGGTCAATGACATTTTGGCTACATCGCCGATGGCCGTATGCTTATGGATCAATTGGAACGATCCGTTTTGGGTCTTGATATACCAATAGAAGTTGCCTTTCACGCGAATGAGGCGGAACGGTATACCGTCTTCAAACGCACTGAACGCATATACCGCATTGGCTCCCGCAGCCAAATTCTTATTGGGTGCGATCAACGCGCCCCAGAAATCGCCGCTGTCACGGATCGACTCGTAGTCCCATCCGCTTTGGAGATAGTGGTCGAACAAATAGTGCTTATTGCCCGAATTATAGTAACCGAAAGCAATGTTGTCGTCGCCGCTGTCGGCCGTCAAACCGTTCTTGAATTTGAGCGAGTAATCAAGCACGAACGTTTCGCCGACATTGAGGATCGTATCGCTCCATTCCTTGCCGGTGACGACCGTCGATTGATCGGCCGAAATGGTATTGATCGCGTCGTCGCCGAACAGCGAATAGTAGAACGTAAGATTCTTCGCGTCGGTCGCCTCTGTGATTTCGACCGTCGCATCGGCACAGCCGTCCAAGGTCGCCGTATATTCGCCTTTCGTAAGATCGACGGTATAGCGGCCGTCCTGAACGCGCGCTTGGAACGCGCTTTCGCCCGAACGGAATACGATCTGTTTCCCGTCGACGAGCATATTTCCCAAGCCGGCCTTTTGCATGACCGAACCCGAAACGGTGACCATGTCCGTCGGGCGGGCGATAAATTCGGCCTCGACTTTGACGTTCTGCGTTTCGGCATACGCCGGCAGCACCAGTTTTCCGTCGTTTAAGTCGAGCATACGGTCGATGCCGTTGACCTTGATCGATTTGAGGATATTGCCGGCCGTCGGCGCGACGTTGATCTCGACGTCCTCATAGGCCTTGTATGCGGTTTTCCCGAACGAGACGCTGCCCTTTTCGGTGTCGTAATCGGCGATTGAAAGAATCAAGTCGGAATCCTCGAACCCGTTACTACCCCAGTGCCAGTACGTTGCGGGATTGGCCCACTGACATTTTTCGTTGTAACTTAAACCGAGCTGATCCCAGCCGTCGCGGCCTTTTGCGTCCTCGCGACTGGAAACGATAACGGCGATGTCCATTTGAATGGCGGCGAGCGGCTCGTCGTATCCGAACATCTCCCAAGGGAAATAGGCTTCCATGATGTACCCGTCGGCTTCGGGCGTATTGATCTCTCCGCCCTTGACGGTCGCGGCGTTGATGCCGTCTACCAAATAGAAATCCATATAATATGCGCCGTTGTGCTTTTGCACGTTGATGTTTCCGTCGGGCGCAATGTCGATCTGGTAGTTATGCTCGAGCGAAGTCGCGCCGGGGAATCCCAGATAGACTTCCATACACGAGTCGATATACGACGGCCGCGTATGCTCGAGATCGACGTATACCGGCGTATGCGACACGTCGAAAATCAGATAGAATCCCTTTTCGCCGTAGGTCGTCGTCGCCTTGACTTGCACGGCGGTCGAGGCAAGCCCTTCGTCGCCGGTGCCGATGGTGGTATAATCGATCCACTTGAGCGTGCCGTCGGTGTAAATGCTCTCGTCGAGCTTTCCGTCGAGCGTGATACTGTCTCCCGGCGGCACCTGCGTGCCGGAGGGATTTGCGGGTTTGTACTCGCCCGGCGCGATCTTCGATCCGCAGCCGGCCGCTACCCCTAAGGCCATTACGGCGCAAACGAGCAGCGCCATAATCGTCAGTCTTGTTTTCTTCATATCTTCCTCCTCCTACATTATTTACCTAAGATAACAACTTCGGATACGGCCAGCACATCCTGGTTGGAATACTTACGATCGATGACGATTTCCACACAGTCGGCCTCGACCGGCTTAAACGCGGCGACTGCGGCCGAGCCTTTGACGGCGGCGTTGCTGCCCTCGATCATAGACGGGTCGAATGCGAGATTGTGGATGACATAGGTGACCGGTTTGCCGTCGACGCGGGTATGGATCTTGATCGCGGTCACTTCGTCGAACGTCTTGTCGGGGTCGATGCTGTTGTAAAGCATGATGCCGGCGATCGTGCGATACTCGCCGAACGCAAACTTGACGGTAGCCGATTCGCCGTTTGCCTCGAACTCTTTCAGCCAGTTGTCATACGCGTGCGTGATGAATGCGCCGTCGTTGATCGCTTCGAGATTGGCATACGAGCCGGACGCGGTGACTGTCGCGTCGAGCGCCAAATTGGTATACGGCGAATGGACAGCCGGTTGCAACGTCGTTGTACAGCCGTTCATATGCAGCACCGGCAAGTTGTCGGGATTGGTCACCCAGGTCACCGTATCGACGGCCAGTTCGCGCTGCGTGCCGCCGGTCGCCGGGTTGCTGTGGCGGTGATAAATGGCGTACATCTGCCCTTTGTAGTTAAAAAAGCTGTGATGGCCGGAGCCGCTGACTTTACCGTTGGTATCGCCCGAATCCATGATCAGGCCGCCCTTGTCGCGCTTGATCTTGACGAACGTATCTTGCCCGTCGCCCAGCGGCGCATTGCCGACAGCCTGGGCTACGCAGTAGTCGCTCTTGTTGTAGTCGTTGACCGAGAACGTCAGATAGTACTTGCCGTTGGACGGGTTGTACGTCATCTGCGGGCCTTCGGTCGTCGGGTTGCCGGCCGACTCGTAACCGCCGTCGTCGGTACAGAACATGCGCGTCAGCGTGTCGTACTGCGGAGTCGCCCAGTCGGTCATCTTGACGCCGTACAGCCACGTGTGGTTGATCCCTGCGGCGCCGTCGCGGCAGAAGTACAGATATTTGTCGCCCGTTTTGGGATCGACAAACGGATGCGGGTCGATCGCCGCGAAGAAGTCGGGCTTGAGCGTAGCGTCAGAGTACAAGTTTTGAATGTCGTATTTCAAAAACTCGTCATAGTCGTAGCGCGGTCTTTTGACGGCCTCGTCAACTTCGGCCTGCGTCACTTCGACGCCCAATTCCGCCGCCTCTTGTCTAAGCGCATACTCGTTGTACTCCAAGTACGGGCCTTCCGGCTTTTCGGCCACGGCTACGTTTAACGTACGCGTTACCTTTTGGGCAGTCACGTATTTGTTTTGCGCCGAATAGAACAGATAGTACAAGCCGTTTTCCTTGTCGTAAATGTACTCGGACGCCCACAGGTCTGCGCTGCTGCCCCAACTCGAGGCGTGCGGACGGAACGCCGTAGCGGCAAACTTGTAGGTAACGAAATCTTCCGTTACGAACATGTCGAAAGCAGTGTTCGACGTCGTACCCGAAACGAGTACTTTGCCGTTGTAGGCGCTGCGCTCGTCGTCGACGACCAAGATAGACGGGTCTGCGACTTTGGGCATTCCGTACTGATTGATACGGAACAGATCGGCGTCGTACTTGCCTGCGGCAAAGTCGTCGATCTGATCGCTGTAGTGTTTGCCGAGTTCCAGTACGACTTCATCGGTCTTGCCGCAACCGACGAACGCCGTCAGGCAAAGCGCCAGACACAGCAATCCGATCAGTAGTCTTTTGGGTTTTCTCATTGTTTGTCCCTCCTGTTTTTAAGGTTTATTGTTGAAAAATGAAATACGAAAATACCGTTCTCCGGGACACGTCAACTCTTGACGGCGCCGTCGGCGATCCCCGCGCGGAACTGCCGGCGGAAGATGATGTATACGATGATCAGCGGTAGCATGGAAACAAGCGTCGCCGCCGCCATTCTGCCCGAATCGTTGAAGCCCGTCCAGTATCCGACCAGCGTATACAGCTGCAACTGTAACGGCTGTAGATCCGACCGACCGGGCAAGTACAGCAATGCGCCCAAAAAGTTGTTGTAGCCGCTGACAAAGCACAGTATGGCTTGCGCGACGATGGCGGGAACGGCGAGCGGCAGAATGATACGCAGGTATGTGCGAAAGGTGTTCAGCCCGTCGATACGCGCCGCGTCGACCACTTCGGTCGGAATGCCGCGCATGTACTGCGACAGATAAAAGACGGTGACCGCGCCGCCGAACACGCCGGGAACGACCAGCGGCAAAGCGGTGTTCGTCCAGTTGATCATGTTGAAGAACATGTACGACGGAATGGTCAGCGTATTGAGCGGCAACACGATGATCGCCAACTGCAAGGTATACATCAGCTTTTTGAACGGAAAGTCGAGTTTTGCATACGCATAGGCGGCTAGGCCGGCCACGAACAGCCCGATCGCCGTCGTCGGTATAACCTGCCAGATCGTGTTGACAAATCCCAACAGCAGCATGTTCATCGAGTTGCCGTTCTCGAGCAGCACTTCGACAAAGTCGTTGGTGAACACGTCGACGTAGTTGCCGAACGTCATGTCGCCCAATCCGGGAATGCGGAACTTGAGTTGCTGAATGATGAACGCCTCGCTCGATAACGAAGTCAACAGTAACGTTGCAAACGGGAACATCAAAAAGCAAGCGTAGGCGATCAGCACGATATAGGTAATGCAATGCGCCCACGGGAAAGCGAATTTTTTGCGGGGCGCTTTCACCCCGACGACGTTACTCCGCATGAACCCACCTCTTAGAAACAAACTCGTTAAGCCGCTGTATGCCGAACAGAATGAGAAACAGCAGCCAGCTCATCGCCGACGCGAGCGGGATCTCCAACATGCTCTTGTCGTAAATATACAACATCAGCGTCTGCCCCATGTTGCCCGGCCCGTAGCCCGACCACGCGCCGCCGACGAAGATCATCGCAATGTCGAACGTTTGTAAGCCGCCGACGATGCCGAGCGTCAACAGAAAGTAGATCGTCGGCGAAATGATCGGCAGCGTAATGCTGAAGAACTGTCGGATCCCCGATGCGCCGTCGACGCGCGCCGCCTCGTACAGTGTGCGGTCGACCGAAACGAGCGCCGCGCCCAAGATGACGATGCCGTAACCGGCTTGCTGCCAGCTCATGATCAAGATCAGCATCGGCATAAAGGTCGGCGTGTTCATAAACCAGTTTATATCCAGATGAAACAGCGAATTGATGATGCCGTATTCGGGATTGAAGATCTTTTGCCACATGAACGCGACGGCGACCGACGAACAGATATACGGAATGAAAAACAGTGTTGCGAAAAACCGACTGCCCTTGACGTTGCGATTGACGGCAACGGCAATGATAATGGCGGTGATCAAAGAAATGATCTGCGAAAGGGTTGCATAAAAGCTGACCCCCAGCGAATGCCAGAAATCTTTACTCGAAAGCGCCGCGACATAGTGGGTAAATCCGGCCCATTGCATCGTCTGATAATCGTAGCCGACGATGTCCGAAAAGCTGGTGATCAAACTTAAGATCGCGGGGACTAACGAGAAGAGGACGAATCCCAAGAGCGGCAGCAGCGCGTATACGAAACCCTGCCAGCGCCCGTGTCGGAACAGCCCCTTTTTAACGGTGTGCGGAACGGTGTTACTCATACGCGGCTACCGTTATCTGAATTTTTTGGTCTTATAGTTGGCGGCGAGATATGCGTCGGTTTTGGCCTCCCACTCCGTCCAGAACCGGTCGACCGTTTTGACGCCGTCGCGCACTTTGGTGTTGAGATCGAGCGCCCAGTCGGTGATCCAGTTGCCGTCCTCGACATACGACCAGTCGCCTTGCATGGCGTTCTTGCCCAGATTGACGATCGGGCCGATGTTGGTGCAACCGAACGCGTCTTTCATGATCGACTGGCATTCGGGGTCGGCGTTGAGCGAGTTGAGGCAGCTGATGCGCGTGCCCGAGGCGATGATGCGCTTCTGGCCTTCCTCGCTCGTCCACCAGCCGATAAACTCGGCGCACTCGTCGGGGTATCTCGTTTTGGAACTGATGACGAACCCGGTCAGCAGGTTATGGCTGGCCTCGACGCCTTTGACCGCAGTGCCGTTAATCGTTTTCATCGTGCCGTCGGCGTTATACTCGCGCCACTGCGGGAAGGGCGCAATGCCCCACTCGTAGCCTTTGGTTTTCATGCTCGAGGTGACGGCGAACGACTCGTCGATACCCATGGCGACAATGGCGCACAGCCCGGTGTACAGCGCGGCGGCGTGGTCGGTGTTGCCGAGCGCGGTCGGGTTGGGCGAAATTTCGTAGCCCTTGAATTTCCCGTCGGACGTTACGTTTACGCCCTCTCTTTGGCTGAGCGCGCAGAACTCGCTGAACGCGTCGCGCTGCGACGGGAACGGATATAAGGCATCATTCTCGCCCCCCCCCCCGCGGCTACCGACACTTTGTCGAGATAGCCCAGCAACTCACCGGCCTTGTAGGCATTGCCGTTGATTTCGGTGTCCTTGGTAACGAGGTAGTTGGGCGTATCGTCGGCCAGCGTGAACTTCAGCTTGCCGTCGGCGGTGTTTTCCAAACAGTCGCCGCCCACGCTCCAACCGTAGTTGAACCACCATTCGGAATAGAAACCGTATTTGGCGAGCGCGTTTTTGTTGTATTTCTGCGAAAGCAGTCGACCCAGCGTGTGCATTTCCTCCCAACTGGTCGGAATCTGGTCGTTGAACACGCGCAGATTGCTGCCGGCCGCAGGCGCGGTCGCGTACTCGTAGTAGCCGTGCGGCAAGTACGACGTGCCGTTTGCCTTGTTATAGGCGTCCAGTTCGTCCTCGGCGATCGAAATGATGCTGATCCCTTCTTTCTTGAGCGCGGTCGCGTTATAAAAGAGCGCGGTCGGCGCGTTGTCGAACGGCACGGCGTACAGCGGCGCGCTTTTTCCGACCTCGCCCGTTTCGGTGTTGAGGCGGAAACGGTCGACCGAACTGTCGCTCATGTCGGACACATCGATCGTGCCGTCGTCGATATACTTGTCGAGCGACATCACGTATTTGCTGACGGCATAGCCTTTGAGCACTTTGTCGTTGGCCTCGGCGATGTCGGTCGCGCCCGTGCTGAGCGCGGTGCCCGATCCGGACGAGGCGCCGGGTACGTAGTTGAACTTGATCGAGTAGCCTTTGGCGACGTTTCTGTTATAGTACTGTTGGATCTCGTCGGTGATCTTGCGCGACGACGAGTCGGTACGCAGCATAATATTGAGTTCTTTTCGACTGCCGCGCGAAGGGCCGTTCGTCCCACCGCCGCCGCAAGCGGCAAGCGTAGCGGTCACGGCCGCCAACGCGCAAATCAAAACGATTTTTACGAGTTTTTTCATCTTTTTTACTCCTTATCGTGATACTCTCTTTTCTTTATATTTCGAGCGCTCCTTGTTTCGCCTTTGTTGGGCAAAACCGTGGATCCGCTTTATTGTCGGTGTACGTACACCAGCTCGCCGCCGTTTAAGCGCGACTGTTCCGCGCAAATGCCCATCAAATGGCTCTCGACAGACGCCTCGAGCGAAGTGCGGCTGTCGGCCTCGCCGCACAGCACGCGGTACATCGTGTTGACAAGTCCGTTGTCGCCGCCTCCGTGGCCGTAACCGCTGTCGGCCAAAGCATTGATCCGAAGCGTCGTTTCCGGTTTGCCGAACGGCTTGATACAAATTTTATCCGCCTCTTCGTCCAAAACGATCTCGCCTTCCGTGCCGTGAAAGTGCATGATGCGCCCGAGGTTTGCGGTAAATGCGGTCATCGTCAGCGTCGCTTTGACACCGTTTTCAAACACGATTTCGGTCAGCTGGTGGTCTACAACGTCGTTGTCGCAGGCGAACACGCACCGCCCGTAAGGGCCTTCGTCGATCGCCGTCCGCAGCGCTTGTTCGGTCACGGGGATCTCGATCGTCAGCACGTTGTACGGCCAAATGTTTTCGGGTTTGCCGGCCTCTATCCAGCCGTCTATGTAAATGCGTTTGGCGCTATAGGGACACGTGTCGACGTACTTGCATTGCGTGCAACGCTTGGCCGCGTCCGCCGGCGCGTTTTCCGCCTTGAAGTAGGCCAGCTCGCCGACCGACGACAGACATTTGCAACGCGATTTGGCGTAGAACTGCAACAGGTCGAGATCGTGACAGCTTTTTGCAAGGATCATCGGCGCGGTGTCCTCGCTGCGCCGCCAGTTGCCGCGCACGTAGCTGTGCGCCTGGTGCCAGTACGCCACTTGCTCGGTCGCGGTGATGGCGACAAGCTCGCCGATCGTATTGGCGTCGATCAGTTCGGCGGTACGCAAAAAGGCCGTCGCGTACCGTAGCACGTGACAAACCAAAATCTTGCCGCCGTACCGCTTGTGCGCGTCCAGCAGCTGCTCGCATTCTTCCCGACTGTCGGTCAAAGGTTTTTCGATCAAAATGTCGTAGCCCAGTTTGAGGCTTTCGATACAGTGGCGCACATGGTCGGCGTCGAGCGTGGCGATGACGATCAGGTCGGCGCGGCGCGCCTCGAAAAATGCCGATTCCGACGAAAAGCAGTTTTTCTTGTCAACGCCGAACACCTTGCCGTACTTGTCGAGCTTGGCGGTATCGATGTCGCAAAGAGCAACGATCTTGTATTTATTTTTCTGCGCGTCGATCAGACGCCCGTAGCTTTCCGCGCCACGACCGCCGCAACCGAGTATCGCCACCGTAAACAGTTTATCCGCCATCTTTTCGTGCTCCTCGCCTTTTCGGATTACACTTCTATTATGACAGATAAAATCGGCGATTTCTTCCCCTCTGATGCGTTTTTTGTGTCAAATGTTGACGTGTTCTCCGATATTTCGGCGCGGACTCTGCGAAAATTCCTTTTTATAGGCGCGGTAAAATGTGTTCGGGCTGTTGAATCCGCACTCCAAAAGGATCTCCAAAACGTTCTTATTGCCGTTCTCTTTGAGCAGCCAGGACGCCTTTCCCACCCGCAGACGGTTGACGTATTCGTTCCAGTTTTCGTTGATATAGCGATGCAACATGCGCGACAAGTGCTCGCGCGAATAGCCGTAGCGCGTACTGAGCGCGGCCAGCGACAGGTCGGCGCCCAGGTTGTCCTGCGTATACCGCAGAATGTCGCAGATCAAACTTTCCTGTTTGTTCTCCTTTTGCACGACCGGCGGCGCGGATGCGGCGATCATCGCGGTCAGCATACGCGCAATGCCGGAAAACAGCAACCGCTTGTCCTCCTCTTTATACGGTCGCTTGCACAAATCGTACAGGCTGTCGAGCAAATAAAAGTCGGAAAAGGTAAAGAACCGCGGCAGCGTATAGCCCGGGCGGTTGGTGAAAAAGTCCTCGAAGTACGCCCGATCCCCCAGGATCGCATAAGAAACAGCGTCGGGATCGGCCGGCAGCGAATGCACGTGAAAGCTGTCGATAAAACAGCCGTCACCGACCGAAAGCACGCGTTTTTCGCCGTCGAGAACGATCTCCTGCTTGCCCGCTTTGACAAACAAAAACTCGATGGCGCGATGAAAGTGCGGGCGCGTGTCCTCGCTGTTTCTGCTTTCGAAAAAATAATAGCCGCGCGTTTCGGCGGGTAATTCGTAAAAACTCAAAAGTCTTTCCCTCCCGGGACTTCGTTTCTTCTAGTGTACCACCCAAATCCGCACCTGTCAAGTGTTGTTTTTTGATTTATACGGCCGACGGGCGACGGTAGCGGCAAAAATTCCCGTCATTTGCTTGACAGGCGGCGGCGGTTGTGCTATACTCGACACTACAAACGGATAATTTTTGAAAGGACAAGGGCGTCGCTTAGGCTTTTCCAGCGCGCCCTTTTTTCGCATGTTTTTGCACGGGAGGCATCATGAATCACAAAACAATCGACGTTTCGGGCGTAGCGGCGCACAATCGCGAGGGCGAAATTCGCATTCCGTCGGGGTGCGCGATCTCCGGCTTTTTCTCGCGCCGCGGCCGCAGAATGAGCGCCGACGGCATCGTACAGTCGATCGCGTACATGCACGACCGCAGCAACGGACTGGGCGGCGGATTTGCCGGCTACGGCATTTATCCCGAATATAAGGATCAGTACGCGCTGCATATCTTTTACGACGATTTCGAGGCGCGCGAAAACTGCGAGCGTTTTTTAAACCGCCATTTCGACATTGTAAACCTGTCACGCATTCCGACGCGCAAGCATCCGCGCATTACCGACGAGCCGCTCATTTGGCGGTACTTCGTCACGCCGCTTGCGACCAAGCTGGCCGAAAGTCAGCTCGGCGAGGACGAATTCGTTTGCCGCTGCGTGTTCACGGTAAACGCCAAGTACGACGGCGCGTATGTGTTCTCGTCGGGCAAAAACATGGGCGTTTTCAAAGCGGTCGGCTACCCCGAGGACGTCGGCGAATTTTACCGCCTGGACGAGTACCGCGGCCACTGCTGGACGGCGCACGGGCGGTACCCGACCAACACGCCCGGTTGGTGGGGCGGCGCGCACCCGTTTTCGTTACTCGACTACACCGTCGTACACAACGGCGAGATCTCCAGCTACGACTGCAACCGCCGTTATATGGAAAGCTACGGCTACCGCTGCACGCTGCAAACCGATACCGAAGTCATCACCTATATCATCGACTATCTCAACCGCAAAAAAGGTCTAAGGTTCTCGGACGTCGCCCGCGTCATCGCGCCGCCGTTTTGGAGCCAGATCGACAACTTGCCGCCGGACGAACGCGAGACGTTCACCGACTTGCGCAATACGTTTTCGCCGCTTTTGATCACAGGGCCGTTCAGCATTATTTTGGGATTTTCGGGCGGCATGATGGCGCTAAACGACCGCTTGAAACTGCGCAGTATGGTGGCGGCCGAAGAGGATGACGTAACCTATATTGCCAGCGAAGAATGCGCGATCCGCGCCATTGCCAACCCGAGCAAGGTGTGGGCGCCGCGCGGCGGCGAGCCGGTGATCGTAACCCTAGACGAGGATGTAAAACTATGATCGATTATGAGTATCCCGAATACGAAGTCGTGCGCGACGAGCGACGTTGCACCGTTTGCCGCCTGTGCGAAAAGCAGTGCGCTTTTTCCGTCCACGGCTTTGCCGACGGCCGCATGACCGCCGATCCCGCCCAATGCGTCAACTGCCATCGCTGCGTGGCGGTGTGTCCGACGCACGCGCTGAAAATCGTCAAAAGCGATCACTGTTTCAAGCCGAGCGTCAATTTTACCGCCGATCTTATGCACGACGTGTACGCGCAGGCGGCGACCGGCGGCGTGCTGCTGTCGAGCATGGGTACGCCCAAAAACTACCCCGTTTACTTCGACAAGCTGCTTGTCAACGCCTCGCAAGTCACCAATCCGCCGATCGATCCGTTGCGCGAGCCGATGGAGATCCGCACGTTCTTAGGCGCCAAGTCGGAAACGATCGGCTACGACGAGGCGGGCAAGATCTGTGTCGAACGCAAGCCGACGCTGACGCTCGACACACCGATTTTATTTTCGGCGATGAGCTACGGCTCGATTTCCAAAAACGCACACGAGGCGCTCGCCCGCGCCGCGGCCGAACTGGGCACGTTCTACAACACCGGCGAAGGCGGATTGCATCAAGATTTTTATCGATTTAAGGACAACACGATCGTGCAAGTCGCCTCGGGTCGTTTCGGCGTACATGCCGACTACCTCGAGGCGGGTACAGCGATCGAGATCAAGATCGGCCAGGGCGCAAAACCGGGCATCGGCGGCCACCTGCCGGGCGCCAAGATCGGCGAGGACGTTTCCAAAACGCGCATGATCCCGCGCGGCACCGACGCAATTTCCCCCGCCCCGCACCACGACATTTATTCGATCGAGGATCTTAGGCAGTTGGTCTATTCGTTAAAAGAGGCGACCGATTACAAAAAGCCGATCATCGTCAAGATCGCCGCCGTACACAATATCGCCGCCATCGCGTCGGGCATTGCGCGCAGCGGCGCCGACATCATTGCGATCGACGGTATGCGCGGCGGCACGGGCGCGGCGCCCACGCGCATCCGCGACAACGTGGGCATTCCGATCGAACTGGCTTTAGCCGCAGTCGATTCGCGTCTGCGCGAAGAAGGCATTCGCAACCGCTGTTCGCTCGTCGTCGGCGGCTCGATCCGCTCGTCGGCCGACGTAGTCAAGGCGCTCGCGCTCGGCGCAGACGCTTGCTATATCGGCACGGCCGCGCTGCTTGCGCTCGGCTGTCATCTGTGCCGCAGCTGCCACACAGGCAAATGCAACTGGGGCATTGCCACCCAAAACCCCGAATTGGTCAAGCGGCTCGACCCGGCCGAAGGCGCGCGGCGGCTTGTCAACCTGGTGACGGCGTGGAATCGCGAGATCAAGGAAATGATGGGCGGCATGGGCATCAACTCGATCGAGGCCTTAAAAGGCAACCGCCTGATGCTGCGCGCAATCGGCGTGACCGAAAAGGAACTGGAGATATTGGGCGTCAAGCACGCCGGCGAATAGTTTCCCCTGTCATTAGAGTTGTGTCAAAATGTCTGAGAGGCAACGAGTACGTACGTATTTTGTCACCCTCGGAGCGAAAGTCGAGGGGTCTAGCGAAGCGAAAAATACTTTATTTTATGCGCCTGACGTCCATTCTTGCGTACCGCTCGGAATGACAAATGGTCTTTTCTGCTTTCCGTGAGGTTTTGACTTTGGCTCTATTGCGAACGCAGTGACGCAATCTCTTTCGGCACCTCGCCTATTTTCACTATTAGTAAGGAGACATTTTCATGCAAATCGATGCGCAAGGTCTCGACTTCGAGACCCTCAACCGTAAAATCAAAGAGACCGCCGGCGGCGCGGTTTCGGTCAGCAACCTATTGGGACAGCGCTATATCGGCAGCGGTGTACGCAACAAAAAGCTGACGTTGTCCGGCATTCCCGGGAACGCCCTGGGCGCATATCTACATACATGCGAGATCGTCGTACACGGCAACGTACAGGACGCCGTCGGCGACACGATGAACGACGGTCGCATCGTCGTACACGGTAACGCGGGCGACGCTTTGGGCTACGCCATGCGCGGCGGCGAGATCTTCATTCGCGGTAATGTCGGCTATCGCGCCGGGATCCACATGAAAGCATACGGCGACGTCGTTCCCAAGATCGTCATCGGCGGCAATGCCGGCGACTTTTTGGGCGAGTATCAGGCGGGCGGCGTGATCGTCGTACTGGGCGGGCAAATCGGCCACTTCACCGCAACCGGTATGCACGGCGGCAAGATCTACGTGCGCGGCGAGAAAGCCCCCGCCGATCTGCCGCCGCAGGTGTCTGTCACCGAACATGCCGATGTCGCGGAGATCGCACCGCTGATCGAGACGTTCGGCAAACTTTTTTCCGTCGACGTAGCAACGCTTTTGACCGACCGCTATTTCCTGCTCACTCCGTCGCAAGCCAACCCCTATCACGCACTGTACTGTAACCGCAGTTTATAAAAAATAAGTCATCCTATACAAACGCAAATACGCCTGTATATATGTCGATATGCGCATATATACAGGCGTATTTTTTGTCGCAGCGACACGAAAAACGCGGGTACTGTGACAGAAGTAGGTTGTTTGTAAAAGCGTGCAAAACGGTTTTCGGCTTTTTGCGTTCTATAGGGGAAATTAGTCTTTTAGCAAAAGACAGCAAAAATAATACTCACGCTTTTTGCCGCCAAAAAGCGTGGCAAAAACCGCAAGAGGGAGGGACACTTCAGACTGTGTCCCTCCCTCTTGACACCCTCCCCGCAACTGCCAAAGACTAAGTCTTTGGAATCCTCTTTATAGGTCAAAAGCATTATAACCATTTGTCACCCCGAGCGCAGTCGAGGGGTCTAGCGTAGCGAATCCATTATTCTATACGCCTACGGCTGGATTTCTCCACTTCGGTCGAAATGACAAATGGCGGGTTACTCTATAACCGCTACTTTGTCACCCCGAGCGTAGCCGAGGGGTCTAGCGTAGCGAATCCATTATTTTATACGCCTGCGTACATTCTTGCGTACCGCTCGGAATGACAAACGGTCGGTTTGTGCAAACCCGTCAGATTCGCTTACCCTTGGGCGCGACGCGGCGGCACCGTGTGCCGCAAAAAATGTCCGGGGGACATTTTTTACATGAGCGGCGCAGCAGCTATGCTGCAAGCCGGTTGTCGTTGCGGTACTGGTTAAGGAGGAGGGACACAGTCGAAAGTGGTTGCTTTGCAACCCCAGGTCACAATCATAGATTGGACGCTTTGGCTACGAAATGCCCACCGGGCATTTCGGGAGCGTCGCGCCATCCTCCTTGCGTCCGCCTAGGCTTTTGGCGACAAAAGGCCGGTTTATCGTTTTGCAATCTTTTACAAAAGAACAACAATCCTTTGTGCAAAAAGCGTGCATATCGTTTTGCTCTCTTTTACTAAAAGACTATCATCAACTACAGAACGCAAAAGGCCGGAGATTGTTTTTCGTTCTTTTTCAAAAGACAATTCGAATTTATTTGGTGCCGAATAGGCGATCCCCCGCGTCACCCAGTCCGGGCAGAATGTAGCCGTTCTCGTTGAGACAGCGGTCGAGCGTAGCGATATAGACGTTGACGTCGGGATGCGCTTCGGCCACGCGTTTGACGCCCTCGGGCGCGCCGATAACATTCATCAACTTGATGTCCTTACAGCCGCGCTTTTTCAACAGGTCGATCGCGTCGCAAGCGCTGCCGCCCGTTGCCAACATAGGGTCGAGCAGAATGACCTGCATACGCTCGATGCCGTCGGGCAGCTTGCAATAATACTCTTTCGGCTCGAGCGTTTCCTCGTCGCGGTACATGCCGATATGGCCGACCTTGGCCGTCGGAAACAGCGTGTGTACGCCGCTGACCATGCCCAGCCCTGCGCGCAGGATCGGCACGATCGCTACGCTGCCCTCTACGACCATTTGTTGCTCGCAGTCCTCGAGCGGGGTCGAAACGGTCACCGTTTTGGTCGGCACTTCCTTGAAACTCTCGAATGTCATCAGCGTGGTGATCTCCTCGATCAACTCACGGAACTGCTTTGTCCCGGTGTTCTTGTCGCGCAAGATCGCCACCTTATGGCGGATCAACGGATGATCCAACACGGTCACATTTTTATACTGTTTCATCGCTACTCTCCTCTTTCGCTTGCTCGGGCGCAATCTCCGGCGTGACGACGGGCGCGGTCAACGCCGCATCGGACTTCTTATTTTTGATATTGACAAGCAAGTTGGCCAAAATGCCGAGAATGAGCGCGCACGCGACCGAGGTGATCGTCACCTTGCCGAACGACAGGCTCATGCCGCCGACGCCGGCGATCAGAATGACCGACACGACGAACAGATTGCGGTTGTCTCCGAGATCGACTTTTTGGATCATCTTCAGACCCGAAACGGCGATAAAGCCGTACAGCGCGACGCACACGCCGCCCATAACGCACGAAGGAATGGTTGCCAAAAACAGCACGAACGGCGCGATAAACGACGACACGATCGCCATGATTGCGGTGACGAAAATGGTCGCAACCGACGCATTGCCCGAAATGGCGACGCAGCCGACCGATTCGCCGTAGGTGGTGTTCGGGCAGCCGCCGAACAGCGCGCCCGCCATGCTGCCCACGCCGTCGCCGAGCAAGGTGCGCGACAGACCGGGATCTTTCAATAGTTCGGTTTCGATGATCGAAGAAATGTTCTTGTGGTCGGCAATGTGTTCGGCAAACACGACGAACGCCACCGGGATATAGGCGACGGCGACCGTGCCGACGAACGCGCCGATGTTCGCGCCTTTGAAGTCGCCGAAGCGGAACGCGTGCAAGAACGTAAAGTCGGGATACCATGCCTCGGGCGTAGTCAGCGCGGCGAACTTGCCGAAGTCGATGATGCGTAACGCCTCCGCACCCGGCAGATAGCTGAAGCCGGTAAAGATCGCGGCCAAGGCGTAACCGGCGAGAATGCCGAGGATAAACGGGATCATCTTCATCATTTTCTTGCCGTACACCGAGCAGACGATCGTCACGCCCAACGTGACCAGGCCGCACAGCAAGGCAAGATAGGTGTTGGCATACGGAACTTGACTGGTTTCCGGAACGAGGACGGCAGCGCCCTCGACGATTTTGGCGACCATTTGGGTCACCGTTTTCGTCGCGCTGCCCTTCATCAGATCGCCGATCGCGTTGCCGGCGAGCGACAGACCGATGATCGCCACCGTAGGCCCGATGACGACGGCCGGCATGACCTTATCGATCCACTTGACCCCGGCGAACTTGACGATCACGGCAATGATCACGTATACGAGTCCGGCGAAGATCGCGCCGAGCAGCAACCCGAAATACCCCATCGACGCCGATGCCGCGCCGCCGAACGCCGCGAACATCGAGCCTAAGAAAGCAAACGAACTGCCCAAAAATACAGGGCTTTTGAACTTGGTAAACAGCAAGTACACCAGCGTGCCGATACCGGCGCCGAACAGCGCGGCCGACTGCGACATACCGTTTTGTATAATGGTCGGAACGGCAATCGTCGCGGCCAGTATGGCCAACAACTGTTGCAAGGAAAACAGCAACAGCTGTCCCGCTTTGGGGCGGTCTTTGACCCCGTAAATCATTTTCATGCCTACAAATCTCCTTCGTTTTTTGGGGACGCTTGCGCTTGTCCCCTAATTTTCTATTATACGCGACCTATCCCGATTTGTCAAACCTTTGAGCGACCGAATCCGCGTAAATTCGACACGGCGCTTTGCATTTGGCGCGCGAGGTATAAGTTACCGAATATTCGGACAAAATCGCAGTAACAAAACAGACAAGGAGACTTTCCATGACGTTCAATCCCTTTACCGAAAAGCCGATCAAACTCGAAAAATGTTTCGAGGACTGGCAGAAACTCGCGCCGACGCCCTACGACAAGAACGAAGTCGATCCGTACACGCGGGTACGCTGCATTTTGATGAACGGCACCGAATACGAAATGAACTGGTTTATGCACCAGTTGGCGCGCCACACGCCCGACAACGATCTGCGCCGCGACGTCGCGCTCATTCGCCGCAGCGAACAGCAGCAGCAAAAGAAAATCGCCGCCTTGAAACCGATCGACGAAAGCATTTTGGAGACGACGATCGGCTATGAGCAGTTGGCCGTCGACTTGACCGCCACCATGGCGCGCTACGAGCCGGACGCGTATGTGCGCAACACGCTCGACTTCGCGCTACTCGAGGACTTCGACCACCTGTACCGCTACAGCGATCTGCTCGAAATGGAACACGGCATTCGCGGCGAGCGTTTGGTCGGCGGTTATACCGAGATCATGCCGGGCCGCCCGACCATTGCCGAACACCGCCACCCCTACGACGACGTGCGGCGCGCGATCACCAACAAGAAGGCCGACCCGCTGACCGTGTTGCATACGGCGATCATCACCGCCGCCGAACAGCAGACGATGAACTATTATATGAATCTGGGCGCGTTCTACGCCAGCGAGCCGGGCCGCAAGCTGTACGCCGAAATCGCCATGATCGAGGAACAGCACGTCACCCAGTACGAAAGTCTGATGGACCCCAACTGCACGTGGCTGGAATGCCTGTTGCACCACGAGTACTGCGAGTGCTATCTCTATTACTCGATGATGAACGACGAGACCGATCCGCATATCAAAAAGATTTGGCAGTCGCATCTCGAAATGGAGATCGCGCACTTGCATTTTGCGGCGGATCTGCTCAAGAAATACGAGAAAAAGGAATGGCAGCAGGTCATTCCCAAAGGCGAGTTTCCGCAACTGCTGCACTTTAACTGCGAGGCCGCGGCCAACCGCGAATATATCCGCAACGTACTCAAGGGCACCGTGCGCAATTCGGCGCTCAAAGAGGACTTCGTACCCGTCTCCGAACTGCCCGAAAATTATCAGTTCTTCCGCTACAACAGCACCGTCAACGGCTCGCCCGAAAACGTCGCCAGTCATAATGTCATCAACAACTTTATCGGCGAGTTCGGCGAGGACTACCGTTTTGAAAAGTGCGAACACCCGATCAAAGCCCTGCGCAACCGCAGTGTCGACAACGTAGACCTCGGCCGCGTCCGCTGAGCAAACAAAAAAACGAGCTGTCGCTTTTTATGCGACGGCTCGTTTTTGTTTTTATGCTGCTTAATCGTACAGTTTGGAGACCGGCAGGTCGGCGAAGATGCTTTCGACCGCCTCGGCGAAGATGGGCGCGACGGTGATCTCTTCGATCTTGTCGCACTTGTGGTCGGGACGAAGCTCGATCGTGTTGAGTACGTACACTTTTTTGAGCACCGACTTCGACAAACGCTCGATCGCCGGGCCGCTCAGCACCGGGTGCGTACAGCAAGCGTATACTTCGGTCGCGCCGCCCACGTCGATCAAGGCTTGCGCGCCCTGCGTGATCGTGCCGGCGGTGTCGATCATGTCGTCGACCATCAGGCACACTTTGCCGCGCACGTCGCCGACGATGTTCATCACTTCCATAACGTTGGCTTTCGGGCGGCGTTTATCGACGATCGCAAGACTGGCGTTCAGCTTCTGCGCCATTTGCCGCGCGCGGCCGACCGAGCCGACGTCGGGGCTGACGACCACCATATCCTCGCGGTTTTTGAGAAACGGCAGTTTTTCGAGCGCCTTGCTCAACACGGGAATGCCGAGCAAGTGGTCGACGGGAATGCTGAAGAACCCCTGTAGCTGCGGCGCGTGCAAGTCCATTGTCAGCACACGGTCGGCGCCGGCGGAGGTGATCAAATCGGCGACCAATTTGGCGGTGATCGGATCGCGCGCGCGCGCTTTTCTGTCCTGGCGCGCATAACCGAAGTACGGAATAACGGCGGTGATCCGGCCGGCCGACGCGCGTTTTAAGGCGTCGATCATAACGAGCAACTCCATCAAGTTGTCGTTGACCGGATACGAGGTCGATTGAATGACGAAAACGTCGCAGCCGCGAACGGTCTCGCCGATATGTACGCTGCACTCGCCGTCGGAGAACTTACCGACTTCACAGTCGGACAGCTTCATATTGAGCTTTTCCGCCATGGCTTCGGCCAGTTTCCGGCAAGCGTTGCCTGCGAACAGTTTGATTTGGTTACCGTGTGCTATCATAGGATTCCTCCGAAAATGTATTGCCGCTAGTATGCTTAAAATGTATTCTTCAGTCTTTTTTGAATTGATTGCCCTGCCAATCGGGTTTGACCACCTGCCGCGCGCGCGCGATCGCCAGCGCGTCGGGCGGCACCCCGTCGGTCAAGGTCGAGCCGGCGGCGATGAACGCCCCGTCGCCCACTTCGATCGGCGCGATCAGATTGCTGTTCGAGCCGATGAACACGTTGTTGCCGATAAACGCCTTGTGCTTGTTTTTGCCGTCATAGTTGGCGAACACCACGCCGCAACCGACGTTGCAACCGTTGCCCATTTCGCAGTCGCCGACATAAGTCAAATGCGAGACCTTGCAACCGTCGCCGATGACGCTCTTTTTGATCTCGACGAAATCGCCGATACGGCAGTCTGCGCCGATAACGCTTTCCGGACGGATATAGGCGAACGGGCCGACCTTCGTGCGCTTGCCGATATACGAAAAGTACAGCCGCGACGAGTCGATCGCAGCACCTACGTCGACGATACAGTCCTCGATGACGTTGCCGCATTTGATCGTCACGTTATCGCCGATGATCGTGTTGCCGGTGATGACGTTGTTGGGCGCGATACGGACGTTTTTGCCGATCTTGACGTCGGCGCCGATGAACGTCGTCGCCGCGTCCTCGAAGTACACGCCGGCCGACATGTGCAACGAAATGATACGATTCTTGAGCATTTCGCCGATCAGTTGGATCTGTTTAAAGCTGAAAGCCGTCACAAAATCGTCCTCGTTGAGGTAATGCGTCTGCTCGGTGTAAATCTTGTCGACGGACATGATAAAAGCCGTCTTGAACACAAATCCGCGCGTCATCTTCAAAACGTTCTGTCCGTTTTGTTTGAGCGCCTCGACCGCGTCGATGATGCTGGTCTTGGAGATCAGCGGCGTGTCGGAAAACAGAACGACGGTATACGGATACTGCGTATTCAAATACGGCCGGATCAAAAGCGGTACGGTTTGGTCTTCGTCGTAGTCCGCCTCGGCGATACAGGTGTCGCCCAGGCTCAACTTCACCCAATCGAGCATCTTCTTGCCGAGTATCTCGATTTCGGCGGTGTCGCCGACTTCCGGATACTTCACTTTGAGAACGATTGAACAGAAATCTTCCATACGCCTATTATACTATGCCCCCGCGCGAATGTCAAACGAAAAGCCCCACGAAAACCAACCGAAAAAAATGTAGAATGGTTCCGCCTCGCCCGTTGCCCTATGCGCATACAATCTGCCGCAATCGGAATGTTATGTCGAAAAACACTTGCCCGTGTCGAAAGGGACAGGCGAAAAGCGCAAAAATAATAAATATTCAGTCATTTCCCATTAAAAAAGTTTACCGATTTCGTATATATATGGTATAATGAAACCACATTATGTAAAGGAAGGGCTTACTATGAAAACCAGTGTCATGATTGTCGACGATAACGCCGAATTTACCAATGAATTGACGCAATACCTCGAGAAAACCGAAACGGTTTCGGTTCTTGCAACCGCAGCCGACGGACAAGCCGCCCTCAACAAATTACGCGACGTGCGTCCGGACGTTCTTTTGCTTGACTTAGTGATGCCCAATCTCGACGGGTTTTCGGTTCTCGAGCAACTTGACAAGCGCAACATGCGCGTCATCGTCGTATCCGCGCTCAGCCAGGACACGTTTATTGCCAAAGCGATGTCTTTAGGCGCCGACTACTATATGCGCAAGCCGGTCAATATGGCGAACTTGGTTTCGCGCATCTTGGAAAACGACGCGCCGGCCGCCAAAACGCAGACGTCCGCCATGCTGACGCCGTCCAAAGGCAAGAGCATGGACGAGAAAATTTCCAACGTCTTTATCACCGTCGGGATTCCCGCGCACATCAAAGGCTATCAGTTCCTGCGCGAAGCGGTCAAAATGGCGATCGTCAATCCCGACATCATCAATTCGATCACCAAAAAGCTGTACCCGGAAGTGGCCAAGCGTTTCAACACCAGCGCCAGCAAGGTCGAGCGCGCCATTCGCCACGCAATCGAGGTCGCTTGGAACCGAGGCAAGATCGAGAACATCAATTCGCTGTTCGGCGTGCGGGTCTACTCGCCCAACGAGAAACCGACCAACGGCGAGTTCATCGCGCTTGTCGCCGACAAAATGCTGTTAGAAAGCGTATAGAACATTCGGCGGCGTTTAACGCGCATTATGACCGCTGTCTGCGACTTTCACTCGCTATTCACACAAACCGACTTGACTTTACCGCACAATAGCGATATACTATTGCGTAAGGAGGCCGCACATGGTTATTGCAACGTTTTCCGAATGGTGGGCAGCCAATTTCGACGCATATTCGCTTTACCTCATCGCCGCGCTGCTCATTCTTCCCGTTCTTATCTTCAGCGTCATTGCCAGTATCAAAGTCAACACGACTTTTTCCAAATACGCGCAAATGAACTCGCAGACCGGCAAAACGGCCGCGCTGATTGCGCGCGAGATCCTCGACAGCCACGGCTTGCAAAACGTGACGATCCGCAAGATCCCCGGCCATTTGACCGACAATTACAACCCGTCGACGCACGTACTGTCTTTAAGCGAATCGGTGTTCGGCTCGACCGGCGTATCGGCGATCGGCGTCGCGTGCCACGAGGTCGGCCATGCCATTCAGCACGACAAAAAATATTTGTTCTCCACCCTGCGCATCAAGTTGGTGCCGCTACTGAACTTCAGCAACCGCCTGCTGTGGCCGCTTTTTATCCTCGGCTATTTCTTCGGCTTTATGTACTCGGCCAACCCCATCGGCCAAGTCTTTATGTGGATCGGCGTCATTCTCTTCGGCGGGTCGCTGCTATTCAGCCTGGTCACCTTGCCGACCGAATTCGACGCCAGCCGCCGCGCGCAGCGCATTTTAAAAGAGCAATATCTGTCACCCGAGGCCGCCGCCTGCTCGCGTAAAGTTTTGAGCGCCGCCGCGATGACGTATGTCGCCAGCTTTATGATGGCGTCGCTCCAGTTCCTGCGCATTCTCGCACTGCTTTTGATGAGTCGCCGCAGAGACTAAAACTATATACAATCTATACTACGTAAAAAACCGAACAGCTACGTTCGGTTTTTTTGTATTCGGTTTATATGACGAAATGCGCATATGTGCAAAAGCCGCTTTGCGCCCCGCTTTTTGCGACATATGCGGTTATGTGCATAAAATGGGTTCAATCACCCGCTTGCAAAATCTCGATAGCGCGTTCTACATGGTCTTGCTCTAATCCCAAGCGGTTGCGCGGATCGGTTTTGACAAAGTGCGCCGACAGATCGCCCCAGCCGAATCCGTCGTCATCGATGATGACAAAGCCCTCGATCGGCTCGACGGCCGTTTGCAACCATTTGGCCACTTCGTCCCTGCGCACGGCGAGCAAGCCGAAGTCCGGCGTTTTGTCGAATACCTCCAAACCGTATTCGGCAAACGTTCGATGGATATAGCGGCCGCCTGCTTTGCATTTGGCAGGGTCGCGATCCCAGTCGGTGCGCCAGGTCGACGTAAGTACGATTTTCGCGCCCGTTCTGTCAACGATCTCTTTGACGAGCGGCAGACGCGTCACATCGATGTCAGTATCGGCTTTCCGGTCGCGTTCGCGGTCGTAGGCGCGCGAATTAAGCACGCCGTCGATGTCCAGAAACAACACTTTCATGCGCTATATCTCCTTATTTAGGCCGCAATTCCCACATATGCCCGCACCCGGTCACAATGTCGTACCGATCCCGACAGATCGGGCAGTCGATCGTTGCCCAATGGTCGCCGAATCCGGAGACGCGCGCGTCGGTGATCGTCCCCGCGCCGCACGGGCAGGCATAAACGGTGCGCACGGTCGGCGCAAGCGACACGCCGGGGCGCGGCGCAATGTTTGGGGATACTTCTTCCCGCTTAAGAACGGTTGCGTTTTCGTCCGTATACATACTATGCTCCTCCCGTCGTGTCTGTCACAAGAGATCGTTTCACTTACGCTCGCAATAACAAATAAAAGAGCCGCTCGCAAATGTGCTTTTCGGTTTATGTCATTAGAGCCAAAGACAAAACCGCATGGAAAGCAGTAAAGACCATTTGTCATTCCGAGCGATACGCAAGAATGTACGAAGGCGTAAAAATTATGGATTCGCTTCGCTAGACCCTCGGCTTTCGCTCCGAGGGTGACAAAGTATGTACGTACTCGTTTCCTCTCGGACTTTTTGTCTTTGGCCTATTGCGAGGGAGTCCCGACCGCGGCGACCTCGTTTGGCTTTAGCGACCGCCGCAGCCGCCGCCACCGCCTCCGCCGCCGGACGATCCGCCGCCTCCTCCGCCGCCTCCTCCACTGCCGCCACCGCCTCCGCCGCTGTGGAATGCGGAAGTCGAGCTGTGCATGGAGTGCGAGAGGCCGCGGCACAATCCGCTGTACGATTCGACGGGGAATTGCTGCGGCGGTATGCCCAATGTGCTGAATTTGCGTTCCATTTTTTTGGTGATCCCGAACACATAGCAGTACGGCAGAATATCGAAGAAATATTCGGGTGTTTCCGCTACGAGCGCCTCGAGTTTATCGAGTTCGGCCGTGACCAAAAACCGTTTAAAGCCCAAAATGCGGCCGATCAGCTGTTTGTCGTCGCGCGGCACAATGATGATAAACCGCGCCAACACGTTGCCGAGCGCAAAGACGATCGCGGCGACGATCACCCAGGCGCATATGTCGTAGGCGCAATGGATCTGGCTGATGACGATAGCAAACGTCGGGCCGCCGAACAGGCTGCACCAAACGACTTTGAACACGATCGGCATCGGCACGTACATCGCCACCATCAACGCGATCAGCGGAAACAGCATGATCATAACGGTGACAAACGAGCCGCCGATCGAGCCTTTCCAGAATATCAACAACAGCATCGGCAGCGTAGCCAGTGCATGGCCGGCGATACGCACGCCGACCAGCGCACCTACCGAGACGTTTTTGACGCCGTACAGCGCATTGACCGCATTCTTAAACGACTTCGGCATATCCCGCCGCTTGGCCTTATCTGTATGAAATTCGGTCGGGCGGTTTACACGTCGCAACCCGCCGAACAGTGCGTTATAATAGTTTCGTTCTTTTCTTTTCGTCGCCTCCCGCTCGTCGTCGGTTGCCGGGATCGTCGGGAACTTTTCTTTGCGCGTCAGGATAAAATCCTTTTTGCCTTTCGGCCGCAGATCGATTAACCCAAGCGACACCCAGTACAAAATGAGCGCGGCAAAATCTTTCGGCCGTATGCGCCCGCGATAGACACGCGCCACGTCGAGCGGCGAATAGCCATCCGGCGGATAGTATTCGGCCGTCAACACCACGCCCGGCGGCCGACGGCACAGCCGCCACAGCAAAAGCAGCGCGACGACGGCGACGGCGGTCAGACAAAGCACGGTTATGTAAAAGCCGTCGGGTCGATACTGCGTATCGAAATAGCCGTCGGGCAGAATCAACTGCACGGTCAAGCCGTGTTCGGCGTCGAGCGCCTCGTAACGGCAGCGCAGCGTATTGCCGTCGACTGCAAGCGCCACGTCGTCGTGGTTTAGCGGCCTCATGCCGTTGGTGCGGAACGAAAGCGCATCGACGTCGATCGGGTCGGGCATGGTAATCGTCGCCGCAAAACGCCCGACGGCGCCGCGGAATCCGTAGTCCATGATGTCGAACGTAAAGTCGTCGAACTTGCCGATAAAGTCCTCGCCCAAGTCGTATTCGTAGGTAAACTCGTACACGTGGCGGCCGGCTTTGTAATCGCCGTCGGCGCCGGTGTTGATATAGTAGTAGTTGTCCGTGACCTCGAGAAAGTTGTATTCGGGCTGCCCGTCCATCAACACCGACTGTAGCGTCAACGCGCTGCGCGTCTTGCGCACATACTTTTTGCCGTCTACAATGCGGGTGATCTTATTCCAGCGCGAAACATTGCGCCTAAGCCCCAGGTTGATGCCCGGGTTGCGGTACTCGACGGTGATCGTTTCGGTGATCGAGCAGACCTTTTGTCTCGAGACTACGATCTCTTTTTCGACCGACTCGTATACAATATTGTTATCCTTGACAGACTCGGCCGCATATGCCTGCGACGGGCGCGGAACGACCGCCAACGCGCACAGCAAGCATAGCGCAACGGCCAAGGCAATTTGTCCTATTCTTCGCCGTGTCATAACTCCTCCTGTCCGTTTCCGTATCATTTCTATGCCGACCGATTCAGTCGGCGGCATCCGATCCAGCCTCGTCGAGACGGAACGCCACGCGGCTGCCCGTCACCCCAAACACGACGATCGCAACCGTGTCGCCCAACCGATAGCTGTGCGTATGGTTGTCGAGCCGCATGAGATCGGCATTATACACATAGCCGCCGTCGGGCAGGTCGTCGGTGCGTACAAGCCCTTCGACGCTGTTATCCAGTTCGACGAATATGCCCCATTCGGTCACGCCCGAAATGACGCCGACATAGCGTTCGCCGATGTGTTCGGCCATATATTCGGCTTTCTTCAAGTCGTCCACTTCCCGCTCGGCGGCTTCCGCCAACCGCTCGCGCTCGCTGCTGCGGGTCGCGGCGTCGCGGGCGAACTGCGCGTACTTCTTGAGCGCGCCCTGTCCGTTGCGCAGATAGTCCTTGATGATGCGATGCGCGGCCAAATCGGGATAGCGTCGAATGGGCGACGTGAAATGGCAGTAGAACGGCGCGGCCAGTCCGAAATGCCCTTGATTGACAGGCTCGTAGGTCGCTTTCGACATGCTGCGCAGGGCGACGCGGTTGACCGCCGTCGAAACGCTTTCATCGATCGTCGACAGCAACTGCGCATAGTCGGTCGGCTGCGGGTTGTTGATGTCGCCCTTGAACGCAATGCCGAGCGCCGACAGGAAGTTGAGAAAACTCTCGACCTTTTCCGTCGGCGGCTGTTGATGCACGCGGTAGACGAACGGGCATTTCAATGCCGCAAACTGTTCGGCGACGACCTCGTTGGCAATCAACATGAACTCCTCGACGATTTGATGCGAAATCAGCCGCGGATATTTGGAGATAGAAAGCACCTTGCCGGTGTCGCGGTCGATGTCGATCTTGCTCTCGCTCAGATCGAAGTCGATACAGCCGCGCTTGACGCGCAAATATCTACGCGCATCGGCAAGCTGCTTCATGTTCTCGAGCATCGGCACAATGTCGGCGTACTTGTCCCGCAACGCCTCGTCGCCGTCGAGAATGGCCGCGACCTGCGTATAGGTCGTGCGCGCCTTGGAACGAATGACGCCCTCGCGGATCTTGCTTTTGACGATGTTGCCGCCCTTGTCCAGCTCGACGATGACGCTAAGCGTCAGGCGGTCGACGCCCTCGTTGAGCGAGCAAATGCCGTTCGACAGTTCGACCGGCAGCATGGGTAGCACGCGGTCGCACAAATAGACGCTTGTCCCGCGTTTATACGCCTCTTTGTCGAGCTTGCTGCCCGCCCGCACGTATTCGGCCACGTCGGCGATATGCACGCCCAAACGGTAGTTGCCGTTCGCTTTGATCTTCAGCCCGATCGCGTCGTCGAAGTCCTTGGAATCGTCGCCGTCGATGGTGATGATCGTCTCATCGCGGTAGTCGCGCCGATCTTTACACTGCTCGGCCGAAACGGTCTGCGGCACTTTGCGCGCCTCGCTCAAAACCGCGACGGGAAATTCTTCGATCAAGTCATGGGCGCGAATGATGCTCAAAATATCGACGCCGGGCGCACCCTGTTTGCCTAAGATCTCGACGACTTTCCCCTCGGGCTTGCGGCCGACCGGATAGTCGGTGATCTCGACGACGACCTTTTCGCCGCTATGCGCGCCCATCGACGCGAACGTCGGGATATAAATATCCTTGGCTAAATTTTGACAGTCGGGTACGACAAAACCGTTATCGAACGTGCCGACGATCGACTTCATGCCGCGCGTTACGATACGCACCACTTCGGCCTCGCCCGCGCCGCGGTTGGCGCTGACCTTGACCGCCTCGACGGTGTCGCCGTGCAAGGCGCCGTGTAAAGCGCGCGGCGGTACGAATAGATCGTCGCTGCCGTCGTCGGGTACGAAAAAGCCGAATCCTTTTGCATTGCCTTGAATGCGCCCGGTCATTACGGCCGACATAGGCGGCTTTTTGCGGCGGTCATCGGATCTATGCGCCGCGTTTTTTCCTTTATTTTTTCCTTTTGCCATATGCACTCCTTTTCTCGCGGTCATCCGCATTTAATAAAAAACGGCGCTTTTTCTGCGCCGTCCTTTGTTTGATTGTAACGATTATGCCGCTCCGCCCGAGTAGATCGCCAAGGTGATGAAGAACGCAAGCGCCAACACACCGAGTACGATGCTGATGATGACGGTCAGCCGCCGCATGACGCCTTCCATCGTGCGCGACTTGTTCTTCGAATAATAGGTATCCGACTGGCCGGATATGGCGTTCATGCCCTGCGGATTGCTGGGTTGTACCAATACGATCAAAGTCAGCGCCAGGCTTAAGACGACCATGACGACAATGATCACCGTCCGAATAATCGGGAACGAATCGGTAACCCATGCGGGTAAAGTTGCATTCAACAGTTGTACAGCGTTCATTCTGCTACGACCTCCCGGATGCACGTTTCGCGGCATACCGAAATACGCGCGAAATCGTCCACAGGTTTCAAGTATAGCACAACTTTACCGTTTACGCAAGCGTTTTTCAGTATCTTTGCAAATTTATTGCCACCAGCTCGGCCGTCATCTTCAAGAGACGCACTTCTTCGTCGGTCACCGGATCGTTCGAGAACAGCGTCATGCAGCCGTAGGCTTGTCCGTTGTTGATGATCGGCGCGAGCGCAAAATAGGTGTACCCTGCGCACCGCAAGTCGACGTTCATCGCGTCGTTGACGGTTGTCGTGTTAAGCGTGCGGTTTTCTTCCATCGCGCGGCGAACGCCACCCTCGACGGTCTTGCCGATCACGTCGTTTTTGTAGAGACCGACGCCGGCGACAAAACGCTCGCGGTCGGCGACGCCGACGGCTTTGCCGGTTTCTCTCTCCAGCGCTTCGGCGGCAAGCGTCGCCTCGCTCTTGACCATCGCGGCCATATCGAAGCGGTGCAAAATAATATCGCCGTTATCCATGGCGAAAATTTCCAGCGGGTCGCCCAACTCGATCTTGAACATTCTGCGATACTCTTTCGGAATAACAATGCGTCCCAGATCGTCCAATCTTCTGACTATACCTTTCGTTTCCATAAATCCTCCATGTGGTAACTGAAATCTTTTTTCGAAGCTGCGAAATTTAGACCTTATCCAAGGTCGTAAAAGTCGGTTTTTCCCTTTGCGCTGCTTCCGAATACAGTAATAGTATACACTGTTTTTACAAATTTATCAACCCATTTGACAAAAAAAATCTCTATTCTATCAAAAATATTTGACTTAAATACCCTACACCATGTATAATAGAGATATGGATGAGCCGGTCGCGCTAAAAATCTCAAGTAAGGATATGCACTTCGAGACTTTCGGTACGATGAATCAAAACGAAGATTGCGTTGCGTTTGCGTTCGACGCGGACGCCGCGCATTTTGTATTGTCGGCTTACGACGGACATCTGACCGTCATTCGCTGCGGCGACGAAAGTTACGAATTCGACGTAAACGAGGGGGAGCGAACAGGCTTTCCCATCGAGACGCCGTTCGGCACCCTCCCCGTACATATCGACGGGCAACGGGTAAAAATCAAGCGCGGCGCAGCCGTCGAACTATTGGTCAAATACATGCTGGGCGTGGCCGACGAGCAGACGCCCGTGCAACTACACATCAAGGCCGTACCCCAAGGAGGTTTGCAATGAAGATTGAATGGTTGGGACATTCTGCTTTTCGTTTGACGGAAAGCACCGGCTCATCCATCGTTACCGATCCGTTTGACGGCGCCGTCGTCGGATACGATATGACGCGCGTCGAGGCCGATGCGGTCACGTCGTCGCACGGACACGCCGACCACAACTATTTCGCGCCCGTCAAGGCGCCCGTCGTCATCGACGAGACAGGCTCGTTCGACGTCAACGGCATTGCGGTCAACGGCATTCTGACCAACCACGACCCGGAAGAGGGGGCGCTACGCGGCAAGAATACGGTGTATAAATATCGGCTCGACGGCGTGACCGTCTGCCATTTGGGCGACATCGGCGAATCGTGTTCGGCAGAACTTATCGAACAGTTGATCCCCGTCAATATCCTGCTCATTCCCGTCGGCGGCAACTACACCATCGACGCCGACCAGGCCAAAGAATATGTCGACAACATCATGCCCGACGTCGTCATCCCCATGCACTACAAAACCAAGCACACCGAACTTGACATCGACAAAGTCGACGGATTCCTGCGCCTATTTGATGACGAACAGATCGTCGAGGCCGACTCGGCTACGCTCGAATTCGACCGCTACGACTTCGACGGCGACAGCACCAAAGTCATTGTCCCGAAGCGCCTGAAAGCGTAAAAGAGATTGAAATATTTTAGTCCTTTAAAAAAGGTCGGAATTACGTTTCCGACCTTTTTTAAAGGCAAAGAATCATTTTATCCATTTGTCACCCCGAACGGTTCGCAAGGGTCTAGCGTAGCGAATTATTGATTGATACGCCTGCGTACATTTCTCCACTTCGGTCGAAATGACAAAAGGCGGGGCACTCTATAACCGCTATTTTGTCACCCTCGGAGCGAAAGTCGAGGGGTCTAGCGTAGTGAATTAATTATTCTATACGCCTGCGTACATTTCTCCACTTCGGTCGAAATGACAAAAGGCGTATTCGTGCAAACTCGTCAGATTCGCTTCCCGCAAGGGAAGTCGTTCAGGAGGGGTGAGTTAAGAGAGGGGAACCCAGTCGAAAGGGTTCCCCTCTTTTGCGGTTTTCGCCTAGGCCTTTTGGCGGCAAAAGGCCGGTTTATCGTTTTGTTCTCTTTTTCAAAAGAAAGGCAACCTTTTGTGCCGCAAAAAGGTAAGAGTATCTTTTGTAGACCTTTTCTAAGGCATAAGATTCGTTCCCTTTGGAATTCAAAAGATTGTTATAAGCCTATAAGTCCAATTCAATTCTTTATTTTCCTTTCCTAAAGGAAAAGGATATTTGTTACTTTTGGCCTGTCAAAAGTTTACTCCCCTTCGGCCTCGAGTTTGGCCGTTTGGTCGGCAATGCGCAAGGCCTCGACCATTTCGGCTAGATCGCCGTTCATGAACGTTTCGATACTGTAGAGCGTCATATTGATACGGTGATCGGTGACGCGCCCCTGCGGGAAATTGTAGGTGCGGATACGCTCGCTGCGGTCGCCCGTCCCCACCTGGTTTTTGCGCGCGGCCGAATACTCCTTGTCGGCCTCCGACTGCATGAGGTCATACAGCTTGGTTTTTAAAACCTTCATCGCCTTTTCGCGGTTTTTGATTTGACTGCGTTCGTCTTGGCACTGTACGACGATACCCGTCGGCAAATGCGTCATGCGTACCGCGCTGTCGGTCTTGTTGACATGCTGGCCGCCCGCACCGCCCGAACGGTAGGTGTCGATTTTCAAATCCTTCTCGTTGATCTCGACCTTGACGTCCTCGGCCTCGGGGAGAACGGCCACCGTCACGGTGGACGTGTGCACGCGCCCCTGCGTTTCGGTCTCGGGCACGCGTTGCACGCGGTGTACGCCGCTTTCAAACTTCAAAAACGAATAGACGTTGGCGCCGGTAATGCCGAATACCGCCTCTTTGACCCCGCCCAGTTCGGTCTCGTTGGCGTCGATATCCTCGACTTTCCAGCGATTTTTTTCGGCGAACATTTTGTACATACGCACAAGCTCTGCGGCAAACAGCGCGGCCTCATCGCCGCCCGCGCCGCCGCGGATCTCCATAATGACGTTTTTGGAATCGTTGGGGTCGACCGGCAACAGCAAAATTTTCAGCTGCGTTTCGACTTCGGCGCGTTTGGTTTTCAACTCTTCGATCTCGGCCGCCGCCAGCTCGGCCATTTCGGGATCGGCCAACATTTCTTCCGCGCCGCTTAAGTCGGCCGAAATTTTATTGAGTCGGTCATACGCCTCGGCGACCGGTCTCAGTTCCGAATGCTCCTTGACGATGCGCGTCCATTCCTTATTGTCGGCAATGATTTCGGGCTTAGCGAGCTGTTCGGTCAACTCGTCGAACTTAGCCTTGATGTTTTTCAGTTTTTCGAAATTCATGGTTTCCTCACTTCTACAATACGGTCGTTGCCCGCATAGTCCTTATACACTCGGCCGCCGCCGAACAGCGCCGGTACGCTTTCGCCCTGGTCGTATCCGATCTCGAGCAGCAACACGCCGCCCGGGTTGAGGTGTTCGGCGTATTCGGCCGCCAACCTGCGATACACGTCCAGCCCGTCCGCGCCGCCGTCGAGCGCTTCACGCGGCTCTGCCTGTACTTCGGGCGACAGCGTCTCGATAACGGCCGTCGCAATGTACGGCGGGTTGCAAACGATGACGTCGAACGTCTCGCCGCCAAGCGCCGAAAACAGATCGCTTTGCACCACGCGCGCGGCGGTGTCCGCCAAATTTTTGCGCGCATAGCCGAGCGCCGTCTCGCTGATGTCGGCCGCCGTCACTTCGGCGGTCGTATTTTCGGCAACCGCCAAAGCGATACAGCCGCTGCCGCAGCACAGATCGAGCACGCGCCCGCCCGCGCCGACTGCGTGGATCGCGCGTTCGGCCAACAGTTCGGTTTCGGGACGCGGGATCAGCACCCCGCTGCCTACGGCGACTTTTAAGCCGTAAAATTCGCTGTGTCCCAGCACGTAGTCAAGCGGCGCGGCTTTGCGCTTTTCGGCGATGTCCAAACAGCGGTCGCGCACAGAGATATTGACCGACGCATAGCGATTCACGTCGCCGCGCTTGACGCCCAAAGCCTCGCACAAGATCCAATCGACTTCCGACGGGTCGGCCGTTTCGGGCAACATACGCCCCAGGTGCGCGCGCAAGGCGGACAGCGGCACGTCGGTAAATGCCGTCGTCGGGATCGTCGCGTCCTCGTCCATTTTGAGTACCGCCATAAAACTCGTCAAGGCGACTTCGGCCATTTCGTCGTCGGGCGGATAGGTGGTCAACCGTTGCAACGCCAAACCGGGCGCGCGCAAAATCGTCGTAAACCGGTTGTCCGGAAGTAGCGCCAAGCCGCGCAATAACTCATAGCTCAAGCCCGCCACCAACGGCAACAACGCCAAGCGCAGCCCTAATTTGACATAAATCTTGGTGCCCCACGCTCCCATCAGCGAGAACGCCCAGTTGGTCAGCGCGAATATCAGGATCGAGACGACCATGACGAAAAATAAAAATGTCGTGCCGCAGCGGTTGTGCCGCGTCGAGCAGCGTTGCACGTTCTCGACAGTCATCTCCAGGCCTTTTTCGTAGCAGTTGATCGTGCGATGTTCGGCGCCGTGATACATGAACGTGCGGCGAATGTCCTTTAAAAGCGACACCGCGAACAGATAGCCGATAAAGATCACCAGTCGCAAACCGCCTTCGATCAAGCTGATGTACAACACGTTGGTCAGTCCGCAAAAGCGTTCGAACAGCCAAGTGATCGCGCCGGGCAGCAAGATAAACAGGCCTACCGCCAACACGACGCCCAAAATGACGGCGAACGTCATCGCCGATTTGCCGGGCATTTCCTCGTCGGGCGTCGAGACTTCGGCCGACTTCATCAGCGTCGAAACCCCGGTGACGAGACTGGACACAAAGGAGACCACGCCGCGCACGATCGGCACACGGTTGTACCAGCGGCGGCCTTTTAAGCGCTGCGTCTCCAGTCGAATTTCGCCCTTGTCGTCGCGCACCGCCATGGCCATCGCCGTAGCGCCGCGCATCATCACGCCCTCCATCAGCGCCTGTCCGCCGATCAGTGTTCTTCTCTTCTTCTCCGATTTCAATTTGATTGTAACTCCTATGAAAAAGGCCGCCCCTTTATATCGAAAAAGGAGCAGCCTTATCTCAATCGTGTACGCCTTTTCGGCGCATCGACGATACGGCCAAAAAGCGGAAACGCTATTTTCCGGCTCTATTGAAACGCTTGTTGAACTTGTCGATTCTGCCGCCGGTCTCGACGTTTCTCTGCTTACCGGTGTAGAACGGGTGGCACGCGCTGCACACGTCGAGTTTGATGACGTCGCCCTTTTTGGTGGTGCCTGTCACGAACGTAGCGCCGCAAGCGCAGACCGCCGTCGCCTCATGGTAATTGGGATGTATATCCTTTTTCATTGCGAATTTCTCCTTATATCAATCGTTACCGAATTATTATACCGCGTTTCTATACGATCTGTCAACCGTTTTGACCGAATTATTTGCGATAGATCAGATTTTTAATATCCTGCACAGCCAGTTTGGTCTTGACGTTCGACTGCATTTTTTCGGCCACCATGTCGCGGGCGTGAATGACCGTCGTATGATCGCGGCCGCCGAATATGTTGCCGATCGCCTTTAGCGGCAATGTCAGCATTTCGGTCATCAAATACATACAGATATGCCGCGCCTCGACGATCTCTTTGATCTTTTTCTTGCCGATCAGATCGTCGCGCGAAATGCGGAAGTATTCGCAGGCCTTGGCCAAAATCTCGTCCGACGTGATCTCCCCGTCGCTGACGTCCCCGTAATCCTTCAGCGCCTCTTTGACAAGATCGATCGTCGGCGGCTTTTCCGACAGCTTGGACAGGAAGATCACCTTTTTTAACAGGCCTTCCATTTCGCGGATGTTGGTGTCGATCTTCTCCGCCATGAACGTCAGCACGTCCATCGGCAAATTTTGTTTTTCCATTTGCGCTTTCTTTTGCAAGATCGCGATGCGCGTTTCCAGGTCGGGCGGCTGAATATCGGTGATCAGACCCCACTCGAATCGGCTGCGCAGTCGATCCTCGAGGTCGGGGATCTCCTTCGGCGGGCGGTCGGACGAGAACACCAACTGCTTTTTCGACTGATACAGATCGTTGAACGTGTGGAACATTTCTTCCTGCGTGCCGGGCTTGTTGGCGATAAACTGAATGTCGTCGATCATCAGCACATCGACGTTGCGGTACTTTTCGCGGAATGCCGATGTGTTGTTGCCCTTGTTGGTGCGGATCGAGCGGATAAACTCGTTGACGAATTTTTCGCTGGTGACGTACAGCGTTTTCAGTTGCGGATGATTGATGCGAACGGCGTTGCCGATAGCGTGCATGATGTGCGTTTTTCCCAGTCCCACGCCGCCGTAAATAAACAGCGGGTTAAAGCCCTGCCCCGGTTCTTCGGCCACATTGACGGCCGCCGCGTACACCAACTGATTGGACTTGCCGACGACGAAGTTTTCAAAGTTGTATTTGGGATCGATGATGTTCGGCTCGATGCGAACGGTCTCTTCCGGCTCGTCGACCTTTTCGGTCGCCGTCACATACTTGTCCTCTTCGCTCGGATCGATCAGCACAACCTCGGTCAAAAGCGGATTCTCTTTCTTCATGACGTCGCGAATGAGCGGCAAAAAACGGGTGACCACAAAATTCTTGCAGTCCTCGTTCTGCGCCTTTAACACCAATTTGCCGTCGACAATATCGACGACGTCCAGCGTCTTGATCCATACGTCGTAGCTGATGGCGCTCATTTCCGTTTCGAGCACCGCCAGCATGGTGAGCCAAAGCTCTCTCGCTTCCCGATTCATCGCACCCGTCCTTTGAAAATAGTCGGATATTTATTATAACACACGCCGCCCCGCTTTGACAACCGTTTGAGCGCGCTTTTCGCCCGCAATTTCCGCGCTCGCCTTTTTTCGCCCGCTTTCGCGGCAAATAGAAAAGCCGCCTTGAAGAAAGCAAGGCGGCGTAAAAATCAAACAGGCTAACGAAGGCGATCGTTGAAATCGCGGAAATAAAAGACCAACAGCTTTTCGATGATGCGTTCCATCGTCGCGCGGTCGAATCCTTTGCGCAACAAATCGAGCAACGAATGAATAAACGCAGTCGAAATCAATTCGCTCATCAGCCGATCGGAATCGTTCGGATCGGCGCTGATCTTATTCAGCACGACGCGGGTGACGCTGGCAACCAGCTTCTCGGAAAAATCCTCGTAGCGGGTGGTGGCGCACTTGTCGCACAGAATAATAATCTCTTTGCCGTACCGATCGAACGCGTCGAGCAGTTCTTTGATCAGTTTCGGCATGTACTCTTCCAAATCGGGCGTCGTATCATACGTCGCCAAATTTTCGACCAGTTTCGGAATCTCGTTATACGCAGGTTTTACGATCGCGTCCAGCAAACCGCTTTTCCCGTCGAAATAACGATAAAGGTTGCCCACCGGAACGCCCGAGTTGGCCGCAATAGCGCTGATGTTCCCCGCGCGAAAGCCCTTGGCGAAATATTCGTCACGCCCGGCTTCGAGGATTCTGTCGTTGATGTCTTTCTTTTTGTACCGCAAGAAAAGTCACCTCTTGATTCGATAGTTCCCCACTATATTCCCGTTATCATTTTATCATACTCTTGTACGCTTTGTCAACATTTTTTTATCAACAAAACACGTTTGAAACATATGCTTTGTATTTACGAAAATCGCATTATTCTTTGAGGTCGAGCGCGGCGCTGTATACCACCGATTTGGCGATTTTACGATCGGCCGCCGTTTTCTTGATCGCTGTTTTTTTATCGTCGCCGTTTGCCAGATAATAGCGGATATGCTCCTCGATGCTCATTTGCGCGGTCAACCGTTCCGACTTCTGTACCGCGCCCTCGACGACGATCACCATTTCGCCCTTGACGGTGAACGTCCATTCGTCGCCCAAATAGCCGCGCGCCACATCCTCGTGCAATTTGGAGATCTCTCGCACCACCGCCGCGCGACGACGGCCGAGCTGCTCGTATAAAAACGCCAAATCGTCTGTCACATTGTGCGGCGGACTGTAGAAAATCAGCGTGCAAGGCAGTTCGGCATACTGCGACACCAACTGCCTGCGCGCCCCCGCCTTTTCGGGCAGAAAGCCGACCATCAAAAAATTTTCGGTCGGCAGTCCCGACAGCACGACCGCATTGACGAGCGCGCACGGCCCGCTGACGACGGTGTACTCTAGACCGTGTGCGATGACCGTTTCCAGCAAGACGCTACCGGGGTCGGAAATCAGCGGCATACCCGCATCGGACACGAGCGCGACGTCTTTCCCTTCTTGCAACAGCGCGACCAACTTTTCGGCCGAAGCGCGCTCGTTGAACTTCTGATAGCTTACTAGCGGCTTGGCGATTTTGTATTCGTTTAACAGCACGGCGGTGTGTCGCGTGTCCTCGGCGGCAATACAGTCGACGCGTTGTAAGATCTCGACGGCGCGAAACGTCATTTCCTTGAGATTGCCGATAGGGGTTGCTACGATGTAGAGCATGATTCCTCCGTCGCCGCATATGCGCATACGTCGCGTTCGGGCAGTACCTGTAGCCCGGGACGCCCTTCAAATGCGCACTTGAGCAAAAATATGTGCGGCGGTTTGCCTGCCGCCGGCCGCAAGATCTGTATGATTTTCGGCGTCAGCTTGTACGCCTGGCAGACCGAGATCGCCTCGGCCATGCGTTCGGTCGGATAGACCATATAGAACCGCCCGCCGGTCGACAGCAGACCCGCCGCCGACGCGATCACTTCGTCGAGGGTGACGTCGACCTCGTGTCGGGCGCGCAGCACCGCCGATTCCGCTTGCGTAAAGCCGCTGCCCAGCTTGCGGTACGGCGGGTTGCTGACGACCAAATCGAACGAGCGTCCGAACTGCGCCGGCGCCTGCTGCATCGGCATACATTCGATACGGACCTGCGCCGACTGTCCGTTGAGCGCCACGCTGCGCCGCGCCATGTCGGCCAGTTCTTCCTGGATCTCGATACCCGTCACCTGCACGCCGTAGCGGGCGGCAAGCAGCACCGACAGAATGCCGGTACCCGCGCCCAGATCGGCCGCGCGCTCGCCGGGACGTGCCGAAACGAAATGCGCCAACTCGACCGAATCGGTGCCGAAACGAAATTTCTGCGGGTGCTGGATCAACTTCAGCCCCTTGTATTGCAAGTCGTCGATGCGTTCGCTCAATCGACGACCTCGTAAATGCCGTTTAGATTGCGGTACAACTGCTCGCAGTCAAGTCCGTAGCCGACGATGAACGAGTCGCGCTCTAATGTGAACGCAACATAATCGGCATAGGCGTCGACCTTGCGGGTCATCGGCTTGTCGAGCAGACTGGCAATGCGCACGTCGAGCGGATTCTTCGAGGTGAAATAGCGGCGTATGTAGTCGACGGTATAGCCCGAATCGACGATGTCCTCGACGACCAGGATATGCCGATCCTCGACCGACGCGCGCAAGTCCTGGATCAGCTTAATCTTGCCGCTGGTGTACATCGCGTTTTCGTATGAACTGAGCGTCACGAAGTCGAACATGACATTTTTGCCCTGCATTTCTTTGACCAAATCGGTAAAGAACATCACCGCCCCACGCAAGATACACACGCATAAAATCGGCTTGTCGTCGGTGTAGTCGGCGCAGATCTCGGCTGCCAACTGTTTGACCCGTGCGCGGATCTGCTCTTCGTCGTACAATAAACGCATATTTCGTTCTTCCATGGTGTTTCTCCTTTTATATTCTTTCGCACTGCGCGGCGCGCGACGTGCCGCCGTCGATTTTGACACATTCGCCGATCTCCACGCCGCACACGACGTAAACCGTATTGCCCGCAGCCACCACCGGCAGACGACTGCGCACACGCGCGGGGATCTTTTTATCGACCAAATATCTTTTCAAACTCTTTTCGGGCGCGCCGAACGGCCGAAACCGATCGCCCTCGTTTTTCAGTCGCACCACCGCGCCCGGCGGCAATTTGTCGGGATCAAATCGCAGAACGCCCGGCTCGACAACGTTCGGACAATCGAAAAAGCGCACCCCGAATGCGGGAAAACCGTCGACTGCAAACGGCTGCGGCGCAGTCGCACTTTGCGTTTCTTTGCCGAACACGACGTCGCCGTATTCGCGCACCGCAGTCACTCCGCCGGCAAGACAAACACGCTTGCCCGTCTGCTTTTCGGCCAAACTGCGCACGGCGTCGACCGCGGCCGTCCCCACCTCGTCGCCGGCGCATAGCAGCGTCATCGCGCGGCGCACATACGTTTCGGCGCGCGCGTCGGCGAAAGCGTCGAGCGGCACCCGCACCGTGTCCGCCTCTATACGCACGACCGCTTCCAACCGTTCGGCGATAAAGGCGTCGGCCTCTTGCGCATGGCGCGCCAGGCGGTTGAGTACGGTCGCGGCGTCGAATCGCTCGTTGAGAACGGGCAACACGCGATGACGGATAAAGTTGCGCGTATACTGCTCGTCGGCGTTCGACAAATCGGTGACATATTCGATCCGTTCGGCCGTTGCATAAGCCTCGATTTCGGCGCGGGTACAGTCGATAAGCGGCCGCACGACCAAGCCGTCGACCGCTCGCATACCGCAAAGCCCGCGTATGCCGCTGCCGCGCAACAGGTGCAACAGCACCGTTTCGGCCTGGTCGTCGGCGTGGTGCGCCGTGCAAACGGTGTACCCCTCTTCCGCCAGTTGCGCCATGATCGAACGGCGGAAGTCGCGGCCGGCCGTCTCGACGCTGACCCCGCGCGAACGGCTCAAATGCGGCACATCGGCGGCATATACGCGAAACGGCACACCCAAGCGTTCGGCCGCCGCCCGCACGAACGCCTCGTCCGAATCGGCCTCAGCGCGGATACGGTGGTTACAATGCACCGCCGTCACCGCCTTTCCCACCGACGCGGCAAGGCATAACAAACACATCGAATCGACGCCCCCGCTGACCATAACGGCAAGCGGGCGCGTCAAGTTTTCAAGTATTTTTCGCGCCGATTCCAACATACGTAAAGTATAGCGTGCATCGAGGGGAATTGTCAAGTTGTTGAGAGTTTTGCTTTTGAAAAAGAGAACAAAACCCTTCTCCGGCCTTTTGCCGCCAAAAGGCCTCGGCGGACGTAAGGAGGAGGGACACTTTCGACTGTGTCCCTCCTCCTTAACCACCACCCCGCAACGACTTCCCTTGCGGGAAGCGAATCTGACGAGTTTGCACAAATCGACCTTTTGTCATTTCGACCGAAGTGGAGAAATCTAGCCGAAGGCGTATCAGTCAATGATTCGCTACGCTAGACCCCTCACTACGCTCGGGGTGACAAAGTAGCGGTTATAATGCTTTTGACCTATAAAGAGGATTCCAAAGACT
>JAAVYI010000037.1 GCA_022791055.1 Clostridia bacterium | reverse complement strand
GCAGCTATGCTGCAAGCTGGTCGTCGTTGCGGGGAGAGAGTTAAGGGAGAGGGACACAGTCGAAAGTGGTTGCTTTGCAACCCCAGGTCGCAATCGTAGATTGGACGCTTTGGCTACAAAATGTCCCCCGGACATTTTGGGAGCGTCGCGCCCTCTCCCTTACAGTTTTCGCCAAGCCTTTTGATGTCAAAAGGCTTGAGTTCTTTGTCGCCTTTTCTAAAGGCAAAAGTTTGGCTTACTTTAGAATACAAAAGTTGGTTAGCGGCTTATAAGTCCAATGCAATTCTTTACTTTCTGTAATACAGATTGTTGAGCGCGCCGAGTAGGGCGGAGATCGACGCCGTCATAATGTCGGTGTGGATCGAGCAGGCAAAGCCGGTGCGTCCCGTCACCGCGTCGGTGATCCCGACATACGCAGCCGCCCGCGACGACGAGCCGACTTCGAGCGCGTGTTCGCTGTAGGTGTGCGTCGTGTAATCGACGTTGAACGCCGACTTGACCGCGTTCGACGCCGCGTCGAACTGGCCGTTGCCGACGCCGGTGATCACTTTGGCCACGGCGTTTTGCTTGACCGTCATCTGTACCGACACGCGATCGCCGTCCTTGTCGAAACTGTAGTCGACTAGGTGTAGCGGCGCATCGATGTTGAGATATTCCTTTTCGAAAACGTCGTACACGTCGGCGGGCGACAGCTCTTTGTGCGCGCGGTCGGAAACGCCCTTGACCTTGTAGCCGCAGTCCTCGCGCATCTTGGGCGGCAGGTTGAATCCGAATTTTTGTTCGAGAAGGTAGCCGATCCCGCCTTTACCCGACTGCGAGTTGATGCGAATGACGTCGCCGTCGTAGCCGCGCCCGACGTCCTCGGGATCGATCGGGAGATACGGCACCGTCCAGTGTTTCGGATTTTTGTCCTTGCGGAACGCCAAGCCTTTGGCGATCGCGTCCTGGTGCGAGCCGGAAAAGGCGGTGAACACCAGTTTGCCGGCATACGGCTGCCGCGGCGAGACTTGCATCGACGTCAACCGCTCGTAAGTGTCGACAGCCTCGTCGATGTGCGAAAAGTCGAGCTTGGGATCGACGCCCTGCGCGTACATGTTGAGCGCGAGCGTAACAATGTCGACGTTGCCGGTGCGTTCGCCGTTGCCGAACAGCGTACCCTCGATACGGTCGCAACCGGCCAGCACCGCGCATTCGGCGTCGGCGACGGCCGTGCCGCGGTCGTTGTGCGGGTGGGTAGAGAGCGCCACGCCGTCGCGGTACTTGAGATTGTCCGACATGTATTCGATCTGCGTCGCGTACACGTGCGGCATCGAGTGTTGCACGGTAACGGGCAGATTGATGATCGCCTTGCGGTCTGCCGTCGGCTGCCACACGTCGAGAACGGCGTTGCAAATCTCGAGCGCAAATTCCGGCTCGGTGCCTGTGAAACTTTCGGGGGAGTACTCGAATCGGAAATTACCTTCCGTTTCGGCCGCCAGTTTTTTCAGTAGTTTCGCCCCCGAAACGGCGATTTCGACGATCGCCGCCTTGTCCTTTTTAAAGACCTGTTCGCGCTGGGCGACCGACGTCGAGTTGTACAAATGCACAATGGCGTTTTTGCAACCTTTGAGCGCGTCGAACGTCTTTTGAATGATATGCTCGCGGCTTTGCGTCAGCACCTGAACGGTCACGTCGTCGGGGATACGCCCGTCCTCAACGAGCCGCCGCGCGAACGCGTATTCGGTGTCGGAGGCCGCAGGGAATCCGATCTCGATCTCTTTGAAACCGACCTTGACCAAAAAGTCGAAGAACGACAGCTTTTCTTCCAGGCTCATCGGAATGATCAGCGCCTGGTTGCCGTCGCGTAAGTCGACGCTGCACCAGTCGGGCGCGCGGTCGATGTACGCCTTTTGCGCCCACTTGCGGTACTTTTCCGGATTGGGCGGCAAAAAGAAATTACGTGTGTACTTATTGACGTTGTTCATGTGTTTAAAAACCTCCGAAATGCTTTCTTTGCCGACGCACGGAAACATATAAAAAATCTCCGACCGTAACGACGGCCGGAGACGAATGCAAAATCCGCGGTACCACTCCGATTCCCCGGCATATAAGCCGAGACACTTATAAGGATACAACCATATCCCGACGCGGTAACGGGCGCACCCGGTCACGCTTACCGATATAAAACCTGTTCGGCGTGACGACTCTGCGGCGAGTTCGATACTGTCCCGGCTTTCCGTCTCGCACCGTCCGACGGTTCTCTGTGCGCGCTGACAAACAATATCTTAATATCCGCTTCAATGTCTATGGGCGTATCATACCACATTCGCCGCCGCTTGTCAAGAGTTTTCGCCGAAATAATTTGGCGGACGACCTTAGAATATTTGCTTTTTTGGTGCATTTTGTGCTATACTGCTACTATACTATTGACTTTAGTCGAAGAAGGCGACCCATGGAAAAACAAACGATTATCGTACTTGATTTCGGCGGACAGTACAATCAACTGATTGCGCGCCGCGTGCGCGAATGCAACGTGTACTGCGAGCTGCTGCCCTTTGCGACGGCGGCCGAAACGCTGCGCACCAAAAACCCGATCGGCATCATTTTGACCGGCGGCCCGGCCAGCGTGTTCGAGCCGGACGCACCGCGCCCCGATCCGGGTATCTTCGATCTCGGCGTGCCGGTGCTGGGGATCTGCTACGGCTGCCAGTTGATCGCCGAACTGTTCGGCGGCAAAGTATCGGTCGGCCCGCGCGAGTACGGCAAAAAGCAGTTGACGACGCGTAAAGGCGACTTGACCGACGGTCTGTCGGCTACCAGCGTTTGCTGGATGAGCCACACCTGCTATATCGAGACGCTGCCCGACGGGTTTAGCGTTTCGGCCAAAACAGACACTTGCCCGGTCGCGGCCATGGAGAACAAGGCGCGCAAATTATACGGCGTGCAGTTCCACCCCGAAGTTATGCACACCGAACAGGGTACGGAGATCTTGCGCAACTTCCTGTACCGCGTCTGCGGCGCAAAAGGCGACTGGACGATGGGCAACTTTGCCGCCCAAACGGTCGCCGCATTAAAGAAGAAGATCGGCGACAAGAAAGTACTTTGCGCGCTGTCCGGCGGCGTCGACAGCGCCGTTGCCGCCGCGCTTGCGCACAAGGCTTGCCCGAATCTGACCTGTATCTTTGTCGACCACGGGCTTTTGAGAAAGGACGAGGCGGCCGAGGTTGTGCGCGTGTTCCGCGACGAGCAGGGCATGAATCTGATCGCCGTCGACGCATCCGATCGGTTTTTAAGTAAACTCGACGGCGTGTCCGAGCCGGAAGAAAAACGGGCGATCATCGGTAAAGAGTTTATCCGCGTGTTCGAGGAAGAGGCCAAAAAGATCGGCGCGGTCGACTTCCTGTTGCAAGGCACCATTTATCCCGACGTCATCGAAAGCGGATTCGGCGCGTCGGCCAAAATCAAAAGCCATCACAATGTCGGCGGCTTACCCGACGTGGTCGATTTCAAGGAGATCGTAGAACCCTTGCGCGACCTGTTCAAAGACGAAGTACGCGCCTGCGGTTTCGAGATCGGGCTGCCCGAAAGCATCGTCATGCGCCAGCCGTTCCCCGGGCCGGGTCTGGCGATCCGTATCATCGGTCCGATCAGCCGCGAGAAGATCAAGCTGTTGCAAGAGGCCGACTATATCTACCGCGACGAGATCGCAAAAGCCGGCCTGACACGCGACATTTGGCAGTATTTCGCGGTCTTAAGCGACACCCGCAGCGTCGGCGTCATGGGCGACGGCCGCACCTACGACTATATGCTCGCGCTCCGCGCCGTCACCAGCGTCGACGGTATGACCGCCGACTGGGCGCGTATCCCATACGACGTCCTCGAAAAAGTTTCTACCCGCGTCGTCAACGAAGTCGGGCATATCAACCGCGTTGTATATGATATTACGTCGAAGCCGCCCGCGACGGTCGAATGGGAGTAAGGCGGCATATATAGCAGCACGTATAGACGCTACGTGCGCGACATGCCTGTAGTAAACGGTTGTTTTCGTCGTACGGTTTCCGACAACAAGTAATGTACTTTTCGTGCGCCGAAAAGTACCAAAAGGCGGCGGGGGACACTTTCGACTGTGTCCCCCTGCACCCCTCGCAACGACAAGGGGGATCCCCTTGACCCGTGTTGCATTGTGCGGAATCGGGTCATCGGCGATTATCGATTTTTGCGCAACTGAAGGCTAATCCATATAAACATATAAAAAGGAGTAACTACCATGCAACAGGATATGATCGTTGTACTCGACTTAGGCAGCGAACAGAACACGCTGATCGCGCGCGACGTGCGGGCGCTCGGGGTGTATACCGAAATTCACAATTTCGATATTTCGGCCGACGAATGGAAGGCGTTGCCCAACGTCAAGGGCGTGATCTTGAACGGCGGCCCCAACCGCGTTGTCGACGGAAAGGAGATCGACGCGTCGGCGGCGGTGTACAATAGCGGTCTGCCGCTCTTGTACATGGACCATAAGGACAAGCGCGGCGAGACCTGGCCGGAGACGGAAACGGGGAGAAAGAAGATCCTTAAAAAATTCGTGTTCGACGTGTGCAAGGCTGCGCCCAACTGGAACATGGAAAACTTCATCGCCGACCAGGTAGAGCAACTGCGCAAGACGATCGGCAACAAAAAAGTGCTGTTGGCGCTCTCGGGCGGCGTCGATTCTTCGGTCGTAGCCGCGCTGTTGATCAAGGCGATCGGCAACCAACTGACCAGCGTACACGTCAACCACGGGCTGCTCAGAAAGGGTGAGGCCGAGCAGGTCGTCGAGGTGTTCCAAAAGCAGATGCACGCCAACCTCGTTTACGTCGACGCGCAAGAACGGTTTTTAAGCAAGCTGGCAGGCGTCGCCGACCCGGAGCGTAAGCGCAAGATCATCGGCGCGGAATTTATCCGCGTGTTCGAGGAAGAGGCGCGCAAGCTGTCGGGCGTCGAGTTCTTGGGGCAGGGGACGATCTATCCCGACATCGTCGAGAGCGGCACCAAAACCGCCAAGATCGTCAAGAGTCATCACAACGTCGGGGGCTTACCCGAAGACATGCAGTTCACGCTGGTCGAGCCGCTCAAGATGCTGTTTAAAGACGAGGTGCGCGCTTGCGGCGTGGCGCTGGGACTGCCCGAAAACATGGTGTATCGGCAGCCGTTCCCCGGTCCCGGACTCGGCGTGCGCTGTCTGGGCGCGATCACCCGCGAACGCCTCGAGGCCGTGCGCGAGTCCGACGCCATTTTGCGCGAGGAGTTCGATAAAGCCGGCTTAGCGTCTAAGGTGTGGCAATACTTTACCGTCGTACCCGACTTCAAATCGGTCGGCGTGCGCGACAATGCCCGTTGCTTCGAATTTCCCGTCATCTTGCGCGCCGTCAACACCGTCGACGCCATGACCGCCACCATCGAAGAGATCGATTTCAAACTGCTCAAAAAGATCACCGACCGCATCACCCACGAAGTCAAGGGCGTCAACCGCGTACTGTATGATTTGACGCCGAAGCCGGTGGGGACGATCGAATGGGAGTAGCCGAGGGCATATAGCGGCACGTATAGACGCTACGTGCGCAACCGTCGACAAGGTCACGTAGGACGAACTACGCTCCCTTGCCGACGGTGCGCCTGTTGCGGCTCTACGCACCGCTCTCTGCCCTCGTCGCCTTGTGGGTATCGCTTTCGTCGCACCTGTTGCCCGTCTCTACCCCCGTCTACACCGTCAAATAAAGTACATCTTTGCCGCCGCCGCGCCTGTTGCGTCTCTACGCACCACTCTCTGCCCGTGGGGCGTAGCGGGAATGCGTCTACATCGTCAAATACGTAGCGTCACAATGAGAATTGCGCCCTCGTCGGCTTGCCGACTGTTGCCGTTCTCTGCCACTATCTCTGCCGCCTTGTTTACTGTCATTGCGAGCAACGCGAAGCAATCTCTTGCGGGCAAGCCGGAAAAGACCGATCGTATCAATACAATCTGCGAATATCGGAGTCAGTATGCAAATCAAACCTATACAAACCGAGCGACTTCTGTTGCGCGGGTTTACCGCAGACGATGCGTTGTTTGCGATCGGGATTTGGAATGATCCCGAAATGGGCGCGTACTTGCCCGATCCCGTGCTGGAGACAATCGATCCGGAATATTTGCACATGGTCGAAACATTGGGAGAGGATGCGGAGTGTTGCTACTTGATCATCGAAAAGCGGGAAACGGGCGAGCGGGTAGGGACGTGCAGTTTTATTCCGTCGCCGGACGGCAAAACGTACGACATCGCATACTGTGTACATAAAGCATTTCAGAAAAACGGATATGCGACCGAAGCGGCGGCCGGCATGATTGCGTATGCACGGCGGCAGGGCGCGGAGAAAGTGACCGTTTCGGTCGGTGCGCAAAACGAGGCTTCCAAAGCCGTTGTGCGAAAACTCGGTTTTACCCCCATCGGCGAAGCCACATATCGCAAGCGCGGCACCGAAAAGATTATGGCCGATATTTGCTACAGTTTGACGCTGTGAGTCGTTCGTTCGATAAAAAAACAGCCTCTCGATTATGCAAGAGACTGTTTTTGTTCTAGTCTTACAATGCGTTTACGCTTGCTCGTGGTCCTGTAGAGCATCGTATCCGCTTTCGCCGGTGCGAATGCGTACGACGTCCTCGACGTCGTAGACGAAGATCTTGCCGTCGCCGATGTTGCCCGAATACAGCACTTTGCGGGCGGCGTCGACTACCGTTTGCACCGGCACGGCGCTGACGACGATTTCCACCTTGACTTTGGGCAGCAGGTTGATTTCGACGGGCACGCCGCGGTACATTTCGGTCGCGCCTTTCTGCGTGCCGCAACCCATCACTTGGGTGACGGTCATGCCGGTCACGCCGATCGCGTTCATCGCGGTTTTGAGCGCCTCGAAACGCGACTGCTTGAGAATGACGGTCACTTTGCTCATCTTTACCCCGTTTGCGCTCGTTTTGGCGGGCTTTTCGGTCGGCGCGGAAACAACAGTAGGGACTTCCTCGTCGGCCGTGTGGTCCTCGATGGTAAAGCCGGCGTAGGCCGATTGCAGATTGTGTTCGAACACGTCGAGGCCGCCGATTTCTTCCTTGGCGGACACGCGCATACCCATAAACTTTTTAAGCAGCAAGAAAGTCGGAATCATGATCAGGCACACCCACGCGGCTACGCAGACGATGCCGAGCACCTGTATGCCCAGTTGCGTAAAGCCTTGCGCCCAGGTGTTGGCGCCGGTGATCGCGCCGTACAGACCCCAGGTCGTGCCGTCGGCGGCGAACAGGCCGACGCACAGCGTTCCGACCAAGCCGCACATACCGTGTACGGCGACTGCGCCGACGGGATCGTCGATCTTCAGCTTTTTGTCGAGCAGCTCGACGCCGAACACGACGACAAAGCCGCAGATCAGGCCGATGAGCGCGCTGCCTAAAGGCGTGACCGCATCGGTGCCGGCCGTCACGCCGACAAGGCCTGCGAGAACGCCGTTGAGGCACATGCTGACATCGGGCTTTTTGTAGCGAATCCAGGTGATCGCCATGCACACGGTGGCGGCGACGGCCGGGGCCATGTTGGTCGTCACGAAGATGTGGCCGAGACTGCCCAAAGCGGTAGCCGCGTCCTTGCCGACCGCCGCATAGGTCGACGAGCCGTTAAACCCGAACCACCCGAACCAAAGAATGAATACGCCGAGCGCGCCCAGTGTGATCGAGTGGCCGGGAATGGCGCGCGGCTTGCCGTTCTTGTCGAACTTGCCGATGCGCGGCCCCAACACTTTGGCGCCGATCAAGGCCGAAATGCCGCCGACCATATGTACGACCGTCGAGCCGGCGAAGTCGTGAAACGCGGTGCCGGCGATGTCGCTCAACCAACCGCCGCCCCAAATCCAGTGCGCCGAAACAGGGTAGACAAGCAGACTGATCAGCACCGAATAGATACAGTAGCACGAAAATTTGGTGCGTTCGGCCATAGCGCCCGAAACAATGGTCGCCGCCGTCGCGCAGAACACCGTCGACCAAATCAGCTTGGTGTAGTCCATTGTGCCGAACGGATTGACCGGCGTGCCGACAAACCCGCCGGCGTCGGTCCCCATCATCAGACCGTAGCCGAACAGCCAAAACACGACGGTGCCGAGCGCAAAGTCCATCAGATTCTTCATGATGATGTTGCCGCTGTTCTTGGCGCGGGTAAACCCGGCTTCGACCATGGCAAACCCGGCCTGCATGAAGAAGACCAGCGACGCGCCGATCAGCACCCACAGGGTGTCGACCGCGCCCGCCACTTCGGTCAGGGAAACGGAAAACATAACAAATATACCTCCTGAAAATGAAATACGAAAAGAATCAAAAAAGGGCGTGCCTCGAAAGAGGAACACGCCGTTGTGTGGGGTTTATGGGGGATTGTCAGAGATTGCGCGGTCGCTGCGCTCCCTCGCAATGACGATGAGAAGTGTCATTGCGAGCGCAACTTTTACTGTCATTGCGAACGTCGCGTTTACCGTCATTGCGAGCGCCAGCGAAGCAATCTCTGACATAAGAAACGAAAACCCACAGAGATTGCTTCGTCGCTCGTGCCTCGCTCCCTCGCAATGACAACCTTTAGAAAGGCCTCGCTTCCTCGCGGGTGACAATTTTGTAGGGCGGCCGCTTGCTGCCGCCGTGTTTATATGTCATTGCGAGCGCAACTTTTACCGTCATTGCGAACGCAGTGAAGCAATCTCTTGCGTTTTGCGTTTGGTCGACTACGCGACCTTTAATAATACATCAGATCGCCGTAGGTGGGGAACGGCCAGTATTCGCGGGCGACGACCGTTTCCAGTTCGTCGCAACTGACGCGCAACTCTTGCATGGTCAAAAACACGGCGTCGTGGTAGTTGCGCGCGGCGGCCAACACGTCGGAAACGTCTTTGGCGGCGACGGCGTTGGCGTTGAGCCGGGCGAGCGTCGCATAGGCGCTGTTGGTCAGTTCGGTGATCCGAGCGGCCAACTCGTTTTCGGCAATCGCCTGTAGCCCCGCGGCCGCTTTGTGCGCGGCGCTTTGCAGCAATACGTCGGTGTACTGTATGGCGGCGGGCAAGATCTGTTTGGAAACGATCTGCGACATCGCCATCGCCTCGATCCCGATGACCTTGCAGTAATTTTCGAGTAAGATCTCTTGCCGCGCCTTGATTTCCGCCTTGGTGTAGATCTTGTGCCGCTCGAACATGGCGACGTTTTCCTTGCGGTCGTAGTAGCTGAGCGCGTCGGGCGTCGTCTTAAGGTTCAAAAGTCCGCGCCGCGCGGCCTCTGCCGTCCACTCGTCCGAATAGTTGTTGCCGTTAAAGACAATGCGCTTGTGCGCGTTGTACGTCTCGACGATCAGCTTTTTGGCGTCCGCCTCGACGTCCTTGCTTTTTTCCAGTGTGTCGGCAAACTCTTTCAAAACGTCTGCGACCGACGTATTGATCATGACGTTGGGGCAGGCGAGGTTGACCGACGAACCGAGCATACGGAACTCGAACTTGTTGCCGGTAAAGGCAAACGGCGACGTGCGATTGCGGTCGGTGGTGTCGGCCATAAAGGTCGGGATCGCGTCGACGCCGGTGGTGAAACGGTCGCGCTGCTTTTTGCTGACGGGCACGCCCGCCGCCATCGCCTCCAATATCCCGGTCAGCTCGTCGCCCAGATACATCGACAGGATCGCCGGCGGGGCCTCGTTGGCGCCCAAACGGTGGTCGTTGCCGGCGGTCGCGACCGACAGCCGCAACAGATCCTGGTGCAGATCGACGGCCTTGATAATGGCGGCTAAGAACAGCAAGAAACGGGTGTTTTCGGCCGGGTTCTTGCCGGGGTCTAATAGGTTTTCGCCCGAGGCGGTCGACATCGCCCAGTTGTTGTGCTTGCCGCTGCCGTTGACGCCGGCAAACGGCTTTTCGTGCAACAGGCAAATGAGGTTGTGCTTTTCGGCCACCTTGCGCATGACTTCCATTGTCAGTTGGTTGTGGTCGGTCGCTACGTTGACGGACGAGAAGATCGGCGCAAGCTCGTGCTGGGCGGGCGCGACTTCGTTATGCCGCGTCTTGGCCAAAATGCCCAGCTTCCACAACTCGCGGTCGAGGTCGTCCATAAAGGCCAGTACGCGCGGCCTCAGACTGCCGAAATAGTGGTCCTCGAGTTCTTGCCCTTTGGGCGGCCGCGCGCCGAACAGCGTCCGACCGGTGTAGATGAGATCCTTGCGCTTATAGTACAGCTCGCGGTCGACGAGGAAATATTCCTGCTCCGCGCCGACGGTCGTATTTACCTTGTCGCACGGCGTGCCGAACAGGGTGACGATGCGGGCGGCCTGCTTGCTCAAAACGTTCATCGAGCGCAAGAGAGGCGTTTTTTTGTCGAGCACCGCGCCGGTGTAGGACATGAACGCCGTCGGAATGCACAGCGCGCCGTCCTTGATGAAGGCAAAGCTCGACGGGTCCCAGGCCGTGTAGCCGCGCGCCTCGAAAGTGGCGCGAATGCCGCCGGAAGGGAAACTCGACGCGTCCGGCTCGCCCTTGATCAACTCTTTGCCGGAGAAATTCATGATGATGCCGCCGTCGCACGGGGTGATGAAACTGTCGTGCTTTTCGGCGGTGACGCCGGTCATCGGCTGGAACCAGTGCGTGTAGTGCGTGGCGCCTTTTTCGATCGCCCAGTCTTTCATGGCGTTGGCGACAACGTTCGCAACCGTCGGCTCGAGCGACGCGCCGTCGGCGATCGTTTTCTTGAGCGCCTTGTACGTGTCTTTCGGCAGACGCTCGCGCATCACCTTGTCGTTGAACACCAAGCTACCAAACAGTTCGGGAATGTTGGACATAAACGTTCTCCTAAGATAAATTCCACCGCCGATTAACGACAAAGCGCCGCAAGATTTCATATCGGAATCCTACAGCGCCTTTGCTGAATCTTCGATTATACTGGTATTATATGCATTTTTGCGGTTTAAGTCAAACGTTTCAGCCGCCTTTTCTCAAATAATTTCGACGTTTTTTTGTTAAATCGGCGCGCAGGGCATAGCCAAACAGATTGACGAATCGCACCGAATGCGGTATACTATATAAAGGTATATAAGTCCGACGCGAGGGAATAACATGAACAAAGAGGATATTCGACAGCTCGTCAAGCAACTGACCGAGGTAGTCAAGCATAAGCCCGTCGTCTACCAGGCCATCGACAACATCGAGGCCAAGTTCGACGTGTTGGCCTATTCGGCGCAGCCGTTCAAGGCCGCCGTCAAGGTCTGGGACATCGAATTGTTGCACTATCTCATCGATCGCGGCGCGCTCGACGCTCCGCTCGCCGTCAAGGCGCTCGCCGACAAAGCCGACGGGCCGGGCGTCAAGCAGTTCGGCAAGATCGAGCAAGACTATCTGTCGATGCTCGAATATGCCATTGCCGCGCTCGTTCGTAAACACGGCGCGCGCGAAACCGTTGACGAAGTGTATTTCGACGAACTGTATCTTCCGTACATACATTATATCGTGCTAAACGGCGACCCGTCGCAAGTCGAGACGTTCTGCCGCCGTTTCGGGCTTTCACCCGCGCGCGTGTGCGACGCGGTCAAACTGCCCATTTTGATGATGCTCGTCTCCCGCGACGGCTTCGAAATGCTCGCGTACATCGAGGAAAGCCGCGACTGGATCAACGAGGAGGCGATCAGCCAGGCCGTCGGTATCGAGGGCGAGGGCGCGTTCAAAGCGGTCGGCTATTTGCTGTCCAAAAAACCGCACCTAAAGCCCAACGCCAAGGCAGCGGCCAAAGCGCTCTATCGCGGCTGTTTCGATATGCTCGACCTCATTTACCCGACCGCCGAAACGTTTGAAAAAAGCCCGACCTTTTTGGTCGAGGCCGCAAACGCCTTCCCGTATCTCGGCGCGCAAGCGCTTTCCTATCTCTTTAAGCGCGGCTATACGCCCGACGACCGTCTGCCCGACGGCAGAAGTCTCTTAGACTACGCGACCGCGCGCGGCGACGCCGGGCTACAAGCCTACTTGCTGTCGTTGGGTGTGAAGTAGATAAAGGGAAGTCTTTTAATAAAAGAGAGTTAAACGGTTTTCGGACTTCGGCATTTCTAAAGGAAACGATAGTCTTTTAGCAAAAGACGAAAAAACAATACTCACGCTTTTTGCCGCCAAAAAGCGTGGCAAAAACCGTACAAGAGGGGGAACACTTCAGACTGTGTTCCCCCTCTTGTAGAACTCCCCCTCGCAACTGCCAAAGACTAAGTCTTTGGAATCCTCTTTATAGGTCAAAAGCATTATAACCGCTACTTTGTCACCCCGAGCGTAGTGAGGGGTCTAGCGTAGCGAATCAATTATTCTATACGCCTTCGTACATTCCTCCACTTCGGTCGAAATGACAAAAGGTCGATTTGTGCAAACTCGTCAGATTCGCTTCCCGTAGGGAAGTCGTTGCGGGGTGAGAGTTAAGAGAGAGGGACACAGTCGAAAGTGTCCCTCTCTCTTACGCTTTTCGCAGAGGCCTTTTGGCGGCAAAAGGCCGGGGATCCGTTTTGCTCTCTTTTTCAAAAGAATAGCAATCCTTTAGAACGCAAAAAGCGTGAATAATGTTTTGCACTCTTTTTCTCAAAAGATAGTCATTCCCTTGAGTCCGCAAAAGTCCATGAACCCGTTTTAAACTCTTTTTCAAAAGACGATTCGATACAACACAAAAAACAAGCCGACCAAAACGACCTGATGCGTCAGATAAATTTGGATCGAGAAACGCCCTAAGGCCGAAATCGGCCGCGGGCGTATTTTGTTAAAACGGGGAAACAGCGACTGCGGCGACCGCGGCAAGAGCGTGCGGCGCGTATACAGCGCGGCGCCCAACGCGCCGCCTAATAAAAACACGCCCGCCCAGGGAATGAGCGGATAGAAGTCGGCGGAGAAAAAGCGCGGGCCGACGATGCCGATCGGCGCCAACAGGTTGGTGGATACAGGCACATTTTTGAGATCGAATACCAGTCCGATCCCGACGATGGTCACGCCTAAGACGGCGGGGACGGTGACGCGCGCGGCGTTCGACCGGATCGGCAGCATGACGAGTGCATACAGCGCCGCCGAGATCGACAGCATATGCACGACGCCGAATATAATGGTCATGCGTGTGGAAAACAGGTCGGACAGTAGGCGGGTGACGACGGTCAAGATCATGGCTATAAGAAAATATTTGACCGCTTTACCGAGCCGTCGGCCGGTCGTCGAAAACGAACTTGTCACGCCCGACAGCAGCGCGAACAGCACGCCGCACAGCATTTGCAACGATTTGCCGAAGCCCGAGCGGTAGAACGCGTAGCAGTCGAGACTGAACGCGTACAGCGGTTGCCCGATGCGCACGCCCGCCATGCCGGCCGCAACATGCGCGGCGTAGGCGATATGGACGGTCAGCATCAGCAGGATCGCAATACCGCGGAGAAAGTCCAGTTCGCGTATGCGGTTGTCGGCGCGTTTCTTCATAGGGGCAGTATACCATATACGGGCGCAAAATGCAAATGTCGGCGCGGATTTTTAGCGGTTTATGCGGGAAAAACCCGATTCGGCGGCGATTCGTTTGACAATGGGGCTATATATACGGTATAATGAAAAAGCCTGTTTGTGGGCAAACTATATACGGCCCTCCGAATTTTGCGGGGGGGGGGTAGCTTTATTTATGAAAAAGGACAAGAACAACAACGGCGCATTCAGCGCCTCGCATAAGTATCGGGGTATACTGATCACCTTTGCCCTCGACGTATTGTTCGCCGTTGCGTCCTACTGGCTGGCGCGGACGATCATTTTCTTTTCCGAAAACGTATCGATCCCGACGCTGTACGACGCCTACGAACTGGCGGTCGCGGCAATCGTTATCATCATCACCATCGCCATGCTGGTGTTTTTCGACTGTTACGGCGCAATGTGGCGGTATGCCGGGCGCGTCGAGTTTTTCAAATTCCTGTTGGCCTATATCGCGTCGTTTGCCGTCATCATGGTGTTGAAAGCCGTTTTGAACGTGGCATTCGGCATCGAGCTTTGGGCGTCGATCATCATCGACTATCTGCTGTTTTCGGCCTTGCTGTCGGGTACGGTGCGCTTTTTCAACGGCATTTTGCACTACGCCAAGCACGTCAAAAACCGCATGTACAAAAAGTCGCTCGGCGGCATGAAACGCACGGTCATCATCGGCGCGGGCTATACTGGCTCGCTTTTGATCAACCGCTTTATCAACAACCCGCAAGACGGCTACTATCCGGTGGCGGTGGTCGACGACGACCAGGAAAAACAGGAGTTGAAATTGTACGGCGTCAAGGTCGAGGGCGGCATGGACAAGCTGGGCGAGATCATCGAAAAGACGGCGGCCGAAGTGCTCGTTATCGCCATTCAGAGTTTGACCCGCTCGCAATTAAAGCGCATTTACGACCGTTGCAAAGAGTTCGGACTGCCGATCAAGATCATGCCCGCCATGACCAACGCAGGCGAAATGGCCAACAAAACGCTGTCGCTACGCAACATCAAGATCGAGGAACTGTTGGGGCGCGAAGAATTTAAAGTCAAGCAGGAACTGATCGACGTGTCGGTCAAAGACAAGATCGTTTGCGTGACCGGCGGCGCGGGCAGCATCGGCAGCGAGCTGTGCCGTCAGGCGCTCAACTTCGGGTGCAAACATCTGATCATCTTCGACATGCACGAAAACGGCATGTTCGAACTCAACGAAGAGTTCAAACGCAAGTACGACACGCACCGCTATACGCTGGTGATGGGGACGGTGCGCGAGCGCAAAAAGCTCGATGAGACGTTCGCCAAATACAAACCGGAGATTCTTTTCCATGCCGCGGCTTACAAGCATGTCCCGATGATGGAGATCTCGGCGACCGAGGCGATCAAAAACAACGTGTTCGGCACGCTCAACGTCATCGAGGCGGCCGAAAACGCCGGCGTCGGCAAGTTCGTACTCATTTCGACCGATAAGGCGGTCAACCCCGCAAACATTATGGGCGCGAGCAAGCGCCTGGCCGAAATGCTCATTCAGACGCGCGGCAAGCAGTCGAAAATGCAGATGGCGGCGGTGCGATTCGGCAACGTACTCGGCTCGAACGGCTCCGTCATTCCGACGTTCTTGAAACAAATCAAAGAGGGCGGCCCGATCACGCTGACCCACCGCTATATCAAGCGCTATTTTATGACCATACCCGAGGCGGTGCGCCTGGTGCTACAGACGGGCGCGTTCGCCTCGAGCGGCGAGGTGTTCGTACTCGACATGGGCGACCCGGTGTTCATTTACGACCTCGCTTGCGACCTGATCCGTATCAACGGCCTTGTGCCGGAGCAGGACATTCCGATCGTCGTCACGGGACTCAGAGAGGGCGAAAAGCTGTTTGAAGAACTGCGCTACGACAAAGAGCAGGTCGACGCGACCTCGCACGAGGGCATTTTTGCGACGCGCTTGCAGGACATCGACCGCGCCGCGTTCGATAAGCAGTTGGACGGACTACGCGAACAAGCGTTTTCGGAGAACGCCGCGGCGACCGAGACGGCCGTATTTAACATCGTGCCCAACGAGTACCGCAAAATCGCCGCCGCCGAACGCAAGGAAAGCATTTTGGCCGCCAAACAACTCGACGAGCAGAACGGCTCGATCGGCGATAACAGCGGCTTGCTCGAGCAGATCGCGTAAATAGTCGGGGCTTTACGCCCGCAAATCTTTCGACGATTTTTCAAAAAAGGAGGCAGTTGCGCCGTGAATTTTTGGCAAGCATTGGTACTCGGACTGGTGCAGGGGCTGACCGAATTTTTGCCGGTGTCCAGTTCGGGACACTTGGTTTTGGTTCGTTCGCTGATGGGTGTCAGCGGCGACTATATGCTGTTCGACATCATGGTACACGTCGGCACGCTGCTCGCGGTGTTCGCCGCATTTTTCAAGGACTTTATCGGGCTGTTCAAACCGCCGTTTAAAACGATCGGGCTGTTGCTTTTGGCCTCTGTGCCGGCGGCGATCGTCGGACTGTTCTTGTCCGACTACATCGACGGCTTTTTCTCGACGCCCAAATATCTGTGTTTTTTCTTTATTGCGACCGCCGTCATTTTACTGGCGACCGAATTTTTTTCCAAAAAATATTCGTATGTCGAGCGGCCGCTTGACGACCGCATTGCGCCAAGCGTCGGCTTAAAAGGCGCGATCTATATGGGGCTTATCCAGACGGCGGCGCTGCTGCCGGGCATTTCGCGCAGCGGCAGTACGATCTTCGGCGGCACGCTCGCACGCAGTAAACGCAGCGATGTCGCCAAATTCTCGTTCTTCATGAGCATGATCGTCATCGCGGGATCGGCGCTCGTCACGCTGATCGGCGGCGCGAAGGACGGGACTCTCGGCGACGTCGCTTGGCTGAACGTCATCGGCGGCATGGTCGTCAGCTTTGCTTCGGGATTTCTCGCCATCAAATTTATGATGAAACTGATCGAAAAGGCCGACTATAAGTGGTTTAGCCTGTATTTGGGCGTGGTCGGCATTTTGACGTTTATTTTTTATTTCTGTCTTGGATGGTAGCGCGTGTTACGAGTGTTGGAACAATGCAAACGAACCAAAGCGATCGCTGCGATCTGCGCCTTTCAGCGCAGTCATTGGCATATCGCGGTCGTCGCGCTGATTGCCTTTTTGTCGCACCTGTTGGCGATCGAACTGGCGGCTTTTTGGGCGATCATTTTGATTTCCGCCTTTATATTCGTTTTTCACGAGGATACGACGCCGTTCATTCCGTGCGTGCTGATGGCGTACTTTTCGATCTCTCGCAAGCACGGCGCGACCAACTGGTCGAACGTCGGCATTTGGACGACAACCCCGTACATAGCCAACATCGCGTGCTTAGCCGTCGTGCTACTCGCCGCGATCGTGTTTCACTTAGTCTATTATAAGCAATATAAAAATTTCAAAAAGCGCACCTTTTTGACCGCGGGCTTGGCGGCCATGGCGGCGACCTTTGTCACCAACGGTTTTTTCGCGCCCGACTATACGGTCAAAAATCTGTGGCTGGGACTGTCGTTCGCCGCGCTGTACTACGGTTTCTATCTGTTGATCTTCCACACGACGCAGTGGAAGAAAGGCTATTCGATGCGATACTTGGCGTTCGGCCTGTTCATGATGGGCGTCGTCATTGCCGCCGAACTGGGCGTGCTGTATTTGGCCGTCCCCGAACTGCGCGCGACCGGCGAGAAAGATCTCGTGAAACTGGGGTGGGGCATCAGCAATTCGATCGCCTTCATTTTCCTACTGACGATACCGTTCGGCTTTTATCTGACCTATCAGGAAAAACATTCGCTGCCGTACTTTCTGGGTACGACCGCCATGCTGATCGCCGTCATCTTCACCTACGCGCGCGCGACCTTGATCGTCGCCGTACCGCTGTACGTCGCCGGCAGTATTTTCGCCTGCCTGTTCGCGCGGCGCAGGCTGGGGCTGTGGATCGCCGTCGGCTTGATCTTTGCCGCCGGCGTGGCGGTGGTCGCCCTGCGCTACGAACGCCTGCTGCAACTATTGAATTTCTATATCCAAACCGGACTGAACGACCGCGGCCGTTTTGAACTTTGGATCATAAGCCTAAAAGCGTTTTTGACGTCGCCCTTATTCGGCGTCGGCCTGTACTACCATTACGGCGTCGATTTGGCTTCGTTCTTTTGGGCGCACAATACGGTGTTGCAGTTCTTGGCGACCGGCGGCTTGCTGGGGCTGGTGGCGTACCTGTTCCACCGCGCGCAGACCGTCTATATGTTCGTCAAAAAGCCGACCGTCGCGCGTCTGTTCGCCGGCCTTGCCGTGCTGTGCCTGATCGCAAACAGTATGCTCGACGTCGCCATGAGCTGCCAAAATATCATTTTGTACTACGGCATCATTCTCGCGTTCGCCGAAAAAGATTACCTGTTCAGCACCGGCGTCATCGACGAGAACGGACAGCCGATCGTCGTAGAAACCGCCGTGCCGCCGCGCGACGCGTCGCAAAAAGCGCGCGTATTGTTCCCGCTCGTCGAGGCGGGCGTAAACTACAGCGTGCCGCTCAAACGCGTGGCCGAAGCGTTTAAAACCAAGTACGGCGATCGCGTCGATATAACCGTCCTGCCGTTCTTCGGCGGCGACGCGCCGGCGCCGTTACACGAGTTCGAACAGGAGATCGCGCGTACCGCCGACTTGCAACGCAAAATGCCCGGCTACCGCAATATGACCGCGCTCGCGTCCAAACTGTTTAAAACAAACCTGTTGCAAGCGACCGTACAGTCGACCGTGCCCGGCAGCTATCCGCTCGCCCTCGAGCGCATGGCAAAGCTCGATCCCGATATGGTGTTTTCGACCCACTGGTCGACCGCCTACTATGCCGCGCGGTGCGGCGTGCCGTGTAACGTGCAGTACTGCGCCGACCTGTATCTCGACGCGCTGTGGAACACCGGCGCCGATCTGCTGACGCCGTCGCAAACGGTTGTCGCCGCGGCAGGGGAACACACCGCAACCAAAGTGCCGCTCATTCTCGACGCGCCGTTGCCGACTGCCGCAGCGCCCGCATCCGAACTGCCGACCGTGCGCGTCGACGGCGCTTGCGGACATAAAGCCTATCAAGTCGTCGCAGCGCTCTTGCAAGCCAATCATCCGCTGCGTATCGTCGTCGCCTCCGCCAAAGACGGGTTGCGCGCCAAACTCGAAAAATTGGGTGCGCCCGAATCGGTTAGGCTCGAAATTTTGTCCGAGTGGGACGACGGCGCAAAATATATGCCGTCGGTTGATCTGACGATCGGCGCGGCCGACAGCTTGGCGCTCGTCTACGGCGTCCCCGCGATCCTACTGTGCTGTAAATCGCCCGCCGAGCAAGCGTTCGCGCGCTACTGCGTCGACGAACTTAAGTGCGCCAAACTGGAGACCGACCCGCAAAAAGCGGCCGAACTGGCCTTGCAACTGCTGCGCACGGACACATGCGCACATATGCAAGCGCAAGCGCGCAGCGTCGCCGCCGCCCGCGGCGCAGAAACGATCGCCGACATACTGTTCGAACAACTGACCGCCCGTTTTACCACCGCCCCCGACGGCGCCGTCACCCGAGCATACAAATAAACGAAAAAGGAATACGTACAAGCGAGTCTTAAAACGGCTCGCTTTTTTCGTTTGTCGGCATATTCGTTGGGGTGCGGTCATATAGTAAATTGAAATCCCAAACGCGAGGAGCGGAGTATGCTGAAAAGAAAGATATGGGCGGCGCTGTTGGCCGTTGTGCTTATGCTGGGGCTGGTCGGGTGTCGGGAATCCGGCATTGACGACATCAGCCAAAACCTGACGCAGTACACGATCGAGGCAAGCTACGACGGCGATAAGACGGTCACGGCGTCGATGCAGGTGCGCTACGTCAACGCCTACGACGTCAGTCTGTCCGAACTGAAATTTCACCTGTACCCGGCGGCGTTCCGCGAGGGGGCGAAGTTTCGGCCGGTTTCCGAGCGCGAACTGGCGTCTGCCTATCCGCAAGGCGTCAACTACGGCGGCATCGAGATCACACGGGTGACGCGCGGCGACGAGGCGATCGACGTGCAGATCGACGGCTTGGACGAGGACATTCTCACCGTGCCGCTCGCAAGCGAGTTGCGGCCGACGTCGAGCGTGACGGTCGGCGTCGACTTTACTTTGACGCTGCCCAACGTGCGGCATCGTTTCGGCAAGTACGGCTCGACGGTCAACCTGGGCAATTTTTACCCGATTGCGTGCATGTACCGCGAGGGCGCGTTTCTCACCGACCCGTATTACGCCGTCGGCGACCCGTTCTATTCCGCGCCCGCCAACTACCAAGTCAAACTGACCGTGCCGAACGGACTGACCGTCGCCACGACCGGTGCGGCCACGCAAGAGAGCGGCGAGACGCACACCACCGTTACCGCGTCGGCCAAAGCGGTGCGCGACTTTGCCGCCGTCATCGGCGAATTCGAGGTGACGACGGGGCAGTCGAACGGTACCGAAGTGCGCTACTACTACGCCACCGATTCCGACCCGTCGAAGTCGTTGCAGGCGGCCGTCGACAGCCTGGACGTGTTTTCCGAAAAATACGGCCGCTATCCCTACAGCACCTATTCGGTGGTCGAAACGGCGTTCTTGCAGGGCGGCATGGAATATCCGCAACTGGTGATGATCTCCGACGCGCTAAGCCCCGAAGTGTACCGCGACGCCATCGTCCACGAGACGGCGCACCAGTGGTTTTACGGGATTGTCGGCAACGACCAAGTGCGCGAGCCGTGGCTGGACGAGGCGCTGGCCGAATACTCGGCGTCGCTGTTCTACAAGTGGCGTCCCGACTACGGCATCGCGTTTGAAAAACGCGTGTCCGACGCGCTCGGGTCGTTCCTGCTGTACTGCGAACTCTATAAGGACGGCGGCAAGGGCGATACCTCGATGCGCGCGGTCAGCGAGTACGCCGACAACATGGAATATTCGTACATGACCTACGTCAAAGGCTCGCTGATGCTCGACAGTCTGCGCCGCACGATCGGCGACACGGCGTTCGAGAGCGCGCTCAAAACCTATGTGACGCAAAACTATCTGACGACGGCGCGTCCCGACGACCTCATTTGCTGCTTTGAAAAAGCGTCCAAAAAGGAACTCAAACCGTTCTTCGACAGCTGGATCGGCGGCAAAGTCGTGCTGTTTGCTTAAAAGCGGGGGAACGCGTATGTTTGTAACGGTCAAAAAGAAAACCATCGGTATCATTCTGTTCGTGCTGCTGATCACCGTCAGTATCGGCCTGTTGATCTCGCCGATCTTGAGCGTCGGCAGCGCCGGCAACGGCAAGACGGTCGTCATCGACGCAGGACACGGCGGCATCGACGGCGGCGTCGTCGGCGTCAAGACGGGTACCAAAGAAAGCGACATCAATCTGTCGATCGCCCGCAAACTCAAGACGCATTTGACGCAGGCCGGCTATAACGTCGTCATGACGCGCGTCAACTCCGACGGCCTGTACGGCATGGCGTCCAAGAATAAAAAACTCAAGGATATGGAACGTCGTAAGGAGAAGATCGAAGAGGCAAAGCCCGATCTGGTCGTCAGTATCCATTGCAACCAGTATCCCCGCGCGAGCGTGCGCGGCGCGCAGGTGTTCTATGCGCCCGATTCCGAGGCCGGCAAAACGAGCGCAGCCGTCGTACAAAGCCTGCTGAACACCAACCTCGAGGCATCCAAGCGCGTCGAGGCGCCGGGCGACTACTACATTTTACAGTGTTCGCAGTACCTGTCGCTTTTGGTCGAATGCGGCTTTCTCTCCAGCCCGGACGACGAAAAACTGCTGATCGACGCCGACTACCAGGACAAAGTGGCCTACACCGTGTTTTCGGGCATTCATGCGGTATTAAACGCAGGGCAGGGCGCGGCAACGTAATGTTGGCGGGCGTCCCCCGGGGCTTTTGGAGTTCTAAAGGGGAAATTAGTCTTTTCCGAAAAGACCGATAAACAATCCTCACCTTTTGGCGTCAAAAGGTGAGACCAAAACCGTACAAGAGGGGGAACACTTCAGACTGTGTTCCCCCTCTTGTAGGGTCCCTCGCAACTGCCAAAGACTAGTCTTTGGAATCCTCTTTATAAGATAAATAAAGTATCGCATCATATTGCGGAAAAAGAATAGAGTTGTTTTACCCGACTTCTTAGCTGCATTTTATAAACTCGTCAGATTCGCTTCCCGTAGGGAAGTCGTTGCGGAGGGTGAGTCAAGAGAGGGAGACACAGTCGAAAGTGTCTCCCTCTCTTGCGGTTTTCGCCGAGGCCTTTTGGCGGCAAAAGGCCGGAAAAGCGGTTTTCGTTCTTTTACAAAAGAAAATCAATCCTTTTTGCCGCAAAAAGCGTGAGGATTATTTTGCACTCTTTTTCTAAAAGACATTCGTTCCCTTTAGAATGCAAAAAGTCCGAAAAATCGTTTTGTATCCTTTTTCCACGCTTTTTCAAAAGCCCTTCAAAACTCTAATCGAACTTTAATCGAAACGTTTTTTTAAAACGCTTGCTTTTTTCCTATATTTAATGCTATAATAGAACAAAGAAAAGCCGATTTAGGCGTAAAATTGACAATTTAAAGGGTATTTAATAGCGACTGAGGGCGTTAAAAAGGGATTAAATGTGTGTTGTTCATGCATTATTCCTATACGTCTTTGGTCGCTATTTTTTC
>JAAVYI010000036.1 GCA_022791055.1 Clostridia bacterium | reverse complement strand
TACGCAGGCGTATAAAATAATTGATTCGCTACGCTAGACCTCTCGACTTCGCTCGAGGTGACAAATAGTCGGTTACTAAGATTACCGTCCTTTTGTCATTCCGACCGCAGTCGAGAAATGTACGCAGGCGCATAAAATGCTTGATTCGCTACGCTAGACCTCTCGACTGCGCTCGAGGTGACAAAACAGCGGGTATCCGAAATGTACCACCAACACTTACGATTCGATTGCAGGGGCAAAGTTGCGGTTATAGCAACACCGTCCTTTTGTCATTCCGAGCGAAGTCGAGAAATGTACGAAGGCGTATCAATTAAAATATTCGCACCGCTAGTCCTCGCGGCCGTCGGGGGGGGCAAATCGTCCCCTCTCCCTCTTTCATTCCGAACGGCAAAAACGGACTGCCGTGCGGCAGCCCGTTTTCGGTTACAGTCTTCGTTAAAAATTACTTTTTGGTTGTCGTTTTCTTGGCGGTCGTTTTAGCCGCAGGCGCAGTTTTGGCAGCGGTCGTTTTCTTTGCGGCCGTGGCTTTCTTAGCCGCAGGCTTTTTCTCCGCTGCGTCTTCGGCGGCAGCCGTCTCTTCTACCGGTTTCGGCTCTGCCTTGGGCGCGGCTTTCGGCTCTTCTTTTACAATATACACTTCGGGCATCGGACGAACGGCGCCGTTCTCGCGTTCGGCGATCTCGGTCGCAACGCTCTTCTTGTCGCCGGACATAACGCCCAGCGGGCTGATGGCCATTTTGACCTTGTCGCCGATGTTGTAGGTCGGCGCGCCCTTGATCTGCGCGGTGAAGTACGGCTCGAAGCCCTCGACTTTGAGGTAGACGAGCGTATAGTCTCCGAGCGTATCGGCGTCGAGCACAGAACCTACGATGACCATCTTGCCGGCCTTGGAAACGGCCTCTTTGCCGACGGTGACGGCTTTCGGATCGATATGGATCTTATATTGGCCGCCCTCGCGGATCTTGTTGTCGGTCGGCATGACCAAACGGCTCTTGCCGAACGAAATCGAGGCAACGCCCTCTTTGACCGCAACGGTAGCGTCGGCGGCATTGGACGAAAACGGCTTGAACGCGACCAGTTTTTCCTCGGTCTCGATGTCGTACAACTGAATGGCTTTCGGCGATACAAAAGACTTGATTTTGTCGCCGTCGGTCACGGTCGAGTCGAGCGGGAACTTGGAGACGATAAAGCCCTTCTTGCCTTCCAACTTGCTGTATACGGCGATATAGCGCGGGTAGTTCTCGGTGAAGTCGACCGTCGATTCGATAACCAGATCGCCTTCCTCGCCCTCTTGCTTTAAGTCGGCCGGGGCAATGCCCAGTTTGACAGGGCCGTTGATCGCCTCGACGTCGGCCAAACGCTCGCAAACCTCTTGCGGCAACACGAACGTGTTCTTGCCGAACGTGACGGTCAAGCCGCCGTTCTCCGACTTCAAGATCGACGGGATCATGTTGACACGCGGGACGCCCATGATCGTCAATTCGGTTTCGGGATCGAAGAAATGAATGTGCTGCGAGTCGACCGCCAGCTTGAGCGTCTCGCCCTGCTGCGCCGTGCTGCGCGCGTCGATACGGGCAATGGTGTAGTCCTCTTTGCCGTCGACTTTCATATACAGAATGGTTTCGTTACCCAGCTTTTCGATAACGTCGATCTCTGCGGTAATGATCGAGTCGGGGCTGGACTTGATGAAGATCTCTTCGTCGTGAATGTCCTCGGGACGAACGCCCAAAATGACGTCCTTGCCGATAAAACTCTCGTCCATCAAGCGCTTGGCGCGGGACTTCGGCACTTTGATCTTGTTGACGCCGAATTCTGCGTACAGGTCGCCGTCCTCGCGGATCAGCTTGGCGTTGAAGAAGTTCATTTGCGGCGAGCCTAAGAACGACGCAACGAACAGATTTTCGGGGTGGTCGTACAGGCAGGTAGGCGTATCGACCTGTTGGATAACGCCGTCTTTCATAACGACGATGCGGGTACCCATGGTCATGGCCTCGGTCTGGTCGTGGGTAACGTAGATAAACGTGGTAGCCAGCTTGTTGTGCAACTTGGTGATTTCCGTTCTCATCTGCACGCGCAGCTTGGCGTCCAAGTTCGATAGAGGTTCGTCGAGCAAGAATACCTTCGGCTCGCGGACGATCGCGCGGCCCAACGCAACACGTTGCCGCTGACCGCCGGACAGCGCTTTCGGTTTACGCGAAAGCAGTTGCTCGATGCCGAGGATCTGCGCCGCCTCGTGTACGCGCGCGTCGATGTCCTGGCTGTTCATCTTGCGCAAGCGCAGGCCGAACGCCATGTTGTCGTACACGGTCATGTGCGGATACAGTGCGTAGTTCTGGAACACCATGGCGATGTCGCGGTCTTTCGGCTCTACGTCGTTGACCAGCTTGCCGTCGATGTACAATTCGCCGGCCGAAATTTCTTCGAGACCTGCGACCATACGCAATGTCGTCGATTTACCGCAGCCGGACGGACCGACGAAAACGATAAATTCCTTGTCCTCGATTTCCAGGTTGAAGTCGCTTACCGCGCGCACGCCGCCCTGATAAATCTTGTAAATGTGTCTCAGTGATAAACTTGCCATAATCCCTCTCCTTGTTTTGATTATACGGAAGTTCTTTTCCTATGCTACTATTATACAACAACCCGCCCCCGATTATCAACTGTAAACTGCCTAAAATATCTTCCTTACGGGTATACATTTTGACTAATTTATCTTTTTTTGCGCTTTGGCAAGCGGGCTTTATTTTTATAAGGATAACTATATATGTTTTTAGCTTTGTATTTCAAAAGGGAAGTAAAGTCTTTTAGAAAAAGACCGCAAAACAATAATCACGCTTTTTGCCGCCAAAAAGCGTGGCAAAAACCGTAAAAGAGGAGGGACACTTTCGACTGTGTCCCTCCTCTTTTAAATCTCCACCCCGCAACGACTTCCCTTACGGGAAGCGACAAGGACGGGTTCTCGAAATGCCGCTAAGAAGTCGGCGAAACAAATGCAATCTCTTTTTATCCATATATTTTGATAATTGATATGACTTATAAAGAGGAGTCCAGAGACTTAGTCTTTGGCAGTTGCGAGGGGGAGATCTATAAGAGGGGGAACACAGTCTGAAGTGTGCCCCCTCTTGTACGGTTTTCGCTTACCTTTTGACGCCAAAAGGTAAGATTTATTTTATTTCGTCTTTTGCTAAAAGACTATAGTGCCTGTAGACCGCAAAAGGCCGGAAAACGATTCCGACCTTTTGAAAAACTTAAATGCCATATTTGGAATTACGAAAATTTTTATTTGCGCAATTCCGACAGAATGTCGAGCATCGTCTGCTGCATGATTTGCTGGTTGCGTTCGAGGTCGAGCTTGTAGGCGACGACGTCGGCGCACAGTTTGACCAACCAGTAGGTCACGATGCCGGCGAGGATCGCGCCGAACAGCACGAGATTGAACAGCCAGTAGTAGCTCAAAAACGCGACGATGACGGCGGCGACGCTGGCGGCCACGATGACGGCAAGCGGCAGCACGACCGACAGCTTGGAAAGCAGCCATTCGAGCGACTTGAAAACGGTAAACTTGGTGCGCAGTTCGCGGTAGCAATCGGTATCCATGCTCTTAAACAGGATCTCCTGCTGCCGAATGCGCAACAGATAGGCGCGTTTATCGACTTGGTAGCGCGACGACAGATACCACATCAACAAAAACGACAGCGCGATGACGCCGATGCCGCCGGCAAACGTGATGATCGCCTCCAGCCACGTCTTGGTGATAAAGAACGCGGTCGTCAGCGCCACCACCAACACCGCCAAATAGACGGTGTACGTCACGCGGTGGAACACGTATTTGAACGCGTCCAAAAAGCGCACGCCGGTGCGATATTCCTTGATCGCCACGTCCAAATTGGTTTTCGGGCGACGGTCGGCCGGCAACGGTACTTCGGGCGACGTGATCTGGATCCGCTCGTCGTCGATGTGCGGGTTGGCCTCGGCGAGAACGTCGACCTCTCTTTTTTTCTTGACTTTCTTTGCCATGGTTTGCTCCTTTTGCGCCGGCGTCTGTGCCGATTGCGTCTGCTGCGCTGATTCCCGATTTTCCTTTTGCGCCGGCAACTCGACCGTCGGCACCGTTTTTTCGGTGTCCGCAGGCGGCGTCGGTTTTTCTTCGGTTTTCTTCTCCGCGGTCGGTTTGGCGTCGCTGTCCTCGAACAGCTGCGCCGATTCGGGGTCGGACAACACGTCCTGCAATTCGGCGCTCACGCGGCGAATGATCGACCCGATCCCGCTTTCGTCGCCGTCCGCACCGGAGAGCGCGCTTTTGAGCGCCTCGCTGCGCTTGTCTCGCTCCTTGACGCGGCGATTGATCCGCTGCAACACCTGTTTATCCTTTTCGTCCGGCTTCAATGCGGCCGCTAGTTCCTGTTCGGACAGCGTTTCGACTTTCGCGCCGTCGCCGTCGAACCCGGCCGCCGCCAGGTCGAGGGTCATGGTGACGTCTTCAAGCGGCTCGTCGGCGTCGGGCGGCAAGCCCATGCGCTCCAAATAGCCGTCGTGGCAGAACTTGCATACTTTGAGTACGCTGCCGTTCTCCTCGATCCGATAGCTGTCGTCGGCAAACCCGCAAACTTCGCATACGCCTTTTTTATTGGTACTCAAATACAGTAGGCCTCCCGATTGCTTTTTACTCTGACTTTGATACGATTATAGCACATACGCCGCCATTTTTCAATAGTTTTGACGACCCTTTTTGCATTTTTAAAAATTTATTTCTATATAGATATGCTTTTGCTTGCATAATTATTCATATTCGTGTATAATTTTAAATGAGATTTTGTACGAGGTGATTTTTCTATGATACAGGCGGCGATCGTCGGCGCAAACGGCTACACGGGATTCGAATTGATGCGGCTTTTGGCAAGCCACCCCCAAGTCAAATTGACGGCGGCGGTGTCGCGTTCCAATGCCGGCGTGCCGGTGGCCGACCTCTATCCGCCGCTACGGTTTGCCTACGGCGACATGGCGTTTTCGGCGGCCGATGTATCGCAGCTCAAAGGCGTTGACGTGTGTTTCACCGCGCTCCCGCACGCCGCAAGCGCCGAGATCGGCGGGCAGCTCCATGACATGGGCGTAAAGGTCATCGACCTGTCGGCCGACTTCCGCTACGACAGTCTCGAACTGTATCAGTCGACCTACAAGGTTACGCACCCGCGCCCCGAACTGAACGCGCAGGCGGTGTACGGGCTGCCCGAACTGTTCCGCGATAAGATCCGCGCGGCCTCGATCGTCGGCAATCCCGGTTGCTACACGACCTGCTCGATCCTCGCGCTGTATCCGCTACTCAAAGAGGGGCTGATCGGGCGCGACGGCATCATCATCGACGCTAAGAGCGGCGTGACCGGCGCGGGACGTAAGGCCGATCTTGCGTACAATCTATGCGAGGCGTCGGAAAACTTCAAGGCTTACGGCGTGACGACGCACCGCCACACCACCGAGATCGAGGAAAAGTTGGGCGTATCGCTGTCGTTTACCCCCCACCTGCTGCCCGTCAAACGCGGCATTTTGGCGACGGTCTACGTCGAATGCACGGCTTCGGACGCAGATATACAGGCCGCTTACGACAAATATTATAAAAACGAGCGTTTCGTGTTCGCCTCGCCTATGCTGCCCGAACTGCACCACGTGCGCGGCAGCAACTGCTGCGCGATCGGCTATAAACTCGACCCGCGTTTAAAGCGCGTCATTTTGGTGTCGGTCATCGACAATCTGATCAAAGGCGCGTCGGGGCAAGCGATACAGAACATGAATATACTGTTCGGATTGGACGAAGGGCTGGGGTTGCCTTTGGTGGGCGAATATTTATAAGTCGGCGGCATATACGAGGGCGGATACGGGCTACGTGCGTCGCGAAAACTCGGTCGAGTAGATCAAACTACACTCCCTCGTTTTCGCGACGCCTGTTGCCCGTCTGCACCCCCGTCTATGCCGCCTTGCAAAATTCAAATCGCAATGACCGTCCTGTCGTGTCATTGCGAGGAGCTTGCGACGAAGCAATCTCTTACATGAAATCGTAAACAAATAAGGACAAAAATCATGCAACACAATATGGATTCGATTATCGAACGGGCGAATGTGCTTGTCGAGGCGCTCCCCTACATCAGCGCATTTACCGGCAAGACGATCGTCATCAAGTACGGCGGCAACGCCATGAACGACCCCGTCGTCATGCGTACCGTCATGCAAGACGTCGCCGCCCTCAAAGTGGTCGGCGTACATCCGATCGTCGTACACGGCGGCGGGCCGGAGATTAACGGTATGCTCAAGCGACTGGATATTGCGTCGCGGTTTGAAAACGGCTTGCGCGTCACCGACAACGAGACGATGGAAGTCGTGCAAATGGTGTTGGCCGGCAAGGTCAATAAAAATCTCGTCTCTCTCCTCAACACCATGGGCGTCAAGGCGGTCGGGCTGTGCGGCAAGGACGCCGGTCTGATCGAGGTCGAGAAGATGCCGGCAAAAGACGGCGTTGATTTGGGATACGTCGGCCGCGTCAAGAAGATCAACGAACAGTTGCTGCTTGCTTTACAAAACGACTTTGTGCCGGTCATCGCCTCGATCGGGACAGACGCATTCGGCGAAAGCTATAACGTCAACGCCGACACGGCGGCGGGCGCAATCGGCGGGGCGTTAAAAGCCGAAAAGCTGATGTTCTTGACCGACATTGACGGCATTCGCGCCGACGAGAAAGACCCAAAGTCGCTGATTACCAAGATCACCGTTTCGGAGATTCGCAATATGATCGCCACGGGGCAGATCAGCGGCGGCATGATCCCCAAAGTCACCGGCTGTATCGACGCGATCGAAAAAGGCATTTCGAGCGTGCTGATCTTAAACGGCACCGTGCCGCACTCGATTCTGTTGGAGCTGTTCACCGACAGCGGCATCGGCACGATGGTCACACCGGGGTAAATGTGTAAGATTGCTTCGCCGGCGCTCGAAATGACGGGTAAAGAGTGCTTACAATGACGGGTTAAAGGCTGGCGAAATAACGGAAAATGCTTCGTTGGAAAGCGCAGTCGCGCGGCAGACAGGCAGCAGTTGTCGAGCCGACGAGGGAGTGTAGTTCGACCTACTCGACCGAGTCGGCTCGGCAAGCGCAGCCTGTATCCCGCGATGAATGCGCTTTCAAGGCAACGGTTGCAAAATAGGTATATTATATGGATAATGAATTATTAAAGATCAAAGAAACCGACGCGCGCTGCTATGCGACGCTGTTTAATCGGCAGAATCTGTGTTTTACGCACGGCAAGGGCTGCACGCTGTACGACACGGCGGGCAACGCATATATCGATTTCGTCGCCGGCATTGCGGTCAACTGCTTGGGACACGCCTATCCCCCGCTGGTCGCGGCGATACAGGCGCAGGCCGAACGCATGTTGCACGTGTCCAACCTGTACTACACGCGCGAACAGGCCGAGGCGGCCGAGACGTTGCTCGCGGGTACGATTTTCGACCGCGCGTTCTTTTGCAACAGCGGCGCGGAGGCCAACGAGGGCGCGATCAAAATGGTGCGCAAATACTACTATAATCGCGGCGAGCATAAGCCGAAGATCGTTTCCGCCCTCAACTCGTTCCACGGGCGGACGCTGGCGACGGCGACGGCAACCGGGCAGGACAAATATTCCAAGCCCTATGCCCCGCTGCCCGACGGCTTTGCACACGTCCCTTTCAACGATTTCGAGGCTTTAAAAAACGCCGTTGACGACGAGACGGGCGCGGTTCTTTTGGAAGTCGTGCAAGGCGAGTCGGGCGTGGTGCCGGCGACCTACGATTATTTGGTCAACGTGTATGCGCTGTGCCGCTCGAAAGGCATACTACTCATCATCGACGAGGTACAGACCGGGATCGGGCGCACGGGCAAGCTGTTCGGATTCGAGAACTACGGCATTCAGCCCGACATTGTAACGCTGGCCAAGGGGCTTGCGGGCGGCATTCCGATCGGCGCGGTGCTTGCGCGCGGCGCAGTGGCCGAGGCGTTCAAGCCGGGCGACCACGGCACGACGTTCGGCGGCAATCCGTTGGCTTGCGCGGCGGCCAAAGCGGTACTCGACACGATCAAAGACCCGGCGTTTTTACAGGACGTGACCGACAAGGGCGCGTATTTACAAGATCGGCTGATGCCGCTTAGAAAATACAATTTCGTCAAAGACGTGCGCGGGCTGGGTCTAATGCAAGGCGTACAACTCGACCCCGCGCTTTCGGGCGCATCGGTCGTAGGAAAAATGGCCTCGCGCGGCTTTTTACTCAACTGTGCGGGCAACAACACGCTGCGGCTGATTCCGCCGCTGATCATTACAAAGCAAGAAATCGATTCTATGACGCAAGCGTTGGCTGATTTGTTTGCCAACACCGTCATTTAATGGTATACTGATCGTAACGGAGGACATTATGGATTTAAGCGATTACAAACCGAAGGGAAAATTAGAACACAAACACCTACTGACCCTACTCGACTATTCGGTCAACGAAATATACGAGATTCTCGCCATGGCGCTCAAGCTGAAGAATATGCTTCAACGCGGCAAAAAGCACGAGTATCTGAAAAATAAGACGCTTGCGATGATCTTTACCAAGTCGTCGACGCGCACGCGCGTTTCGTTCGAGCAAGGCATTCGCCAGCTCGGCGGGCATCCGATGTTTCTGTCGTCGAACGACATTCAACTCGGCCGCGGCGAGACGATACACGACACCGCCAAAGTGCTTTCGCGCTTTAACATCGACGGGATCATGATCCGCACGTTCAAGCAGAGCGACGTCGAGGAGTTGGCGCAGTACGGCGACATGCCGATCATCAACGGCTTGACCGACGACTTTCACCCCTGCCAGGCGCTTGCCGACCTGTTGACGGTATACGAGGCGTTCGGCAGGCTCGAGGGCAAAAAGCTGGCCTATTTCGGCGACGGCAACAACATGGCGCATTCGCTGATGATCGCAGGCGCCAAGGCCGGCATGGAAGTGGCGATTTGCGCGCCGCAGGGCTTTCAGCCGCGCGAGGACATCACCGAGGCCGCCAAAAAGTTCGGCAAGGTGGTCGTCACCGACAGCATTGACGAGGCGATCGCCGGTGCGGACGCGGTGTACACCGACGTATTTTTCTCGATGGGGCAAGACAAAGACCCCAAAAAGGAAGCGGCGCTCATGCCCTACCAGGTCAATGCGCAGCTCATGCAAAAGGCCAATAAGGACGCGATTTTCCTGCACTGCCTGCCCGCGCACCGCGGCGAGGAAGTGACGGCCGAGGTCATCGACGGCGCGCAAAGCGTGGTATTCGAGCAGGCCGAAAACCGCTTGCACGCGCAAAAGGCGGTCATGTACTTACTGATGAAGTAGCCCTGCGAGGAATTGTATGGATATTCGGAAAGCAACGCCCGGTGACGCGCCCGCGATCTTAGCGGTCACGCACAAGGCGTTTACCCTCTATCACGACGAATTGCACGCCGATTACGTGGTCGGCGGTCTGGTCGAGACGGTCGACGACATTTTGCACGACATTGCCGCGCATCATGTATACGTCGCCGAACTCGACGGCCAAATCGTCGGCTCGATCCGCTTTCAAAAGCTGACCGACGATCTGGCGTACATTTACCGTTTCGGCGTCTCCCCCGACATCAACAATACCGGCATCGGCTCGCGGTTGCTTGCGACTGTCATCGAGCAGTGTCGGCGCGACAAGTTCAAGGCGATCGCTTTGCACACCAATTCGCGTTATTATAAGTTGGCGCGCTACTACTACGGCAAGCATTTTTACGTGCATTCGACTTCGACCGACAAGGGCTATATCCGCGCGCTGTTCGTACTCGAACTCGACGGCACCGATTATGACATTTCGCCGGCGTATAATAAGTAGTCGACCAAACGCGATTCGGCGCTACGCGACGAACTTCGTTCGCGCTTGCTTGACCCGAATCGGTCGAACTTAACAAGGACTCGCCGCATGCGGCTCGTGATTGAGTTTCTACGGCGTTCGCTTACGCTCTGCGCCTGCTCCCAAATTTTTTCGCTCACCGCTCAAAAATTTTCAAGGGTCACGATTTGCGGCGCATGTCCGCAAATCGCTCCGTTGATTTCAGACTTATACGCGACTTCCTCATTCGGACTGTTATTGCGAGGGAGCAGCAATCTCTTGCATAAAAGTCTGCCTAGGAGAACAAAAGCAATGGACAACATCAAATCGTTTACGCTCGATCACGACAAACTGACGCCCGGATTTTACTGTTTGGGCGAGGCGAACGGCGTCTATACGTTCGACATGCGCTTTAAAAAGCCCAACGGCGGCGACTATCTTTCCTATGCTGCGTTGCACTCGATCGAGCATTTGTTCGCCGTCGTTATTCGCAACAGCGAAATCAAAGATAAAGTCGTCTACTTCGGGCCGATGGGCTGCCGCACCGGGTGCTATCTCCTATTGTATCAAATGGACTACGAGGCGGCGCTCCCCGTCGTCAAGCAGTGCCTTGAAGAGTGCCTAAACGCCGACAAAGTGTACGGCGCGACGCGCAAAGAGTGCGGCAACTACCTCGAACACGATTTAGAGGGTGCAAAAAAGGAAATACGGGAATACCTTGCGGTGTTGTAATGCGTTTTTTTGAGAAGTCTTTTTGAAAAAGAGTGCAAAACGGTTTTACAGGATTTTTGCGTTCTAAAGGAAAGGGAAGTCTTTTAGCAAAAGACCGATAAAATATCCTCACGCTTTTTGGCGCCAAAAGGGTTGCTATTCTACTGGAAGCGATACGGACGGGTTAAATAAAGCTGACCGTTTGTCATTCCGAGCGAAGTCGAGGAATGTACGCAGGCGTATAAAATGATTGATTCGCTACGCTAGACCCCCTCGACTGCGCTCGGGGGTGACAAACGGAT
>JAAVYI010000035.1 GCA_022791055.1 Clostridia bacterium | reverse complement strand
TAGCCAAAAACAAGTTTTAGCATATTTTGAACGAACAGCAATCGGGAAACCCGATTCTGTTTTTTATTTTTCGTCCACAAAGGGAAATCGGGTATCCCGATTGTTCCATACGTCAGTTTTTCAAAATCTTTGGATTTTGGGAAAACTCTTTACCTGCTTGTAATCGTGGTGCGATTCCCAAAATAATTTTTGCTGTTTTGGTTGTGAAATGCAAAAAACTGTCCTTGGTTATATAGAGGGGTATGAAAAATTTTTTGAAGAAATTTGAGTTCAGACCATCAACTTTTACGGAAAACTGTGCTTGGTTAAGTAGAGAGAAAATTTTTTGAGAAACTTTCGTCCACAGATAAATATTTTCCGAAAAAGTGTGCTTGGTATAGTAGAGGGAAAAATATTTTGAAGGAAATTTTACGTTAAACCCCGAACTTTTTAAGAAAAGTGTCCTTGGTTAAGTAGAGAGATATTTTAAGGAGGTGCTATTATGAGCGAATAAACTCTTGACAAACTTCGTCCCATAGAGTTAAAATATATTTAGTCGTATATATACGATTAGATATATTTATCCTATGGAGGAAAGAAGAATGGCAACAGACAGGTCTATAAAGGACAAGCGTTATGAAGAAAAGCATAAGGAAGAGAGAAAAGCTAAGTATATGATTTGGGGTACGAGCGTACCGCGAAAGTATGCCGAAGAAATAAACGAGTTTTTGGCGAAGTACGGGTTTACCAAAGTGCAACTCATTGAAGCGGGTTTTAAAGCGTTGATTTACGAAGCTGCCGAAACGGATACTCCTCTTGCCAAGACTATGGATGGCTACGACGATTTCTTTATATCGGAGAAAAAGTAACTCTTCTTCCTTATGGATGGTAGCGAGGAAAAATAACCGGATATCTCGACGTCCACAAAGGACTAAATTATTTTCAGCAAGAACTTTCTATCCGTAGATTTGGCTACGGGTATTACTCAGCAAACAAACTATGAAATTACACAAGAACAGATAGAAACAAGCGCAACAATATTAGCGAACATTCTACTTGACTATGTAAAGCAAAACGGCACTTCTATCTTATCCCCCGAAAGACTATTCGGCAAAGGAGAACACAATGAATAAAAGAGCGGTTATATATGCGAGATTCAGTTCGCACACACAAACGGAACAATCAATCGACGGACAATTACGCGAATGCTATGACTATGCTAAACGACACGATCTTTTAATTGTCGGAGAATACATAGACAGAGCTTTGACGGGAACGACGGACAAGCGTCCTAACTTCTTGCAAATGATTGATGACAGCAAGAAAAAGACTTTCGACTACGTTCTCGTTTACCAACTTGATCGCTTTGCGCGTAACCGCTACGATAGTGCGAACTACAAAGCCAAGTTAAAGAAAAACGGTGTGCGTGTTCTCTCCGCAAAAGAGAACATAACCGAAGATGCAAGCGGTATTCTCATAGAGGGTGTACTCGAAAGTATGGCGGAATACTACTCGGCGGAATTAAGTCAAAAAGTCCGTCGCGGTATTCGTGAAAGTCTTTCCAAAGGCTACTTTATAGGTGGCTACAAGTTATTCGGCTATGACGTCGTGGACAAGCGCTGGACAATCAATCCAATAGAAGCACCTATTGTAAAAGATATGTTCGAGCGGTACAAGAACGGAGAAAAAGCGAAAAGCATAGTCAACCGCTTGAACGATATGGGAATACACAACAAGAGCGGCGCGAAGTTTACCGTCAATTCATTTGCCAAGATTATCCGCAACAGCAAGTATATGGGTGTTGTCGTGAGTAACGGAACGACCTACACCAACATAGTGCCTGCAATTGTGGACGAACAAACTTTTACTATTTGCAATAAGATAATGGACAACCAACGGCACAAGCAAAAAACTGTGCAAGGACACAGCGAATACATACTTAGCGGAAAATTGTTTTGTGGCAACTGCGGTACACTCATGACTGCCGAAGATGGAACGAGCCATACAGGCAAAGTTTACCACTACTACAAGTGCTTTAACCGAAAACTTCATAAAGAACAATGCAATAAGTCCAACATTACCAAAGAGAAGTTGGAAGATTTGGTATTCGGCAAGACGGTTGAATACGTATTGCAATCGGGCGTTATAGATAAACTTACGCTTACCGTTACGGAAAAGTTCAACGAAGGCTTACAAAAGTCCGACACGCTTGCTCTACTTAAAAAAGAACAAAAGCAAGTACAAAAAGCGATAGACGGTTTTCTTTCGGCGATTGCCGCAGGTATAGTTACCAAGTCTACGAAAGAAAAGTTGCTTGAATTGGAACGACAAAGCGCGGAATTGGAAAGCAAGATTGCGGTTGAAAAGGCGCGACAAATACAGCCGCTCGATTACGAAAAAATAAAGGCGTTCTTGACTTACTTCGCTAAAAAGCAATACAAAAACGACGAAGAAAAGAACGAGTTTTTCAACTCGTTCATATACCGTGTGGTTTTATTCGACGATTGCGTTTATATCTTCTACAACACTTCGCCGAATACGCCAACAAAGGTTAAGTTAGATAAAAGCGACTTAAACGAACTCCGCGAATATCGTGAAAATAGAAAAAGCACCCGTTTTCAACCGTTTGGGTTCAAATCGGGTGCTCTTGGCGGAGAGGGCGGGATTCGAACCCGCGGTACGTGTTAGCGTACGCACGCTTTCCAAGCGTGTGCCTTCGACCACTCAACCACCTCTCCATGTGGGAGTTCTACAACAGGGAATAGTTTAACACAGTTGCGGATAAAAAGCAACTGTTTTTTTGTGGGCGCGTAAAATATTTGGCGGACGAAATGGGGCGTGCGGGAATAGAGTCGGAGGTCGTTGAATGGGGGTGTTTATTGTTCTTGGTAGCGCGCAATATATAAGACGTATATATAATTCGCCGGCGATAGCCCCTTGACTGCGCGGGAGGCAAGTGATTACATTGTCGGATATGCGTGTGGTAAGGGAATGCTTTGGCGAGGTAGATATAGAGAATCGGCCACATAAGGATTCGACGGGCGCGCAACTTGTAACCGCTACGCGCCCGCTTGACTAATTGTGTCCGTCATAACTGTCTTGCGCCTGTATTCGCGCGGCGAATGCTTTGTGGTGCGAGGGGCGGGCGTTTGACAGCGAGGCGGGGCGCGTGATATACTGGTAGGGGAAGGCGGGGTTTGCTGCGGGATGCGCTTATACGACGTGCCGAACGAACCCTACAGGGAGGTATACATATGGCAACGGATGCGGCGTTTATGGAGTATGTGGCGGAGCAACTGTCGGAGGCGGGCGTTGTGACGTACCGCAAAATGTTCGGCGAGTACGGTTTGTATTTGGACGGCAAATTTTTTGCTACGGTCGAAAACAATCGGTTGTGCCTGAAGATGACCGAGGCGGGCGGCCGACTGCTGGGGAATCCGGAGATCATTTCGCCGCATGAGGGCGCGTTCTATTTTTGGGTCAAGTCGCTCGACGATCGCGCGTTTTTGGCAGAGCTGGCGCGTGCGACCTGTGCGGCGTTGCCGGCCAAAAAACCGCGGAAGAAATAAGCCTATGCGCATCGAGCCGTTGACAACAGCATACGAAGTGTTGTGGTTTGCCTTGTACCGTGCGGCGTTCCCGAAGTCGGAGCGGCAGCCCGAATCGGTTTTGCGGTCGCTTTACGCAAGCGGTAAATCGTCGCTTCGGTGTCTGCTCGAGGACGGGCGTTTTGTCGGACTGCTGGCAACGGCCGAAGAGAACGGGCTGACATTTGTCGATTTTTTGGCGATCGAGCCGACGCAGCGCAGCGGCGGTCTGGGCAGTGCGGCGCTCGCCTGTCTCAAGCGCGAGACCGCGCGGATCGTGTTGGAAATCGAGTCGCCCGACGTGCCTTGCGACAATGCCGAACAGCGCGCCCGCCGCAAGGCGTTTTATTTAGCGAACGGGTTTTGCGACAGCGGTCTGCGCGTCGACGTGTACGGCACGACGATGGAGTTGTTGCACGTCGGCGGGGTGCGCTTCGCCGAGTATGCGCGGCTGTTCGACCGCACGCACCCGGATACACCGCCCGACGCGCGGCCGCGGTTGCTTGACGCAAACGCGCAAGCTGTGTTACAATAGGGAAAAGCGAGGCGGTGTCCGTAGACATTGACAACGCTTGCGGCGACGACCGTTTATCGGAATCATTCGAGGACTACCATGCGTAAAACGAAAGATGCGGCAAAAATCCAATCTGCCCAAAATAGCGACGACCGGTTTTCGGCGATCGTCTTTCTTTCCATAGCCGTTGCGTTACTTCTCGTCAGTATCGGTTTTTATATATGGAATACCGTGCGTATGCGCAGTTTTGCCTTGCAGTATATCCAAATACAAGGTACGGCAGTCGATATTGTATCGCACCATGGCGGCGACAATATAACGTATTTTTGCATCTACGCTTATGCGTATGAAGGCACGGAGTATACCGTCCTGGATCGAGATGGGTATAAATATTATGACGAAGCAAAAGCACAAATCGGGACGGCTAAAAAAATCTATATCGATCCCGAACGTCCCGACCGCGCGGAAGTGGTAACGGCGTCGAGTTTCGCGTCCGTCATCTGCACCGTGTTCTTTGCGTTTTTCTGCGCCCTGTATGCGGTGGGTATGAACCTTGCACTGCGCATTCGGGGGAGCACATTCCTAAAGAGATTGCTGTTCGTATGGGGAGCGGAAGTTTTATTCTGCGTTGCGTTTTTGCTGTTGTTTTGGTTGGGACTTCCGCATAGCGGTTTCGGCGAGGTGTTCGTTCGTATCAAAGGCGCGATCGGCATGATCGTCATAAGCGGCTTGGTATTGTTGGCAACCTTGATCGACGGTGTGATCGCTTATAATTTGCGGAAATATTACGCTTGATTCGGGCGTTAGGGAGAAAACATGACCGAAAACGAGATATATCAAATCAATCCGATCACATTGGCTTTTGTCGGCGACGCCGAATTTTCGTTGTATGTGCGGCGTACGTTGACGGTCGGCCACGACTATAAGGCGGCCGAACTGACGCGGCGCGCCAACCGTGCCGTCAGTGCGGTCGCCCAGTCGAAGATGTTCGAGGCGATCGAGAAAACGCTGACCGAACGGGAGACGGAGATTGCCCGCCGCGCCCGCAACGCGCACACGCCGTCGCACGCCAAAAACGCGGCGCTGTCGGAATACAAGCGGGCTACTGCGCTCGAGGCGGTGTTCGGCTATTTGTCGCTTTTGGGCGACCGCGACCGACTGGACGGGCTGATGGAACAATGTTTGCGAGTCGACGGATAAAATAGTCGCGTTGCCGCGAATCAAAACGATTGCTTTTTGGCCGCAAATCGGCTATACTATACGCGAGGTATGACATTCTATGCAAGTCCAAGGAAAAGCTACGCTACTGCGGTACACCGAAAATCCCGAAAGCACGATCGCGCTCGCGTCTAAGCTGTGTTACTCCGGCCGCGACGTCGACGAGTTGGCCGCCGACGTGGACGGAAAAGATAACGCGCGGTTTATCGCCATGCTGTCCGACATGGGACACTATTCGCCGTTCGAACATGCGTCGTTCACGTTTGCGATCGAAGGTGTGTCGCGCGCGCTGTTGGCGCAGATCACGCGGCACCGTATCGCCAGTTTTTCGGTGCGCAGTCAGCGCTACGTCAACGAGGGCGACTTTAACTACATAGTGCCGCCGGCGATCGAGAACTTAGGGGCGGAGGCCAAAGCCGAGTACGAACGGCAGATGCAGACCATGCTCGGCTGGTACCGCGACTGGCAGGCGCGACTGGGCGGCACGGGCGAAGGCGCTAACGAGGACGCGCGTTTCGTACTGCCGAACGCTTGCGAAACCAAAATGATCGTCACCATGAACGCGCGCGAACTGATGCATTTCTTTTCGCTCCGGTGCTGTTTTCGGGCGCAGTGGGAGATCCGCAAAATCGCTTGGGATATGCTCGAAGAAGTGTTGCGCGTTGCGCCCAACGTGTTCCGCGCGGCCGGCCCCGGGTGTTTGAGCGGACCGTGTCCCGAAGGCAAAAAGTGCTGCGGACGCATGGCCGAAGTGCGAAAGCGCAAAGAGCAACTGCTCGGCAAATAGGAGAAACAACATGAAGATAGAAGGGCGCAATTCGGTCTACGAGGCGATCAAGGCCGGTAATACGATCGACCGATTGCTGGTCGAAAAGAACTTGAAAGACGCAGGCGCGCAACGCATCATCGACGAGGCCAAGTCGCGCGGCATCAAAATATTTTTCCGCGACGCCGAGGCTATGGCGCGCGAAAGTAAGGGGCGGCACCAGGGGTTTATCGCCGAAGTGACCGACTTCGAGTACTGCGAGGTGTCCGACATTTTGGCGTATGCGGCCGAAAAGGGCGAGCCGCCGTTCGTCGTACTTTTGGACGGCGTGGAAGATCCGCACAATTTAGGCAGCGTGATCCGCGTAGCCGAATGTTGCGGCGTACACGGCATTGTCATTCCCCGTCACCGCGCAGTGTCGGTCAACGAGACGGTCGTCAAGGTGTCTGCGGGCGCGGCGGCCTATATGCGGGTGGCTAAGGTGGCCAACCTCAACGACGCGATCGACGAGCTGAAAAAAGCGGGCGTTTGGGTATACTGCGCCGAAAGCGACGGGCAGGACTTGTATACGACCGACACGACGGGCGCGGCGGCGTTCGTCATCGGCGGCGAGGATACCGGAGTCAAACGCCTGACCAAACAAAAATGCGACGCGTGCGTGCGCATTCCGATGTTCGGGCAAGTCAACTCGCTCAACGCCTCTGTTGCGGCCGGCGTCGTCTTGTACGAGCATGTCAGACAATCGACAAAAAAATAAAATTTTACCGATATAAAAAGGAGTTTAAACCATGAGAAAGCCGATCATTGCAGGAAACTGGAAGATGAACAACACCGTCAAAGACACGGAAGCGCTACTTACCGAATTGCAGCCGCTTGTCAAAGACGCGAAGTGCGACGTCGTCGTGTGCGTGCCGTTTACCGACATTGTGCGCGCCGTCGAGCTGTGCAAGGGTACCAACATCCATGTGGGCGCGCAGAACGTCGCGTGGGCGGACAAAGGCGCTTTTACCGGCGAGATCAGCGCGGCGATGTTGGTTGAGGCGGGCGCGGAGTACGTCGTTCTCGGCCACAGCGAGCGCCGCCAGTATTTCGGCGAGACCGACGAGACGGTCAACAAGCGCCTGACGCAAGCCATTCGCAACGGTTTGAAACCGATCCTCTGCGTGGGCGAGACGCTTGCCGAACGCGAGGGCAACAAGACCGAAGGCGTATTGCAAGTGCAACTGGCCGGCGCGTTCAAGGACGTCGAAGCGAAACAGGCGGCCGACGTCGTGATTGCTTACGAGCCTGTTTGGGCGATCGGCACCGGCAAGACGGCGACCAGCGCCCAGGCCGAAGAAACGATTGCTTTCATTCGCAGCGAGATCGCCAAGCTCTACGACCGTCAGACGGCCGACGCGATCCGCATTCAGTACGGCGGCAGCATGAATCCGTCCAACGCGTCCGAACTGATGGCGCAGCCCGACATTGACGGCGGTCTGATCGGCGGGGCGTCGCTTAAGGCGGCGGATTTTGCTAAGGTTGTAAATTTTTAGCCGTCAAAGGTTTCAGACATCATGCGGCTAGCTAGCCGACATTCATTTCATTTTCAGGAGGGCATCGGGCATGAAAAAGACCGACGCAATTATCATTATGGACGGATACGGATTTCGGGACGCGGCGCGCGGCAACGCGATCGTCGAGGCCGGAACGCCGTTCTTCCGTTCGCTTACCGAACAATATCCGCATACGCTGATCGAGGCGTCCGGCCGCGCGGTCGGCTTGCCTGTCGGACAGATGGGCAACAGCGAGGTGGGACACCTCAATTTGGGCGCGGGGCGCGTCGTCTATCAGGACATCACGCGCATCGACAAGGCGATCGAGGACGGCGAGTTCTTTAAAAACGAAGCGCTTGCCGGCGCGATGCAACACGCTAAGACGCACAAAACGGCGTTGCACCTCGTCGGGCTGTTGTCCGACGGCGGCGTACACAGCATGAACACGCATTTGTACGCGTTGTTGGAAATGGCCAAGCGCGAGGGGCTGAAAAACGTATACGTGCATTGCGTGACCGACGGCCGCGACGTGCCGCCCGACAGCGCGCGCGCATACATTGCGCAGTTGGAAGAAAAGCTCCAAGAGATCGGCGTGGGCAAGGTCGCCACCATCGTCGGACGCTATTATTATATGGACCGCGACAACCGTTGGGATCGTGTCAAAAAAGGGTATGACTGCGTGTTCGCCGGCATCGGCAACCGCTACACCAACGCGGACGCCGGAATTGCCGCCTCGTATGCGGCCGGCAAGCTGGACGAGTTCGTCGAGCCGGTGGTAGTCGACGGGTATGCGGGCGTAGCCGAAAACGACGCGATCGTATTCTACAACTTCCGCAGCGACCGCGCGCGGGAGATCACGCGGGCGGCGGTCTATCCCGATTTCGACGCGTTCGAGCGCGCCGGCGGCTATAAAAAGACCTATTACGTTTGCATGACGCAGTACGACGCGACGTTTACCGGCGTGCATGTGGCGTTCGGGCCGAAGTCGATCGAGAACACGCTGGGCGCGTGGCTTTCTAAACAGGGCAAGACGCAAGCGCGTGTAGCGGAAACCGAAAAATACGCGCACGTGACGTTCTTCTTCAACGGCGGCGTCGAGCAGCCCAACGACGGCGAGGAACGCGTACTCATTCCCAGCCCCAAAGTGGCGACTTACGACATGAAGCCGGAAATGAGCGCTTACGAAGTGGCCGATGCCGCCGTCAAGCAGGTCGGCGCGGTTGACGTGCTGATTCTCAACTTTGCCAACTGCGACATGGTCGGACACACCGGCGTATTCGGCGCGGCGGTCAAAGCCGTCAAAGCGGTCGACGAGTGTCTGCAAAAGGTTGTGGAAGCGGTGCTTGCGACCGGCGGCACGGCGCTCGTGACGGCCGACCACGGCAACGCCGAACTGATGAGCTTCGACGACGGCGCGCCTTGCACGGCGCATACTACCAACCCGGTGCCGTTTGTGGTGGCGGGCGCGCGCTACAAAGGGGCGGCTTTACGCGACGGCGGCGCGCTGTGTGACGTAGCGCCGACGCTTTTGGACGTCATGGGTGTGGAACAGCCGACCGAAATGGAAGGACGTAGTTTGCTGGGAAAGTAAAGCGAGCGGTTACTTTGCTACGGTCGCAATGACGAAAATAGAAGTAAAAAGGAATGTCGTACCCGATGGCAACCCCAAGCGAACACTTTTCGCCATGTGCCTTTTCAGTTCTTTTCCGCCTACTTGCCCTCGCAGTAGTACCGACTACAGCGTCGGGCAAGGGCGGCGCAAAATTTTTCGAAAAGCGCTATGGCTAAAAGCTTGCATTTTGCGGAGCAAAATCACGAGGATAGACGTGCGAAACGACGCGAAACTGTGCTCGGTAGCACTGTGAGCGGCGCTTTGCGCGTATAGACCGAGATTTTGCCCGCAAAATGTGTTCTATTGAGGTTGCCATCGGGTAACGTCGCAGAAATTATATGTATAAGAGATTGCAAAAATTCATATGGGCGGTATGCTTAGCCGTTTTCTGCGCGCTTTTACCGATTGCCTGCGGCGAGAAACCGACGGTGACGATCAGCTTTGCCGGCACGATGACCGATACGGCGTCGATCAGCGGCGAGCGCGGGCAGACGGTGACGCTGCCGAAATTGACCGACCCCGACGACTTTTACAAGTTCGAGGGGTGGTTTTCCGACGAAAATTTGCAAGGCGAGCCGCTCGTCACGGTCAAACTGTCGGTCGACATCGTGCTGTACGCCAAATGGACGCCGATCACGTTCACCGTGACATATAATCCGAACGGCGGCACGTATGCTAAAGAATCCGACACGTTTACCTGCCTGACGCCGCTCTTCCCGGGAACGCCCGTGCGGCCGGGCTATGCGTTCGACGGGTGGTATACCGACAGCGGATTGACACAACCGTTTTTCTCGACGGTGGGCTTGAACCGCGACGTCGAAGTGTTCGCCGCATGGAAAGCCGACGCGCCCGCGCCGTACCTGGCGTTCACGCGCTTGGACGACGGCAGTTGGAGCGTTGCGCTCGACAGTCGATATGCCGCGCCCGCGCACGTCGTCATTCCTTGCGAATACGACGGCGCCGCAGTGACCGAAATCGCCGCCGGGGCATTCAGCGACCGCCGACTGACGCGCGTTACGTTATACGACAACATCAAGCGGATCGGCGACAATGCGTTTGCGGGGACGGGCTTAGCGTCGATCGACCTCAGCCATGTCACGCAGATCGGCAATCGGTCGTTTGCCGGTTGCGCGCTGAAAGATATAACGCTTAAGAGTGTAGTATCGGTCGGCGATTATGCGTTTTCCGATTGCGCGTTACAGTACGTCACGTTCGGCGAGGCGATCGCCGAAGTGTCGCAAAGCGCGTTCTTCGCTTGTCCGCTGCGCGCCGTCACTTGTCTGTCCGAAACGCCGCCGTCGCTCGACGCCGCTGCGTTCGGGGACGCCGACAGCTTTCGCATTTATGTGCCGGGCGGCAGTTTGGCGCAGTACGAGGGCGCGGCCGGTTGGCAAAAATATTATCAGCTCGACCGTCTACACGACATCGCGGTCATCGACGGCGATTACGCGATCGCGACCGAAACGGTCGAGGGCGTGACGCGCTGCCGCTTGTTGCAATATTTCGGCGGGGCGACGGCCGTCGTCCCCGACCGCGTGACCGAGATCGAAAGTTATGCGTTTAACGGGGTGGCGGTGCGCGACGTTACCGTCGGCGACGTCACACGGATCGGACAATATGCGTTCCCCGACTCGTTACAGGCGCTGACGATCAATGCAAAAGCGCCGCCGGCGCTCAACTCGCTTGCGCTCACCTGCACGCCGGAATTGACGATCAAGGTGCCGAAGACACTGGAAGCGGCCTATCGGGCGGCGGAGGACTGGCAAAATTTCGTCGCGTGTTTGGAGTTTTTCGAGGCGCAGGAAGTCGAGCCGCCCGTTGTAACAAAATAGAATACAGATTCGGGCGGCGGGCTTCTATCGGCTTTGCCGCCTGTTTTGTTGCGGTGCGGAAAGGTTGACTTTGTCGCCGCCGGTGTGGTATACTTGAAACGAATGAGGTGAAACGTGGTAGTTTTAGACGACATCAAATTACGAGAAAAAACGCTCAAGGGCAAGTTGGACGATTTGTTCGTTGCCGTCGACGCGGATAAATTGCGCGTACGCCGCGCCGAATTGGAGACGTTACAGCAGGATCCCGACCTATACAAGGACGTGGCCAAAGCGGCCAAGATCAACGGCGAAGCCAAGTTTTTGGACGAGCGCATTGCGACCGTCGACCGCATGGCCGCCGAAATGCGCGACCTCGAGGAGATGACGGCGCTCGTTGAAAGCGAGGACGCCGCCGACATGGTCGAGGAACTGGAGACCGGTTTGAAAAAGCTGGAGGACGAAGCGGAGGCCTTGCGGCTCGAAACGCTGTTAAAAGGCGAGTACGACCGCAACAACGCCATTTTGACGTTGCACGCCGGCGCGGGCGGCACCGAGGCGCAAGACTGGGTGAGTATGCTGTACCGCATGTACCGCATGTACGCCGCGCGCAACGGATTTGCCGTCGAGGAACTGGACATGCTGCCCGGCGACGAGGCGGGTATCAAAAGCGTCACGTTCACGCTGTCGGGCGTCAACGCCTACGGCTACTTAAAAGCCGAAAAAGGGGTACACCGTTTGGTGCGTATTTCGCCGTTCGATTCCAACGCGCGGCGGCATACGTCGTTTGCGTCGCTTGACGTCATGCCCGAGGTCGAAAACGATACCAGCGTCGTCATCAATCCCGACGACATTCGCGTCGACCGCTACCGTTCGGGCGGGGCGGGCGGTCAGCACGTCAACAAGACCGACAGCGCCATTCGCATCACGCACATTCCCACCGGCATTGTCGTACAGTGCCAGAACGAGCGCAGCCAGATCCAAAACCGCGAAACGGCGATGAAGATGCTGGTCAGTAAATTGGTCGAGGTGCGCGAGCGCGAAAACATGGAAAAGGCGCAAGCCATTCAAGGCACGCTCAAAAAAATCGAGTGGGGCAGTCAAATCCGTTCCTACGTGTTCCAGCCCTACACCATGGTCAAAGACCACCGCACCAACTACGAAAAGACCGACATTCAAGCGGTCATGGATGGGGCGATTGAGGAGTTTATATTCGACTATCTCAAAAAAAGCGTCTCCTGACGGCGCATAGCCGCACATAAAGGCACTACGTCGGCCGGGCGCGCTAGTCATGTAGGAAAGACTACACTCCTACGCGCGCCCGACCGCTGTTGTGCCTTTCTGCACGACTCTGCGCCGTCATGGAGCGGCCGTTATGAATGACGCAAACGTTATTCGGGAGAATCTATTTTGTACTTGGGAAACGAAAAATTCGAGGCGTTAAAGGGGCGCGAACGGATCGTTGTGTTGGGCATCGAAAGTTCGTGCGACGAGACGGCGGCCGCCGTGTATGACGGGCGGACGCTGTTATCCGATATCGTCGCCTCGCAAATCGACATACACGCGCGATTCGGCGGGGTGGTGCCGGAGATCGCCAGCCGCAACCATACGCTGGCACTGCCGGGCATCATCGACCGCGCGCTGCATACGGCCGGGGTCAAGCAGGACGAGGTGGACGCCGTGGCGGTCACATACGGCGCGGGACTGATCGGCGCGTTGCTCGTCGGCGTTTCTTCGGCCAAAGCCTATGCCTATGCGCGCGATCTGCCGCTGGTCGGCGTCAACCACATCGAGGCGCATATTGCGGCCAACTATCTCGAACACGACCTAAAGCCGCCGTTTATGGCTTTGGTAGCGAGCGGCGGGCATACGTCGGTCATCGAAGTGGCCGGCTACAATCAATATAAATTGATCGGCTCGACTGCCGACGACGCGATCGGCGAGGCGTTCGACAAGGTGGCGCGCCTGATCGGGCTGCCGTACCCGGGCGGCGCGTCGGTCGACCGACTGGCCAAATCCGGCCGCGACTGCATTCCGCTCGTCAAGCATAAAAAGAACATCACCGACGGCTTGATCAGCTATTCGGGCTTAAAGACCGCCGTCGTCAACTATGTGCATACCGCCCGTCAACGCGGCGAGGAGATCGACGTGCCCGACCTGTGCGCGTCCTTTACCCATGCCGCCGTCGACCCGCTGGCGGCGTTCGTGACGGCCGAGGCGGCGCGGCGCGGGTTCGAGACCGTCGTATTGGCCGGAGGCGTGGCGTCCAACAGCTATTTGCGCGCGACGATGGCCGAGCGCGGCAAAGCGGCGGGCTTGCGCGTGCTGTTTCCGTCTCCCGCGCTTTGCACCGACAACGCCGCCATGGTGGCGGTGCGCGGCTATTTGGCGGCGCGCGAGGGGTACGGCCTTGCCGGGCTTGACCTCAATGCGGTCAGCAATTTGCGGGTGCCGTCATGAAACGCGTCGTCGTCGGCATGAGCGGCGGCGTCGATTCGTCGGTCGCGGCGTTGCTGTTACAACAAGCGGGCTACGAGGTCGTCGGCCTGTTCATGAACAACTGGGAGGAGACCGAGGACGGCTGCTGTACGGCGGCCGAGGACTACCAGGACGCGCTCGGCGTGTGCGGCAAACTGGGCATTCGGCTGTATGCGGTCAATCTGGCCAAAGAGTACTACGACCGCGTGTTTACCTACTTTTTGGCCGAATACAAGGCCGGGCGCACGCCTAACCCGGACGTGCTTTGCAACCGCGAAATCAAGTTCGACGCGTTCCGCATAAAAGCCGACGAACTGGGCGCCGACTACATTGCGACCGGACATTACTGCCGCATATCCGACGACGGCCCCACGCTGTTGAAAGCGGCCGACGCCAACAAGGATCAAACCTATTTTCTCAACCAGGTGCGCACGGCGCAGCTTAAAAACGTGCTGTTTCCGATCGGCGCCCTGACGAAACCCGACGTGCGCAAACTGGCGCATGAGGCAGGGCTTGTCACCGAACGCAAAAAGGATTCGACCGGCATCTGCTTTATCGGCGAGCGCAACTTCAAAAACTTTCTCATGCAATATTTGCCGGCGCGCCCCGGCGACATTGTCGACACCGACGGCCGCACGGTCGGCCGCCACGACGGGCTGATGTACTACACGCTCGGGCAGCGGCGGGGCTTAGGGATCGGCGGCGTGCCGGGTATGCCGGAAAACCGTTGGTACGTCATCGGCAAGGATCTGCCGCGCAATCGTTTGCTCGTTTCGTGCGGCGAGGGCGAGGAACTTTTGAGCCGCGGCTGTTCGGTATCGGGGCTGAACATCATCGGCGCACCGGTGTCGGGAACGTTCGATTGTACGGCCAAAATGCGCTATCGACAACCCGATCAGCCTGTGACGGCGACATTCGACGGCGATACCGCGCGCGTGACGTTTGCCGCGCCGCAGCGCGCGGTCACGCCCGGCCAGTACGCCGTGTTCTACTTAGGCGATCGCTGCTTGGGCGGCGGCGTCATCGAAACAACGTTTTAAAGGGGGGCGACATGGCAAAGCGCGATTACGATCTGCGGATCGAAGAGGAAGAGCGTCTCGAACCGATCGTGCAGGCTTTAAGCGCGGCGGTGCGGCGGCGCATCATGTGCATTTTGCGCGGTGCATGTTACTCGATCGCAGAGCTTGCGAAACTGCTGAAGCTACCCATTTCGACGGTGGCATTTCATATCAACATTTTACGCAAGGCCGGTTTGATCAGCGTGACCGTCAAGAAAAATTCGCGCGGCAACGCCAAATTGATCGCCCGCCAGGTCGACCGCATTTCGATCGATTTCAGTACCGATTATCCGTATAAAAAGCGCGAGCAGTTCATGCAAGAGATCCCGCTCGGCAGTTTTGTCGACGCGCACGTCGAGGCCGGTTGCGGCATGGCGAACGAGCGCGGCATGATCGTCGCCTACGATCTGCCGGGCGCTTTTTTCAGCCCCGAACGATACGACGCGCAGATCGTTTGGTTCACCAAAGGCTATTTGGAATACCGCATTCCCAACTATATGTTAAAAGACCGGAAATGCAAAGCCGTCGTTTTGAGTATGGAGCTTTGCAGCGAAGCGCCCAATTACCGCAACGACTGGGAAAGCGACATCACGTTTTGGGTCAACGGCGTAGAACTGGCGACCTATCTTTCGCCCGGCGATTTCGGCGGCCGTCGCGGGCGGCTCAATCCCGCTTGGTGGTCGGACTATTCGACGCAGTACGGCATCATCAAAACGCTGCGTATAACGCCCGAATGCACCTACCTCGACGAAACAGTCGTCGGCTATCAGACGATCGACAAACTTAAACTCATCGAAAACGAGTATTTCACTTTTCGGATCGGCGTCAAGGAGAACGCGCGCCACCAGGGCGGCCTCAATCTCTTCGGCGAAAAGTTCGGCGATTTCGCGCAGGGCCTTGTGTATCAGGTGGATTATGAATAATTTTTGTATTGTTTATTGATTTTCAGATTTGTTTTCTAAAGGGTTGCTATTCTTTTGAAAAAGAACGAAAACCGAATTTCCGGACTTTTGCGGCAAAAGGCCTAGGCGGACGCAAAAGAGGGGAGCCCTTTCGACTGGGTTCCCCTCTCTTAACTCGTACCGCAACGACGACCAGCTTGCAGCATAGCTGCTGCGCCGCTTTGGCTAAAAAATGTCCCCCGGACATTTTTTGCGGCACACGGTGCCGCCGCGTCGCGCCCTTGCGGGAAGCGAATCTGACGAGTTAAATAAAACCGACCATTTGTCATTCCGAGCGAAGTCGAGGAATCCAGCCGCAGGCGTATAATTAAAATAATTCGCTACGCTAGACCCTTGCGTACCGCTCGGGGTGACAAAAGGATAATATCGATTCTTGACCTTTAAAGAGGATTCCAAAGACTAGTCTTTGGCAGTTGCGAGGGACCTTAAAAGAGGGGGAACACAGTCTGAAGTGTGCCCCCTCTTTTACGGTTTTCGCTTACCTTTTGACGCCAAAAGGTAAGAATTATTTTGTAGTCTTTTTCTTAAAAGACATTCATTCCCTTTAGACGCAAAAGACCGGGGATCCGTTTTATCCCTCTTTTCCAAAAGAATTTTCAACCCTTACTAAACGAATGAAAAAAGAATAAAATTTTTTATATTCGTATGTATATTCTTCCGCAATGGGGCAATAATCGCACTATCGGAGGTTAAAACGGATATGAAAACTTATTCTTCAGGCACTACCAAAGACAAAAAGAAGAAAGGCTTTTTCAAAAAGAACCTGTACGCGATCCTGTTCGGGTCGTCGCTGCTGGTCGTCGCCGCCGTCATCACGCTGACGCTGGTATTTACCCGCCCGACGCAAGCCGGCACCACGCCGCAGCCGCCGGTGGACAACAATCCCGGTGTCAACGAGCCGTCGGCGCCCACGTTCACGCTGCCCATGGACGACTGCACGCTCGGCAAGGAAGCCGCGCTCGATTCGTTGGTCTATTCGGCTACGCTCAACCAGTGGCGCTCGCACAACGGCGTTGACTTCAACGGCGCGGCCGGCGCAACCGTCAAGGCTGTCAGCGACGGCAAGGTCAAGAGCGTCGTCGAGACCAATCTCGAGGGTTGGGTCGTGACGATCGAACATGCCGACGGACTGGTCAGCATTTACAAGGGACTTGACCGCGAAGGCTTGGCCGCAGAAGGCGCGGCCGTCAAAACCGGCGACTCGATCGGTAAATTGGCCGAAACGATGATGCTCGAGCAGCTCGACGGTGTGCATCTGCATTTGGAAATGAAGAAGAACGGCGCGTTGGTCAACCCGCTCGACTATTTGCCGGAAGCCGGCAGCGAAAAATAAGCTGCGTTATAAAAAACCAAATACCGCAAACAAAAATGCCCACACCGGGCATTTTTTGCTTGTATACGGCAACTCACTCAATCGGGATATGCTGCTCGATGACTACGTATCTGTTGACGATGTCGCTGTCGATGGGCGGGGTGAGTTGCCTTGCTACATAGGAATAAAGACTGTCGAATCGCGCGCGAAATTCACTGTCTTTCATCATTCCCATGCCTTTCAGCGTATCGAGAAAAACAAGCGCGTAATGCCATTGAAACGCCTGTCTTGTGCAAATGATTGTAAGTTGTTTTTCTGTGGCGGTTATCATAATACACCTCACAATGCCGGTTGTTTTTAACAGTGTACCATACTTACTACCAAAAAACTTGAATTTCGAGCAATGCTCGCGCATTATCATCTGCTGAAAAACTGTTATGCCTAATAGCGATAATTCCAGCATTATTTTGATAAATGGTATATAATTGTATCTGATGAAAATGATTACGATACTGCAAATACACGACCGAATAGAAGAGGCAATTTTGGCAAGCGGCATGACACAAAACGAATTGGCTCGCCGTCTATACGTGCATCGTTCCGCAATAGGACAGTATTTGTCCGGGCGATCGATGCCCGCGCTCGATACGTTCGCAAACTTGTGCGCTATACTCGACGTCGATGCGAACGATATACTTTGCATTGCCGATTATAAGCCGGACGAAAGCGAGCGTTAAGGCACAAAGTTTTTGCAACCGCTGTGTAGCGTAGTGGGTTTTTCATGTCCCCGGATTTTAGGACATTGCGGGGAATGCTATTCCCTGACTGCCACCGAATCGGGCGTGGAGAGCGGCGTCGGTTTCGAGTGCCCAGTCGTATTGCGGCAGATAGCTTTCGTGGAACGTGCCGCCCTGTTCGAGTAGCGTCCATAAGTCGCACGAGCAGTGGCGCGCGTCGATGGCCGCTTGCGCGCGCTCGAAACGCACCAGGCGTTCGAGGCCGTTTTGTTTGAGCGTCAGTTTGAGGCGGGACACGGCGTCGCGGTACAGTCGTTTGCCGTGTTCGGCGTCTTTATTCGGCCATAATTTGTCGATAGCCTCGTCCATAGCGACAAACGAGCCGTTCGCGTCGGTCAAAAGCGCCAAAAGCTCTTTGGCTTTGGAGCTGTCGAAACGCACGGCCAGGCCGTTGATAAATACGTCGAACGCGCGAAACGTGCGGATGCGCACGTCGGGTGCCGGGGTGAGCGCGGACAGAATTGCATTGACCTGCGCGGCGTCATACGGCTTGTACAAAAAGCCAGCCAAACGGTCGCCCAACTGCGCCCGCAGTTCGGTTTCGTTTTGCGGATAGGCGGACAGTAATATAATGTTGAGCGCGGGATCGGCGGCGAGCATTTGTTCGGCCAGCGTTACGCCGTCGATTTTCGGCATACGAATGTCGAGTACGGCCGCGTCGATTTTTTCCGTCCGCACCGTGTCGAGCGCAGCCATAGGGTCATCGCGGAACAGTTTGCAAGTGAAATCGGCGTCGGTGACGATCGGTAAAAAAGTTTCGAGCGCGGCGGCCTCGTCGTCTACTACGATAATTTTCATGCGGTCTCCCATAGAAAAGAAATTTTGTTGCGGCTATGTGCGAGCGCTCAACTTTAGAACGTCATTGCGCGGTCGCGGGGAATGCGATGCTGATTTGCGTGCCGGCGTTCGGGGTGCTGTCGATTTGCACCGTCGCATTTGATACGCGGGCAAGCCGTTCGCGGGCGTTGCGCATACCGACGCCGTGCGGCGGAACGCTCGTGTCGAACCCTACGCCGTTGTCGGTGATCTTGACGAGAATACCGCTTTCCGTGCGCGAACTCGACAGCGTGATACAGCCGCCCGCGATCCGTTCGGTGCCGGCATATTTGACGGCGTTTTCGACAAACGGCTGTAGCGACAGCACGGGTACCTCGAACGCCGTTTCTTCGAGATCGAGCAGCAGCGTCAGCGCGCCGTCGGTGCGCAGATTTTGCAACTCGAAATAGCGCAACACATTTTGTACTTCGTCGTCGAACGGGATCGTTTCTGCGCCCTCGACCGCGTCGATACTCGACCGCAACACATGTGCAAAGTTTTCGAGCGCGGCGTCGCCCTCGCGCACGTCCTTGTGATACAGGGCTTGCATGGCGGTCAGCGAGTTGAACACAAAGTGCGGCTTGATCTGCGATAGCAGCGCGCGCTGCCGTGTCGATTCCAGTTCGGCCTCGAGTACCTGCATACGCAGCAACTTGCGACGTTTTTCGTTGAGCTGTAAAACGGTCAACAGCACTTGCGCGGCGATCGGAATGGGGAGCAGGAAGGCGAACATGTATTCCGTGCCGAACGAGAGCAGCCCCGCGCCGTCGACGGCCTCGAACGTCAGAATGCACACCGTCAGCAGATAGACGCACGCATACACGGCTTTGATTGTCGGCCGCAGGTTGGACTTCAACAGCGGGTACAGAGTCGCAAGCGAAGAAAACAGAAATACGAATAGGGGAATGACGGTGTACGCTGTGCCGTACAGAACGGCATACGCGACGCTTGCCGCCGTCCAGATCGCGCCGAGCGCGATCGAAAACGGCGTCTTGCTCCCGCCGCCGTAGCGTAAAAGGCGGAAGGTATAGACGGCGACGGTCAGCGCCCCGGTCAGCAGCGCCGGCAGCCACACCGCGCCGTAGCCGTACAGCCCGAGCGCTTTGGTGACGTCCTTGCTGAAAAAGAAGTGCAGGCACAACATGCCGATCAATATCGGCGGCGAGCCGTCGCGGTCGTATTTGCGAAACGCCAGCGTGACGGCGACCGACGTCAGAAACAGCCCGAGCGTCAGGCCGAACGCGATAACGGTCATGCGCTCCAAAAAGATCCAGTACGCGCCGGGACGCATAGCCGGGCTTAAGCACGGGGCGTGGGTCAGCCCGCCCGCGCGCGTGTATCCGGTCTCGATGACGACGGTTATATCGCCGCCGTCCGCGATACAAAAGTCGACGCGCTCGGCCGGACCCGACACCGATCCGGCGGCCGTTTTTCCGACGCGACCGCTTGTCGAACACAGCTTGCCGTTGACGAAAATGCGTAGCGCGACCGTCGAATTGTCGGCAAAACAGGTGACGATCTCGCCGACTTTGATATGTTTTACCGTCGCCCGATAGGACGCATAGCCCGACCGCGGCAGCTTTTTGTCGCCGAACGTTTTGCCCGTCCACTTGCCGGGCAGCGCCATCAGGCCGTCGGGCGCGCCCGTGTCGTTGTCGGTCACGATATGGCGGTTGTAGAAAAATTCCCACTCGCCCGAAAGCGTGATCGCCGTCAGGCGGCCGTCGCGGTCGACGGCTTGAAAATCGGCAACGCCCCCTTCGATCGGCGGCGCGTCGATCAGCGCGGGGAATGCGGCGTCGATCGAAAACAGCACGACAAGACCGATACAGTAGAAAGCGACCAAGGCCGCAAAGGCGGCGATCGTCGTTTTGTTTCGGCTTGTTTGTGCGGCGCGTTTCATCACCGAATATTGTAGCACATTTTTACGCCCCGATGCAAGCGGTTTTCAAAAAAGAAAGTTTACAAAATTTTTTTCCGAAACCGTTCATTTTGGCGCTTTTTTGGCGCACGGTTTGTTATAATGCTATATTGATAGGAGGCAAGTATATGAAAAAGTTAAAGACGATCGTATTGTTGGCTATTGTGTGCGCGCTCGGCTGTGCGTGCCTGGCGGCTTGCGGCGAAAAGGACACCCCGGGCGGCGGCGATCCGGTCGCACCGGTCGTACCGAACACGCCGACGGCGGGGCTTGCGTACGCACTGAACGAGGACAGCGCCGGCTATACGGTGACGGGGTTGGGCGAGGCGACCGATAAAAATCTGGTCATTCCGACCGAACACGAGGGAAAACCGGTCACGAAGATCGGCAAACAAGCGTTTTTAAACAAACGGATCCAAATCGACAGCGTCGTGATACCGAACGGGATCGAGGAAATCGAAGAGGGCGCGTTTCAAGGCTGTGCGAGCATGACCGAAGTACATATCGCGGCAAGCGTCGAGACGATCAAAACGGCCGCGTTCAGAGACTGCAACGCGCTGACGATTTACTGCGAGGTCAAACGCCGTCCGGACGGGTGGGACGAATCGGAGTTGTCTCGGCTTTGGCGCAACATAGATACGCCGGTTATCTTTGATTACCATAACAACGACGAAGATTATAATGGATATAAATACGGGGTCATAGACGGCGTGAGATATAAGGCCAAAGAGGGCGAGGCGACGGTCATACGGCAGCCGGAAAACCTGTACGGGGAAATCGTGCTTCCGAGCAAGGTCGTCATCAACGGCAGTCCGTATACTTGCAACGAGATCGGGGAGAAGGCATTTGCCGGATGTGTTTCGCTTGTTGCCGTTACTATCCCGTCTACCGATATGTTACTCTATGTTGCGGGCAATATTACAAGCGACTGTACTGCATTGACAGTATACTGCGAGGACAGCGACCAACCTGATAATTGGTCGAAAAAGTGGAATAGCGACAACTGTCCGGTCGTGTGGGATTGCAAACATACCGATACGGCAGACGACGGAAACAGATACGTATTTGCCGACGGCGTACGCTATGCCGTGAAAAGAGGCAAAGCCACGGTCGTGCGGCAGCCGCGTATAGGGGCGAAGAAAACGATCGCCGCCGAAGTTTCCGATCCCGGCGGATCGCATCCGGTTACGGCTATCGCGGAACGGGCGTTCGAATCGTGCGTTTACACGACGGAAATCGTGATCGGCAAAAATATCGAAGAAATCGGATCCGGTGCTTTCCGCAGTTGCAATTTGCTCGAAAAGTTGACGGTCGCAAATGATAACGAGACCTTCCACAGCGCGGGGAATTGCATTATCGATTCGAAAAGCAAGACACTGGTCGCGGGTTGTAAAAGCAGCATCATCCCCGATGACGGCAGCGTAACGGTGATCGGAGAGCAGGCATTCGTGTACTGCCGTCGGCTCGTAAGCCTGACCATTCCCGATTCGGTCACGGAGATCGGGGCGTCCGCTTTCTTTTATTGCGATCGACTGGAAAGTTTGACGATCGGCGCGGGTGTTACCGTCATTCGAACAGAGGCGTTCGGAAACTGCACCAAATTGAAGAATTTGATCATCCCGCTAAACGTGACGACGATCGAGGCCTATGCGTTCCGCTACTTCAGTCGGGAGAATGCCGTCTATTGCGAGGCGGCAAAGAAACCGGACGGCTGGGATCGCGATTGGGCGCGCTATGAGAATGCGGTCACATCGATAACGGTCGTTTGGGACTGTAAAAATCAGTAGGAAAGTGCATTATGGAAAAGTTGGGTTTGTTTTTGGGGGCGTCTTGGCGCGGCGGCTATCTATATCGTCGTTGCCGCGCGGGTCGGGCATGTCGCTGCCGCATGAAGGACGATCCGAGACCGACCTAGCCGACGACGGGCTGCCGTGTCTGCCCATGTGCATTACATTGTAAACAGAGAAACCCCCGCTTGCCTCTTTCGAGACAGGCGGGGGTTTTGGTTAGACACAAACGGGTGGCCGTTTTCTACTCTTATTCGCGATTAAGCTCGACTTCCGTATCGTGTTCGGTGGTGACGACCGTACTCGGTTGCAAGAATCCGGCCGCGCGCAGCGACGCCAACAGTTGGTTTAAGGTCGCGCCCACTTCGTCGGGGGTCGGCGTACCTTCCACATCGGGGACGGCCGCCGCCGGGGTGATCGTACCGGCAGGGCCTGTCGGTCCGGTCGGACCTGCGGGACCCGCTACGCCTTGCGGTCCGGTCGGACCCGTAGGACCGACAGGGCCGGCTGCGCCCGTGGCACCGGTAGCACCCGTCGCGCCGGCAGGACCTGCGGGGCCGGTCGGACCGACTTCACCCTGCGGACCTTGCGCGCCCGTCGCGCCTGTAGCACCGGTAGCGCCCGTAGCGCCGGCAGGGCCGGTGGGGCCGGTCGGACCGACTTCACCCTGCGGACCTTGCGCACCCGTCGCGCCCGTAGCACCTGTCGCACCCGTCGCGCCGGCAGGGCCGGTGGGGCCTACGGAACAGGCGTCATAAGGGAAAGGTCGAAAACCGAAGCAAAGCGTTCCGTTATGGTAATAATAAAGCAAAACCCCACAAGATACAGTAAACGATCTTGCGAGTTTTTCTATATCGACGTTTGTTGGGGAGATTGAACGATCAAGACAATAAACCGTGGCTGCGGGGGGGGGATATACGGACAGCATTCGACTTGACCGCAAAGAATACAGCATCTTTTTGTATGGAACTTGACAAAGGAGAAAATTGTATGTATAATTGGGGCAGGCTCGGTTTGCAAGCGGTGTGCGGCCGCTTGCAAACCGAAATATAAAAGTAAGAGAGGCTAATTGCAATGCGTAAAGGCAGAATCACAATTCCCACCGACGAAAATTATGTGGAAGGGACAAAAAAGATAGCGGAACTTTGGGGCGCGGACGCCGTGCGCGATTGCGACGGGGTGAAACTCCCTAAAAATCCGAGAGACATCGCGGACAAGGTGTATAACGTATATTTTGTAGACCGCGGCAATCACGAATGGGCGAAAAACAATCCCGACGAGTGGCAGCATATGTTTCTTATGACCCCGTTTGTGACGGCGACCGAAAAAACGGTGCGCGTGCATTTGATGGACACCTTTTACGACGAGCAGCTCAAACCGGACTTTTCGCCGGCGGCGGTCAAGCATATCGAGGTGATCGACCGCACGACCGGCCAAGTGCATACCGATTGGGTCGCGGACGAGGCGAACGGCGACGTTGTGATACAGGGCGCAACGCCGTTTCATCAATACACGGTGGCGTTTTTGGGCATTTCGTTGTGGCATCCGGTGCATATGTACAACTACATAACGAATGATTGGGACGAGCCGCATCACGTGATGTACGACCCGTACTATCCCAAGACCAAAAAATTCATACGCGAGAATTTGCGGCGTTGGTGCGATGAGAACCCGGAATGTAACGTGGTGCGGTTTACGACGTTTTTGTATATGTTCTCGCTCGTCTTTAACGAAAAGGGCAAAGAGCGCAACGTCGATTGGTTCGGCTACAATATGGCGGTCAGCCCGCGTATGCTCGACGATTTCGAGAAGCAATACGGCTACAAAATGCGCGCCGAATATTTGGTCGATCAAGGATACTACAACCAAACGCACCGTCTCCCCACCAAGCAGTATAAAGATTGGATGGCGTTCGTCGAAAATTTCGTGATCGAAACGGTCAAAGACCTGGTCAAGATCACGCACGAAAAAAACAAAGAGGCGATGATGTTCCTCGGCGACTGTTGGATCGGTGCGGAGATATTCGGCGAACGGTATGCCGAACTCGGGCTTGACGCGCTCGTGGGATCTGTGGGCGGCGGCGTGACCGTGCGTATGCTGTCCGATGTGGAAGGCGTGCGCTACAAAGAAGGCAGATTTTTGCCGTATTTCTTCCCGGATACTTTTTTCGAGGGCAACGAAGAAAACGCCACCCGCGAGCTGTGTAATAATTGGATCACGGCGCGCCGCGCCATGATGCGTAACCCGCTCGACAGAATAGGGTTCGGCGGATATTTGGAGCTTGCCGCGAAATTCCCCAAATTTATCAAGCGTGTTTCGGAGATATGCGACGAATTTCGATACATTTACGACACCGTAAAGGCACAGACGCCCAAAAACTTCGCCAAAGTAGCCGTTTTGAACGCTTGGGGTAAAAAGCGCAGTTGGATGTGCAATATGACGGCGCACGAACTGTGGTATCAGCCGAGCTACTCCTATCAAGGCATATACGAGGCGTTGTCGGGACTGCCGGTGGAAGTGCAATTCATAAACTTCGACGACGTGAAGGCGGGTAGACTCGGCGAGTTCGACACGGTGATAAACGCCGGCGACGCAGGCACGGCTTGGAGCGGCGGCGAATATTGGGCGGATGAAAAAGTGCTGACCGAAGTCCGCAAATTCGTATATAACGGCGGCGGATTCATCGGCGTGGGCGAGCCGACTGCGCTGCAACGGGAAGGAAAGTTCTTTCAGCTGTCCGACGTATTGGGCGTGGACAAAGAGTGCGGCATTTCACTCGGCGAGGACAAGTACAACATACAAAAGCAGGACGGACATTTCATAACCCGCGGCATAGAAAGCCCGATCGATTACGGCGAGGATAAAAAGAATATTTACGCGTTGCGCGGAACGAATATCTTGGATATTGCTTTCTCCGACAGATTTACCCGCAAGGTAAACGTCGGCGAAGTCAAGATGGCTACAAACGATTACGGCAAGGGCAGAAGTTTTTACATTACCGGGCTTCCGTATGGCGCGCAGAACGCCAAACTGCTCTATCGGGCAATACTTTGGACTGCCGGCAAGGAAGATATGGACAACAAATCGTACTGCGTCAATCCGCTTACCGAAGCGCATTATTACGGCGACAGATATGCGGTTATCAACAATACCGCCGAAAAGCAGACGACGGACTTCTACGACATAAACGGCTCGGCACAAAAGCTGTCTCTCGTTCCCTACGAAATCAAATGGATCCCTGCGTAAAACGCGCGCCCGAAAAAGTGTAAAAACGTTTTCCGTCCGACCATTGTAAAAAACGGAAGATCAAAAGTCTGTTTCGCGTCCTGCGAGACAGACTTTTTTGTTGTTGCGCGGCCGATATAAGGCCGTAGAAATTCGCAAATAGTTTGCCGCTTTTTATAGTTTTCACCACGTATGTTTAAGGAAAATATAGAACATGTCATATATAATGAAGTTGTGATTTCGTATTTGGGGCGGGAAATATGAGGATCGGCAACCAAAATTTACAGACATATACGGTGCGTATCGATTCGCGTTGCGGCGAAGCGATATTGTATGCCGCAACCGAATTGTGCCGATATATCAAGAAATATGCGGGCGTGACTTTGCCTATAGCAACAGCGGCAAGCCCGACCGAACATGCCATTGTATTGACCGCCGCAGACGGCGCGAACGACGGGTTTCGTATCCGGTACGCAGACGGCGACCTGTATATGGAAGGAGGAAACGGGCGTAGCGTGCTGTACGCCGTGTATGCCTTTATCGAGCGCTTTTTGGGCGTTCGATTTTTTGCGCCGCCGGCGGCGTATCGCGGTCTGGAATTCGGCGCATTTGCCGAAGGGGTGGAAACGGCCGTGACGGCGCCTACCGACGTGCCGTCGAATTTTTGTTTGGAAGAACATTCTCCGATCGGCTATCGGGACGCCTATACCTATGTCTATAACCAACCGGATTGGTGCGCAAAACAGAAGATCAACGCCCAGTCCTGGGGACTGCGCATCTTCGGTTCGGAGCTGGGCGGCGGATTGCGGTACGCCGACGACGGCGGGCATACTTTCGGGAAACTGATCCCGGTAGCGACCTACGGGGAAACGCATCCGGAATACTTTTCGATGCGCGACGGCGCGCGCGTCGTCGACCGCGAAACGCAGCTGTGCATGACCAACGATGAGCTGGTCGAACCCATTGAAACCGAGCTTAGGCGACTTTTGGCGCTCATGCCGGATGCGCGGCTTGTGTCGGTATCGCAGAATGACAACACCGAATTTTGCGCGTGTGAAAAGTGCCGCCGATCGTATGAAAAGTACGGCAAGTTCGGTACGCTGCTGCGGTTTGTCAATAAGATCGCCGCGCGGTTGGAAAAGGATTTTCCCGACGTACTGGTCCATACGTTCGCATACTGGGGCACCGACGACGTCAACACGTCGGTGAAAGCGCGCAAAAACGTGGCGGTGCAGTTTTGCCCGACCAAGCAGTGCCGGTGCCACGCGCTCAACGACCCGCACTGCGCGATCAATCGCAAAATTTACGCAAATCTCAAAACGCTGTCCGAAATATGCGACAACGTGTTTATCTACGACTACCGCGGCTGTCTGAAATATGCAATGCTGTTGTTGCCCGATCTGGATACCTGGCGGGAAACGGCGCAGGCGTACGCGGCGTGCAACGTCAAAGGCATTTATTCGGAAATGAGTATATTTACGCTCAATCAACCGACGTTCGAGGAATTGCGCGCATATCTGTTCGGCAAACTGATGTGGGATCCGTACATGGAGCAAACGGAGTTCGATCGGCATGTGAACGAGTTTTTGGCGGGATACTACGGAACAGGGTGGCGGCATCTGCGCGACTTTCTCGACCGCTGGAACGCCGAAGCGAAAGATAAGCATATGACCGGCTTTTTAGGCGCCATGGCGGACGAAACTTTGCAATACGAAAAGCGAGACGGCGCCTACGTCTTTGCCGAGTTGATTGCGCCGGAAAAGCTGGCCGCATTTTGCAAATGGGGCAACGAACAGTTCGATTTGGCGGTTTCCTATGCCGACGACGCGCAACGGGAACGGATCGAATGCGCCCGCACGTCGCTACTGTGGTACGAATTGTTCCATACCATGGAAAGAATACTGGAAACCGGAACGCAAGACGAGAAAGCCGCCGTTATCGCCCGCAACCGCGACCTGTGCTCGCGTATGCGCAAATACTGTATGAAGTATACGATTTATATCGGTATGAATGCCACGACGCGCATGTATGACGACTTCTCGCTACCGCCGTCTGAGTGGAACTATACCGGCAGTATCGCCGGCGACTCGTTGGATCTTTGAGCGGAATTTTGAAACAAGGGAGGATATGCTATGGAAAGTAATCTGCGGACAACCAAAAAACGGTTTATGGATCGGTATGACGATTTTCCCAAGCCGTTGCGACGACATAAGTACCTGTTTATCGTGCTTATGCTGTCGCTTTCGATTATAAGTTGGGCCGTGTTTTACGTGTACGTCAATTTCAGTTCGTTCGCTATGGCCTTTCAAAAGTTTGTCGGCTATGGGGAAAACAATGAAGAAATTTACGTTTGGTCGCTCGACAACTTCCGCCGATTTTGGCAGGAAATGACGTATAAAGGATATGCGGTCAAGCAGTTCAAGGCGGCGCTTAAAAACACACTGTTCTTGTTTGTGGCCGGCAACATCGTCGTAATGCCGATGGCGTTCCTCGTCAGTTACGTGCTGTACAAAAAGATACACGGCGAAAAGGTATTCAAAGTGTTGCTGTATCTGCCGTCGATACTTTCGACCGTTGTTATGGTCACCATTTTCAAGAACATCGTAGAAGTCCACGGACTGATCAGTTCGATTTCGCAGAAGTTGACCGGGAAAGCCGTTACCGTGCTGTTGCATGACGACCATTGGGCCAAATGGACGGTGTGGGCGTACAATACCTGGGTCGGATTTTGCGGGGGATATATCTTGCTGACGGCCGCCATGAGCCGCATTCCCGAAGAGATTGTCGAGTCTGCCAAGCTCGACGGTATCGGCGCTTGGACGGAGTTTTGGAAGATCATCATTCCGATGATTTGGCCGACCGTGCATATCCTGCTGTTGCAGAAAATCACCGGATTTTTAGCGGCCGACGGTCCGATCCTCTTGTTGACCGGCGGCGGTGCCGACACGTACACGATCGGATACTGGTATTACGACCAGGTTATCGTCAGTCACAGTTTCGAGTACCCGTCTGCCGTCGGACTGATCCTGACGGCTTTCCTGGCGCCGATAGCCATCATAGCGCGCAAACTGCTCGACAAAGTGTATGCCGACGTAGAATTTTAGGGGAGGGCAATATGCAAACGAATTTAGCACCGCGATTCAAGAAAATCAAATCGGGCAGCGTCGAAAAGAAATGGACGCCCTTGAAAATCGTTATGTTTATCGTGCTCGTGCTGTACATCAGCACGTTGCTCGGCGCAATCGTTTGGGCGTTCTTGACGTCGCTCAAAGGCCGCGTCGAATATATCCGCGACGCAATCGCATTGCCGAAGGACTGGAAATTTTCCAACTACATACAGGCGTTTACCGAGTTGCAGGCGGGCGGCAAAAGCGTATGGGTCATGCTGCTGAACAGTGTGTGGCTGTCGATGTTGCCGCCGACTATCAATCTGCTGACTGCGGCCATGGCGTCGTATATCATGGCCAAGTACAAGTTTCCCGGCCGCGATGTCATTTGGGGAATCATGATCGTCATGATGACGCTGCCGGTCATGGGGAACAGCGCCGCCGTGTACAAATTGTATTTCAAACTCGGCATGTACAACACTCCGCTGATTCTTTTACGCAACATTACGGGCTTAGGCGGCAGCATGTTTTTGATCGCCGCATTCAAAGGCCAATCCAAAACGTATATGGAAGCGGCGTTCATCGAGGGAGCGGGACACTTCCGCGTGTTCTGGCAAATTATGATGCCGCAGATCATCGGCGTGCTGTCCGCACTGTGGGTTATGGCTTTCATTTCCGCCTGGAACGACTACATGACGCCGTTGATGTATCTGCCGTCTTTCACGCCCATTACGACCGGCCTGTATATCTATCAAAAGGAATCCGAAGTTTTGCTGAACATCCCCGTACTGTTTGCCGGTTCTTTGATGGTACTGCTCGTGCCGGTTGCGCTGTTTGCCATCTTCAACGACAAATTCATGCAACTGTCGTATGGCGGCGGGATCAAAAGTTAAAAGGTCAAAATTTCAGAAATTTTTATAGGAGGTATCTATGAAAGGAATATTCCGTAAAATGGTTTGCGCGCTGTTGGCGTTTGCGATGGCCGCGCCGCTTGCCGCATGTGCGCCGACAGGGCGCGAACAGCCGAAATACGATCCGAAGTCACCCGATTCGATCAAGATTATCGTATCCAACTTGGGGTTCGGCGTAGAGTTTGCATACGACATTGCCGAGGCGTTCATGACCACGCATCCCGGCAAATCGGTAACGGTCGAGTCGACTGTCGTGGCGAGTTCGTTCATCTCGCAGTTGGATGCCGGCAGCAACGTCGGCGATATCTGTATGTTCAACGACTCCGTAATGTGGAAAAAATGGCGGACGGGCATCATGACGCAATTGGACGACGTGGTTGCTTCGATACCGGACGGGGAAGAAAAAACCATGGGCGAAAAGATGAATCAAACGCTTATCGATTCCTATGTGCAAGCGGACGGACATTATTACTCGGTACCTTGGTTGAACGAAAACAGCGGCTACGTATATAACAAAACGACGCTGAATACGTTGTTCGGCGCGGGGAACTGGGAGTTGCCCAAAACGAGCAACGAGATGTTGAATATGTGCGAGCGCGTCAAGGACGCCGGCGGGTACGGTTTCGTATGGAACAGCGAATATCCGGGAACCGAGGTGTTTGCCGCGCAGTACAACGGTTTGGAAGATGATGAAATGTACCGTCAAGGGTATTATCGGACGGGCGAGGAATGGAAACTGTCGGACAATGCGCAGTGTATCGAGCAGAATATCGGCTATTTGCGTGCATTGGGCTTTTGGGAGCAGGTCATCAAGAAGTATTCGCACCAGTATAGCCAAAATATGTCGCATATCTATGCGCAGTCGGCTTGGGCGGGCCTGCCGTATGCCGGCGACACCAAACTGTGCGTCTTTATGCCCAACGGCGATTGGACGTACAGCGAAACCAAGGACTATCTGGATGAAACGCAAGCCGAAGTCGGGTTTATGCGCAGTCCCATTCTGTCCGACATCGTAGAAACTTTGGAATTCTACGGAGAAGGGGACACGGCGTTTTCCAAGCTGTCTGCGGCGAAGAAGAACGAATACGACGCAGTGCTACGCGAGATTATCGACTATATAGACGGCGGCGAAACGGGTACGGCGCCTGCGTATAAGGGCAGCCCCGTTTCGGCAGACGATATTGCGCGCATTCGCAGTGCGCGGCGTCTGATCGGAAGTAAATGCCAAGCCCAAGCGTTTATTCCGTCCAACTCGACCAAAAAAGAACTTGCAAAAGAATTTTTGGTCTTTATGGCGTCCGATATGGGCATTGACCAGTTCTCGAAATCGACATACGGGCTTTCGCCTTTTATCGGACCGGAGAATTACGACAAAGTGAAGTTTAACGTTCCGTTTATGCAAGATGTGATTAACGAATTGATTGCGGCGCCCGATAAGGTCATCACCAAGTACGGCGCAATCTGGCAGAGCGGGTACTTTTTGCCCAAACACACGTCCATCGCGCAGGGGATGACGGTAAAGACGGCACAAGAATTTTTCGACGCCGAGATCGTGCGTTTCAAAGAAGATTGGGATATTATTTTGCAGAACGCAGGCCTTGCGTCTGAAGTATAAATTTTGGGAGGAAGGAAGATGAAAAGAGTAAGAAAACGGTTGGCCGTCGCGTTGGCGGCCGCAGCCGTGGCGGTCAGCTGTCTGTTTGCGACACCCGTCGTGGCGGCAACCGGCGATCCGGTGTACCCGGAGTCGACGGGGGGGGGTACTGTTAAAGAAAATCTCTTTAACACGGAACTGTATTTGGGCGCGTGGTGCGAGCCGAAGCCGACCGACACGCAGATCGAAAAATACAAAGGTTGCGGCTTCAACGTGATGTACGTCGGCAATGCGTTCGACTACAACTCGAGCGGGATCGAGTACGTCATACGGCAAGCGACCAAACACGATTTGGCGGTCGTCATCAATATCGGCGGCAACCGCACTTCGCCCAGCTCTTTGCGTATGCAAAGCGAGACAAACGATTTGTGGCAATACGGCAACGTATACGGCGTGAACGTTTGCGACGAGCCGCTCGGCGACGCTTCGCCTAAGGACACGCCGCAGGTGCCCGCCTCGCATAAGACCGGCGGTCTCGAACACAATACGATTTACGACTACATTCTCAACGAAACGAACTATATTCTCGATAAACATGCGGACGCTTTATGCGAAACGGTGCTTGCCATCGGTTTGGAGGACGGCGATTTCGGATACGGTTCTTTGGAAGCGTACTGTGAAGCGGTGCTGAGTAAATTGGACGCTAAGGATCGCGTGCTGGCGCAGGACGTGTATCCGTACAGAGTGGAATCGGGGCGGCCTGCGCCGCGGCAGGGGCTGTATCTTAAAAAACTGGTGACACAGCGTCAGGCGTCGGACGAGTATGAAGTGGGCAAACGCATGTTCTATTTGCAAATGGAATGGGATCCCGTCTACCGCGAGACGATCAGCGCACAGGAGATGACCTACCAGCTGTATACGGCAATGTCCTTCGGAATCAACGGCTTTGTCGGCTATAAGTATTCGGGATACTGGAATGCGTTCGATGCGACCGACATTTGTCTGAGAACGTACTACGGCGATACCGAGCTGATGTGGTATACACAGCAAGCGCTTGAAGAAGTCAAGAAGATCGACCATATCTATTTGCAATTTGCCGACGATTGGCAGGGCATTATGTTCTTCGAGGGCAGCGAGAATCAGTCGACGGTCGAGCGCGCCAACGCAGGATTCAAGACCGGCGACACGCTATCGTCCTATGCCGGACTCAAAGGCTTGACCGCTACGCAAGACACGTTGGTCGGCATCATGAAAGACGGCGAGGGACGCGACGGCTATATGATCACCAACCAGTCGTACAGTCTCGACCGCAAGACCGACCGTGTACGCGCCGAATTTAACAATGCGACCCGCGCCATGTTGCTCGACCGCGGCGAAGTGCGCACGGTCGACCTGACAAACGGGGTATTGGAAGCGGACATCGCGCCCGGTCAAGGCCTGTTCGTCATACCTTTGGCATAACGGCGAGGGAGAAAAAAGATGAAAAATAAAAAGAGATTTTTATCGATATTGATTTTGGCGATCGTGCTGACGCTGAGCGTCACCATTGTCGCCTGTAAGAAGAAACCTGCGGACGGCCTGTGCATTTATAACGCGGACGGCGAACTGGCGTTTGACAAAGATCACAGCGCGATCGACGTCGAGTACGGCACGGTGTACGCATTCCCGCTGAACGCGGCCGTCAACGGAGAAAAAGTGACGGCTACGCTTGCGCTGTACGACGCAGCGGACAACGAGTTGAAGTTGGCATACGGTTCGTACACGTTCCGCGCAGTGGGCGCGTATCGCGCCGTCTATACGGCGAATGATAAGACCTTGACCGTCAACGTGAATTGCCGCGATACAATCGCGCCGGTCATCAACGTTGTCAGCTATGCTTTGTACGGCGTAGAAGGCGAAACGGTTCCGCTTCCGACCTGTACGTTCAGCGATTTGGCCGGAATCGACGATACGAGCATTTCCTATACCGTGACCGACCCGGACGGCGCTGCCGTCACGGTGACGGACGGTAAGTTCACCTTAACCAAGATCGGTAAATACCTTACCAAAGTGTTCGTTCGTGACAATAACGGCGTCTCTGCCGAGCAGGTCCTGACAACCGAATGCTCGAAGAAGTACATCGACAGCGACAGAGCGGATCACGTCATTTACTCGTTTGACAAACAAGACTATCTCGATTTGGTAATGAACGTCCGCACCGAGGACAATATCACGCGCCAAATTGTGACGAGCGGCTACCCGGCTATCACGGGAGAAACGGACGGCAACGGCGTACTCAAAATAACAAGCGACAAAGTGTACGGCGACGTACACACCAAGTTCAGACTGCACGAGGATTTGCTCGCCAGCCAAGGCCGCAACATCATCATTCGCTTTGCTGTGGATAAAGACACCGATTATGTCAAACTGTACAGAAGTGCGTCGGAAATGACCGATAAGGGTACGGTGGGGCAAATGTTCGGCCTAAAAGCGGGACAATGGCATGAGATGACCGTGTGTCCGATCTCGTTCGGCTATAATCTCAACTTCAAGGACTTCGTCATTTCCTACCGCGACGTAGGCGGCGTGACGATGTATATCGACTCCATTACCTTTGACGGAGAGCCGTATATTCCGCCTCGTTACAAATCCTCCGGTAAGACGGTGCTTGCCGACTTCAGTTCGGAAAAGTACAGCGTCAACTTGTATCAAAACCTCTATTCGCAACCGACGACGACCATGGGACGCGTAGACGGCACAAAGTTCGAATTGCTGCCCGAAGGCGATGCGAAAATTCCGGCCCCCAACAAAGCGAATACCGGCGCCCCGAATGACGGCGCAAGGGGCGGCGTGCTACACGGCACAATCACCGCGCTTTACGGCGGCCTGACCTATATGTTCCCCGAACCGCTCGACTTGGACCAAGTGAACAGCTTGGCGGTCCATATGTATGCGGCCTCGGAACATTCGGCAGTCGTGTTCGGATTCTTCGACGGCAGCGGCTTCGATAGCGCAGTCCAACGCTGGTACGACGCGGGCAAACAGCTGTTGTTTACGCCCGACCAATGGCGTGAGTACGTTTTCAGCAACGAAATGCTACGCAGAATTTGCGGCGACGGCAAAGTGACCGGTATGTACTTCTACTGCTATTTGAAAGGGGATGCAAGCGCGTACCCCGATTATAAGCCGGGTACCGAGTATACGTGCGACTTCTATTTGGACGAAATCACGGTACGCTATAAGGAAAACCCGAGCGAGCAGCAGGACGGCACGATTGCCACGTTCGAGAACGGAAGACTCACCAACGTGCGCGACAACTGGGTGATGGACAATACCGCGAACTTTGCGATCAAAAACGATGGCTTCGGCACCAATCAAACGAAAGTTCTCTCGGTGACATCCAACAATTCGGGCGACGGCTTTATCTACCTGTTCGACGAAACGGTCGAGTTGAAAGAAAGTCAGTTCTTGCAAATAGATCTCGGTCTGGACGCCGATGCTTTCGTCACGGTGGACGTCGGCATTGTCTATGCCAAAGACTTGGTCAAATCGGTCGTCGGTTTGGAACCGGCAAAGTATGCAAGCGACATGCAAAAGGTCGTCATTTCCTACGAGCAAGTGCGTGACGTGACCGCAGACGCGAAAGTGCAAGGCATTCACGTTTCGACGACGGCAGCAAGGGGCAGCAAGCTGTATGTAGACAACATTTGCGTTCGCTCTTATGACGAAAATAAAGACATCGATCTCCCCACGGTCATCGAGGTCGCAGACGCAAAAGTCTGTCTGCCGCTCAATACGGCGCTCGATCTTTCCTCTTTACAGGTGACCGTCACCGATCCGAGCGATCCTGCGCCGACCTATAAAGTGATTTCCGTCACCGATCCGAGCGGCGCTACCGTGTCCGTCACCGACAACAAATTTATACCGGCGAAAGCGGGCGACTACACGGTGACCGTGCGCGGTATCGATGCGGCGGAAAACGAGAGTGAGAATAAGGTTTCGGGAAAATTGCATGTTGAACTATTCGACTTAAATGTTCCCAAGGAGAAAAAGGCGTACTATAAGGAGCAGCTGAAGTTCGAATTGCCGAGCAGCACCATGTTGGTTTCGGCTTCCGGCCTCGGGAGCGCCCGATTGGTAGACGACAGCAACGCGACCGGCGGACGCGCGCTCGAAGTCGTTTTCGGCTCGTTCTTGGATAATGCGGTCACCATCGATTTGGGCGACGTTTGCACCGTCGGAGACCTGAAAGCGATCAAGGTCAATTATCGGGTCATCAAGCAAAAGAGCACCGACGTTCTGTATTTGAACGATTACACGGAGCAAAATCTAAACCCCGACAATCCCGAAGACAATGTAAGCCATATCGGTTGGTTCGATTACACGAAAATCACATACGACAGACAGCACGACAATACCGGCGATCCGTATATGTATTCGACGCAGAAGGAGAACTTTACCGATCGCAAGATACCGCTTTCGGCAGTGCTTAAAGAGTTGCATATTTGTTCTTCCAACGTCAACGGAGATCCTACCGGCAAAGTTCTGATCGACTATATCGAACTCATTTATGACGACGAGGTAGCGCCGACGGTGACCGTACCGGACGGCACGCAGAAGATCGGCGCGCAAAACGACGGGTTCGTTGACTTAAACAGATTGCATGTTACCGTCACCGACGACATCGATATGCAACCGGGTTGGGAAGTGGTCTCGCTGAAAAAGGGCAACGAGGAAGTTGCCGTAACGGCGGACAAGAAGTTTGCGGCGCCGACAGTAAAAACGACGTACACTTTGCAATTACAAGGTGTGGATACGGCCGGTAACAGAAGCCAAGAAAAAACGGTTACGTTCGACGTCCAACCGTATATGCGCGAGGTCAAACTCACGGCCGCGGATATTTTGAACCTGATTTCGGCCGAGCAAAAGACGGCGCACGACGTGAAAATCGTAGAAGACGGTACCGCAAAAGGCAGCTTGAAAGCCAATCTCTACCCGGTCACGTTCAAACCCGACGAGGGCTACGGCGCGCTCAGGGTCAACTTGGGCGAGTACGGCGGTTATTGGACGGTAGACGACATCGAGAGTATTTCGTTCAAGTTTTCGATGAGTAAATGGACCGATGCTGAATGGGATGCCGTTGAAGACGCGGAGAAAGAAGCCGGCGCGAAAAAATCCGGCGGACTCGGCGGTATCTACCTCAACGACTACACGAGTCAAAACGGCGATTTGAAGGATAAGACGAACCACATCGGTTGGATCAATACCGGCGCAGAGGATTATGAATCGCAAACCTCGGTTGCCAATAGGCAAGCGCAAATCATCGACAGGAATATTCCGGCTACGACGGTATTGGAGTACTTCCAGTTTGTAGGCAGACAATGGAATACGTTCTATAACCTCTTTATAGACAGCATAACGATCAAGTTCAAATCCAATGACACGACGCCGCCGACGGTGACCGTGCCTACCGAAACGCAGACGTTGGAAGCGATTGCCGGCGGCAACGTCGACATGAGCCAACTTAAGGGCATTACCGTTACCGACGACAAAGAGAACGCGACTTGGGAAGTGGTCTCGCTGACAAAGGACGGTACGGCTGTTTCCGTAACGGGCAAAAAGTTTACGGCGCCCGCAAGCGGTGCGTTCGACGGTACGTATACGTTGAAATTGAAAGGCGTGGATGCGGCCGGCAACGAGAGCGAAGAAAAGACGGTTACGTTCACGCTCAAGGAATTGCCGCAAATCAAGTTGTCCTTCGGTGAGAACGGGTTAACTCTTGACGCGTCTATGGATACTTCTGAGCACAAATGCTCGGTTTCGGACGGTACTATGCAAGGGTACATGTTGCCCGGCAGTGACGCAATCGGTTACGGCAGAATGCGTATCAACCTGACCGGGTTGGGAGGAAAATATAAGGTAAACGACATCAGGAGTATTTCTTTCCATGTGAAGTTTGCCAACTTGACCGACGAGGAATGGGAAGCTATTCCGGATGCAAAGAAACACGCCGGCGGAACATCGTCCAGCGGAATCGGACAGATCTTCCTCAACGACAACACGTCGCAAAACGGCACGGGTCCGCACCATATCGCTTGGATCAATACCGGCAGCAGTGTAGAGAATGAATGGCAAACCCAGGACGCCCCTGTAGCAACGATCACCGGTAGAGGTATTTCGGGTGACGAGGTGTTGGAGTATATCCAAATTGCGGGCGCGTCGTATCAGTCGTTCTATAAAGTCTACATTGACAGTGTTACGATCACATTGAATCCGGCAGCAGCGTAAAGAAAAACAGTCCCCTTGCGGTTTTCCGAAGCCGCAAGGGGAAACTGTATTCGGTACATGCGAGCGATCTCACATCCAGTTCAGACGGCTGTAGACGAATTGCTTCTCATTCTCTTTCCGGTAGGCTTTGGGCGTCAGTCCCGTTTCCTTCTTGAACGTGGTTGTAAAGTAGTTGGAGTCGTTGTAACCGACTTCATACGCGATGTCGATGACGGACATCTTGGTATTCGCCAAAAGGTTCTTGGCGCGTTTGATGCGTAAGAGCGTCAAATACGCATGGATCGTCGAGTGGCTGTATTGCTTAAAGAGATGTCGCACGTGCGATTCCGAATAGCCGCAGTGTTCGGCGATCTGCGTTAGCGAAATGTCCTGGTTGTAATGGTCGAACAGATAATTGACGATTTCTTGGTAGATGCGTTCGGAATCGCTGTTGGCGCTCGGTTGGCTCGATTGCAAGTACAGGAGCGACAGCATATGACACAAAGGGTTTACCAGCGTGCGTATCTGCGCGGCATTGGGTTTTTCGGTCGAAAGCGCGCCGAACTTTGCTTGCAGTATATCCGGGTTCAAGTTGTATTTTTGCGCGATCGCGCCTAGTTGCTCCCGATCGATATGTTCGTCGCGGTAACCCGATACGCTGATGAATCCGAGCGCCTTGTTGTTGGCGGTAATGGGAAATACAAATTCTTCGACGCCTGCCCAGCAACGTCCGTAAAATTCGCCCTCTTGGCATTTGGCCATCGTCTTATCTTGGTACGCGACGCAATAGGAAAGCGCATTTCGATTGGTTTTGATACATTTGCAGTACGAGTTCTCGTGGGCGTTATACGGGTGCAGCAGATGCAGACACGCGGAGAACGATTGATAAATGTTGCACAGTGAAATTTGCAAATTGAGTGTGTTGATCAGATAGTCGATATAGTTCACTGCGTCGTTTGCGATTTCATACATCAGCATGATTTTCTCCCTTTTGCCGAAAAATTAAGTTTATAGGCGCATATAAGTACATTATATAACAAAACGGCTGTTTCGTCAAGAGGTTTGATGAAAATCGACGAAACGTCCGGTAAAATATTCTCGACATAAAAACAGCAAATCGGCGGTAGCGGAAAATTATATACGGAGTAATAGCATGAAACAAGCAACGGAAAAGTATGATTTTATCGTTGTCGGCGGCGGAATGTCCGGCATGTGCGCGGCGATCGCGGCGGCGCGTTTGGGCGTCAGAACGGCGCTTGTGCAAGATAGGCCGGTATTGGGCGGCAATGCCAGCAGCGAAATACGTATGCATATCTGCGGCGCGGATAAACACGGCACGCAGAACAATGCGCGGGAAACGGGTATTATCGAAGAACTTCTATTGAAAAACCGCTATCTCAACCCGCAACACTCTTTTTCGGTGCAGGACGCCGTATTTTGGGACTGCGTGTCGAAAGAAGAGAATCTCGACCTGTATCTCAATGCGCGGGTATTGGACGTAGACGCGGCGGACGGACGTATTCGGTCGGTGCGCGCCGTGCAGATGACGACGGAAACCGAATACACCCTGCTTGCCGAATTTTTTGCCGACGCGACGGGCGACGGCTTCGTCGGGTTCGCGGCAGGCGCACAGTATATGTACGGCAGGGAAGGCCGCAATGTGTTCGACGAGCCGGACGCGCCGGCGCAATCGGACAGCCTGCTTATGGGCAGTTCCATCATGTTTTCCGCCAAGGATATGGGGCGACCGGTTCCGTTTATCAAGCCGGACTGGGCGTATACCTATACCGAATCCGATTTAGAGAACCGCGAGCATTCCGAGATCACGTCGGGATATTGGTGGTTAGAGGTCAGCGGCGATTTGGACGTCATCGACGACGCCGAAAAGATCCGCGACGAACTGCTGCGCATTCTGTACGGCGTTTGGGATCATGTTAAAAATCAACCGGGACACCGTGCCGAAAATTACGCGCTCGATTGGGTGGGCGCCGTCCCCGGTCGGCGGGAAAGCCGTCGGTTGACAGGCGACTACGTGCTGACGGAACAGGACGTTTTGTCCTGTCGGGCGTTTGCGGACGTTGTGGCATACGGCGGTTGGGATATGGACGTACACGTACCCAAAGGATTTTTGTCGCTTGACCGTATGCCTACGACGTATTACATGACCAAAGACTTGTACGGGATCCCGTATCGATGCTTATACTCGCGCAACATCGAGAATCTGTTTTTAGCCGGTCGCGCCATCAGCGCGTCGCATATCGCGTTCGGCTCTACGCGCGTTATGGGGACGTGCGCGGTGGTCGGGCAGGCCGTCGGTACGGCCGCGGCTGTCGCATTGTCGCACGGGTTGCGTGCGGCGCGGGCGGTGGGCGAACATATCGAGGAATTGCAGCAGACGCTGTTGAAATACGATTGCTATCTGCCCGGCAAATTCAATACCGATACCGAAGATTTGGCGCGCGACGCTTGCGTGTCGGCGACTTCCCATCGGCCCGATTGCGAGCCGCAAAAAGTGATCAGCGGTTGTAGCCGAGACGTCGGCAATACTTGCCACCGATACGTGTCGCAGGGGATCGCGGCTGCGGGCGAGCGATTGACGCTCACGTGGTCGACGGCGGTCGAGGCTAACGAGGTGATCGTGCGGTTCGACAGCAATTTGCGGTACGAACTGACGATTACGCAGTCCGATCGGATACGGTCATTACAACGCGATTTTCCCGTCGAGTTGGTGCGCGACTTCGACGTCGAGCTGTATGCCGGTGCGGTTTTGCAAAAGAAGATCGAAATACGGAATAATATCCAACGCAGTCGGTATATCGGTTTCGACAAAACAACGTTTGACAAATTGACGCTTGTGCTATACAATACATACGGTGCGCCCGATGCGACGGTATTCGAGGTGCGCGTTTACAACGAGCCGATGAAGAAAGCAGCATATTAGCGGCGGATCCCGCGCAACGTTGCGGAGCAATCAATATGCGCAAGAGATAGGAGACAAAAAACATGTATATTTCGACGGAAACAGATTCGCTCGCAAGTTTCTATGCGTCATACGAAGAAAGGCTGTCCGCATTGAAAGAGGCGGGGTTCGACGCTTATGATTTTTCTATGTTCAATGCGTCGTCCTGTCCGTGGATCGGCGAAAACGAGTATGCGGAGAAAGCAAAAGCGTTGCGGAAATATGCCGATTCGATAGGCATCGTTTGCAACCAGACGCACGCGCCGTTTCCGCTCGTGTTTTCCGATTCGGAAGAAAAAACGAAAGCGCGGTTCGCAGAGATCGTGCGCGCTTTGGAAATATCGGCTATCCTCGGGGCGAAATTGAGCGTAGTACACCCGGGAAACAGTCCGATGCCACAGGAAAACGCAAAGTTATACAAACGTTTCGAACCGTATGCCAAGAAATTCGGCATTCGGATCGCGCTCGAAAACATGTGGGGCTGGGATAATGAAAACGGACATGCGCTGCCGGGGGCTTGTTCGGACGGCGCGAACTTCAACGCGCATCTCGATTTGTTGGATGAAACGGTTTTCTGTGCGCTTGTGGACGTCGGACACGGGGAAATGAAGGGGCTTGATACGTCCGCCGAAAAAATGATACGCGCGCTCGGCGGCCGGGTCAAGGGTATTCATTTGCACGATAACGATTTGATACACGATACGCACACTTTGCCGTTTACCCGTAATATCAAGTATGCGCCGATCATTGCCGCGTTGAAGGATATAGGCTATGACGGAGACATTACGCTGGAAAGCGATGCGTTTTTGCCGAAGTTTCCCAAACAACTCGTTCCGGCCGCGCTTACGTTTATGGCGGCGATCGCCGACTATATCCGAAAGGAATTGACGAATAGTCGATAGACCATACGAAATCGAATAAAACGGAGTGACGGCGGGCGTAGTTTGCGCTCGCTGTCGTTTATATATAAAATGTTGCATGTCCGTAGTACAAGTACGAGTAATACGGACATTTTTTTTGCCGGGGTTATACGGACAGGATATTCGGTCATATACATATAGAAAGTTTTAGTAAGCGACTTAAAAACTTTTTAAAGGGTATGGAAACGGATAAAAGAACAGCGGATATAAAAACCCAAAAAGAAAATGTTCCGACTTCCCAACGCAGATGCGAAATCAACGGGAAGCGGTTTATCATTACAAGACATTTTGCGGGCGACAAAGATCTGACGACCCTTATGACGGAACTTGCGATCTGTCGTGCCGATCGGGAAATGGGCTTGTAAGGATACAGCGCAATCATGGCAAAGCAAAAACAACTGAATAAAACAGGTCTTTATAAACGGCTTTCCAAAGAGGACGAGAAAGCGGGCGAATCCATGTCTATCGAGCATCAAGGCATACTGCTTCGGCAATACGCCGAAGAACACGGATTCCAAGTGGTGGACGAGTACGCCGACGACGGATATTCGGGAACGAACTTCGACCGCCCCGACGTGCAACGATTGTTAGATGATGCGAAGTCGGGTAGAATCGATACGATTATCGTAAAAGATTTATCGCGGTTCGGTCGTAACTATATCGAAGTCGGACAGTATATAGACTACATATTTCCTGCTTACGGAATACGGTTTATTGCAATCAACGATAACGTAGATACCGCAGATCGAACAAGCACCGCAATGGATATGATGCCGATCATGAACGTGTTTAACGAGTGGCACGCGGCGAATACAAGCAAAAAGATAAGAGCGGTATTGGAATCGAGTCAGCGTTCGGGCAAGTACACGAATTGGAATTATCCATACGGGTATAAGGCGGGGGACGACGAGAGCCGCACGGCGGTCATTGACGAACAAGCGGCAACCGTCGTAAAGCGCATTTACGATTTGCGATTGCAGGGGCATTCGGCGCGGACGATTGCGAGAATTTTAACGGACGAGGGAATACCCAATCCGGCAACGTACTTTACCAAGCTCGACGGCGGTAAATGGAACAGACCTTGTAAACCGTATTGGAATCCAGAAACAATACGATGGATACTTTCAAATCCTACTTATCTCGGTCATACGGTACAGCATAAGACGACGCGGGTTTCCTATAAAAACCATAAGGTTGTACAGATACCCCAAAACGAGTGGATAGTAAATGAGAACGCACACGAACCGATCATAAGCAAAGAGATTTGGGATAAAGTACAGGCAACTTATGAGGGTAAGTGCGGACGGGCTGATAAAGCAAACGTAGTGCATCCGTTATCGGGATTGGTCGTTTGCCCGCATTGCGGCAAAAAACTCAAATTCAAATCAGCCAAAGATGTCCGTAATTGTTTTGTATGTCGTACCTATGTCGATCTCGGAAAGAAGTATTGTACGTCGCATCACATCACGGAACAGCTACTGGAAGCATTGGTTTTGGACGATATACATTCTTTATTAGAGGACGTGGAGATCGACGAAGCGAAAGCAAAAGAACGGTTTTTGCGAGCGCGTGCAAAGCATACCGAGCAAAGCCGCTATTCCGACGAAAAGCAACTCAAAGCAACCAAAAATAGACTTGCCGAATTGGACAAATTGATCCAAACCGCGTTTGAAGAAAGGGTATTGGGTAAGATGCCCGAAAGCGTTTGTATAAGCCTTTGCGAAAAGTACCAAGCCGAAAAAGAGGCGGTACAGAATATGCTCGCCGAAATCGAAAAACGGCTTGCCGAATCGAATCAAGACGATGCGGACGCAGAGGAATACATACGCAGACTGAAAAGCTACGGTAAAGGCGACAGCCTTACGCGCGAGATGTGCTTACAGCTGATCGACTACATAGCAATCGGGGAAAAGGTTGCCGACAACGAAGAACGCGAGATCGATATTCACTATAAGTTCCGAAAAGGCGAAAATCTTTAAAGAAGAATATCAACAAAAAAGAGTAAAAACCGTCCCTTAAAGCAAACGAGCAACTGCGCCCGTCGCGCCCGTCGCGCCCGTGGCGCCGGTAGCGCCGGCAGGACCGGTGGGGCCTGCGGGGCCTGCGATACCTTGCGGGCCTGTCGGGCCGGTTGCGCCCTGAATGCCTTGAATACCCTGCGGACCTGTCGGACCTACGGGACCGGCGAAACCTTGCGGACCCATCGGCCCCATCGGGCCGGTCGCACCGGTAGCGCCCGTAGCGCCCGTCGCACCGGTTGCGCCTGTCGCGCCGGGAACACCCTGAATGCCTTGCACGCCCTGCGGGCCGGTCGGACCCATCGGTCCGGTCGGACCTACTTCACAGCAGTGGTGATGCGGCGGGGGACAGGGCTGCGGCTCGGGACACGGCGGCTCCGGAATGCAGTCGTCGGGGCAACAGCTGTTGCAGCATCTCCATAAAGGATTGAATCGAAACATAGTGTACTATACCTCACTTGTAAAATTTTTCGGTCTGGTACATTCTATGTGTCTTTTTCTTTCGGCGTTCCTGTCGGCATAAAAGCGCCGCAAAACCGTTCATAAAACCATATATTTCGACATATAATTTAACATTCGGCCGCGCGGAAAATATCCGTTCGGTAAAAAACGGGGGTGTTAAATACTACCATGCGAGATTATATGATAAAACGCGCTCTGATGAACGCGGAATACATCTTGGAAACACGGGCGACCGTGCGCGACTGCGCAGAACGCTTCGGGACGAGCAAATCGACGGTACATAAGGACGTCACCGAACGGCTCAAAGACATCGACCACGCGCTGTATCTGAAAGTCAAAAGCGTGCTCGAATTTAATTTGAGCGAGCGGCACTTGCGCGGCGGCGTTGCCACGCGCGAAAAGTATCTGCGGCAAAAGGAAGAAAAAAGCGCGCACTAACGGCGCGCGGGATCGATGCGGTTGTACAGCCCTTTGGGGTAATGGTTTTTGGCCGTGCCGCCCGAAGCCTTGACGAGGCCGAGCGGAAACCCGGCGGCGGTCACGACGCCCCAACCGGTAAAATCGGCAGACAGCTGTTCGCCCTTTAAGTAGGCGTATAATTCGGGCGCATCGAGCGCAAAATCGACGGCATGGGCCGTATGCCCTTTTAGGAGCGCGGCCGCCAAAGCATGACAGGGACGGGGCAGCTTGTCGACGGTAGCGACCGCGACTCCCGCGGCAAGCACGTTGAGTCCTACCGGTATGCGCGGGGAAAGCACGATTTTCCCGCGCATTTCGCTTGCCGGCATCCAGGGAGGGTCGGCGCTGACCTGCGAGAATACCGCTTTCCATTCCTTGCCCCGCGCGGCGGGCAATGCCGTCGTTTTGAGCGTCGGCCGCTCGCCGTCCGCGCGTTGCAATAGGCAAGCGAACTGCCCCTCGCAGTCGATACGGTGGGGCAGCAGCCGCGCCCCGCCTTCGAAGTCGGTAGAGTACACATGCGGCCGCAGTTCGGGCGGGACAGGCAATGCGGAAAAATCGGGGTGCGCTTGCAAAAAGGCGCGCAAAACGCCTTCGTTTTCGCTGCGGTTGAACGTACAAGTCGAGTACAGCAAATACCCGCCCTCGCCGACGCAAGCCGCCGCGCTATGTAGGATCGCCGACGAGCGGACGGCGCAGGCGGCCACGTGTGCGGCCGAATAAGCCTCGACGGCCGCCGGCTCTTTGCGGAACATGCCCTCGCCCGAACACGGCGCGTCGACGACCACCAAATCGAAACTGCCCGCCGCGGCCGCGGCGTACTCGTCGGGACGGTTGCAGGTGACGACGGCGTTGCGCACGCCCAACCGTTCGAGATTGCCGCACAGGATATGCGCGCGTTTATACACAGGCTCGTTGGCGTACAGCTCGTCGCAGAAGCAGGCCAGTTGTCCGCTTTTGCCGCCGGGGGCTGCGCACAGGTCGAGCGCGCGGCGGAATCGACGGCCGCCTAACAGACGGACGGGAAACTGCGCGCCCGGCTCCTGTATGTAAAAAAGTCCGGCGTGGTGCGCCGGCGTGTAGCCGCAGAATGCGTCGCCGTCGGCATAGTATCCGTCGTCGGCATAGGGAATGCGCGGGAACGGGCCGAACAGCGCGGCAAAGTCGTCGGCCGAGACTTTGAGCGCGTTTCTGCGCACGCCGCGCACCGGGGGACGGTGTAACGCGTCGAACAGATCGTCGGCTTCCGTCCCCAACAGGCCGCGCATTTCCCCGACGAACGACGGCGGCAGCGCGTTCAAGCCTCCGCCTCCGTTTCCGGCTCGTCTTGTTTTTGCTGCCGTTCGGCCTGTGCGTTTTCTTCGGACGCTTCCGCGTAGAAATCGTCGGCCTCGTCGGGCAGTTGCACGTTCGGCAGTTCGGGGGCTGCGGGCGGGGTATAGACCGTGCGACCGCGGAACGCCCGCGCGGTCGTCAGCCGCACCAAAAAGGCGGAAACGGTCACACATGCGGCGATCAGCGTGATCACCAGGCCGCCGACGTCGAACTTCCAAATGATCAAAGCGAGTTGCATGATATACCACATGAGCGCCAAAACGAATTGCAACTCGAACACGGTAAAGGTCAAAAGCCCGTCCAGTCCGCGTTTGGGGACGACCTTTTCGGAGACCGCGCGGCCGATCTTGCCGCCGCGGAAGTTAAAGACGCCCGCCCATACGAGTACGACGATTAGGGCGAACATCAAGACGAAATAGATCGTTTCCAGCCACACATACAGGACGAGGAAGTCCATACAGACCTGCGGAATGAACAGGCTGACGACGAACAGGGCGTGTCCGACGAGCAGCCACAGCGAGCGCCGTTTTTGCAGCGTCAGCAGTTGCTCGTCGGTCAGCGTCGAGACGTAGCTGCCGACCGGCGGCTTAGGTTTTTTGTTTTTGCGTTTATCCATACGCAACTATTATAACACGGATCGGGGGAGAAATACAAGCCGATCGCGCAAGTATTTTTCGCGCCGCGTGAAGATTCGTTTGACTTTTGCGAGCGGCGAGTGGTATAATGGGCATTAGAAACTTTTGAGGAATCGAGAAAAAGGAGAATAAAATCTTTGGTATTCAGGTATTACAAGAAGTATATTCCTTGGATAATACTTGTATTTGCATTGCTGTTTGTCGAAGCGATCTGCGATTTGGCGCTACCGGATAAAATGGCCGAAATGATGACCGAAGTCGTTTCGGGCGCGGGAACGAAGGCCGTTTTGAAGATCGGTTTGGTCATGCTGGCGTATTCGGCGGGCGTGACGGCGGCGAGCGTTGCCGTCGGCTATTTGGCCGCGATGATCGGCGCGGGCGCGGCGCGCGATATGCGGGCGGCGGTGTTCAATAAGGTCAGCGACTATTCGAACAGCGAGTTCGACCGTTATACGACCTCGTCGCTGATCACCCGCAGCACCAACGACATTACGCAAATACAGATGTTTTCCATTATGGTGCTGCGTATCGTGCTGTACGCCCCGATCATGGCGGGCGGCGGGATCATGCACGCCGTCGCCAAAAGTACCGGTATCAGCTATTTGGCTTGGGTGATCGTCGCCGCCGTCGGGTTGGTGCTGATCAGTTTATTGACGTTGCTTTTGGTCGCGCAACCCAAGTTCATGAAGTTGCAAAAGCTGATGGATCGGCTCAACCTGGTGGCGCGCGAGGGCTTGAACGGCATGATGGTCATTCGCGCGTTCAACACGCAGCAGCGCGAAGAAGAGCGGTTTGACGCGGTCAATACCGAACTGATGCAGTCCAACCTGTTTGTCAACCGCGTTATGAGCGCGCTGATGCCGATCATCATGATCGTTATGAACGGCGTGACGATCGCCGTCGTGTGGATCGCCGCGTACTACGCCAACGACGTTGCGACAGTCGCTAACATGATGGCGTTCATGCAGTACGCCGTCCAAATCATTATGTCGTTTATGATGGTCACAATGGTGTTCGTCATGATGCCGCGTGCGATCGTCGCAATCAAACGGGTCAACGAAGTGTTAAAGACGCAGGTCGTCGTCGCCGATTCGGAGGGGGCTGTGCCGGCCGAAAACTTGACCGGCGAGCTGGAGTTTAAGAACGTGACGTTCAAGTACGGCGACAGCGAAAACCCGGCGCTCGAAAACATCAGTTTCAAGGCAAGCCCGGGCATGACGACGGCGATCATCGGCGCGACCGGTTCGGGCAAATCGACGCTGGTATCGCTGATCCCGCGCATGTACGACGTGACGGAAGGCGAGATCACGCTCGACGGCCAAGACGTGCGCGCGTTCACGCTCGAGTCGCTGCGGGACAACGTGTCGTATGTGCCGCAAAAGAACGTGCTGATCTCCGGCACGATCGGCTCGAATATCGGATACCCCGACCGTCAGCCGGATGCGGCACGGAGCGCGCAGGCGGCGGACATTGCGCAAGCGACCGAATTTATTGCGAGCAAAGCGCTTGCGTTCGAGGAGCCGATCGCCCAGGGCGGCGCCAACGTGTCGGGCGGGCAAAAACAGCGACTGGCGATCGCGCGGGCGCTGTATAAAAAGGCGCCGATCTATGTGTTCGACGACAGCTTTTCGGCGCTCGACTTCAAGACCGACGCCAATCTGCGGCAAGCGCTCAAAACCGATTTGCACGAAAAGAATATCATCATTGTCGCACAGCGCGTCGGCTCGATCATGAACGCCGATCAGATCATCGTGCTCGACAACGGCAAAATGGTCGGCTTAGGGACGCATAAGCAGTTGTTAGACACCTGCCCCGTGTACCGCGACATTGCCGAAAGTCAGCTGAGTAAGGAGGAATTGCAACATGCCTAGACCTCCGCACGGACACGGTCCGGTTGTGGGCGATAAGCCCAAGCATTTCAAAGCGACGCTCGGCAAACTGTTGCGCTATATGAAGTCGAGTATGCCGCTGATGATCTTTTCGTTTCTTTTGGCGATCGCATCGGTCGTGCTGACGCTCAACGTGCCGAACATTTCCGGCGAGGCCACCGACACGCTGATCATCGGCGTGGTGCAAAAGCAAGTGTATAAGACGCTCGAACAGCAGCTGCCGCAGGGCATGGGCGTGGACACCATGGACGAGGCGGTCGAACAGTTGGCCGCGGCGTGCGGCAAGACCGAGTACACGCTGACGTTAAGAGACGTGGCCGAATTTATGGCGAATAACGGCGCGGGCGCCAACGGTACCGACACGTCGAGCGTACCCGAAAAGTACCGCGACGCGCTGCTCGATATGACGTTGTACGAGGCACCGCAGATCGACGTCGACGCGATCATTCGCATTCTGATCATGATGATCATACTCGTCAGCGTGGCCGGCTTATTGGCGTTTGTACAAAGCTATATTCTGGCCGGTGTGGCGCAAAAGATCTCGTATCGGTTCCGCAAGGACATCGATCAAAAGATTTCCAAGCTGCCGCTCAAGTTTTACGACAAAGTGTCCAACGGCGAAGTTTTGAGCTATCTGACCAACGACGTCGACAACATTTCGACAACGCTCAACCAAAGTCTTTCGGAGTTGGTGACGGCGATCACCACGCTGGTCGGCGTATTGGTGATGATGCTCAGGATCAGTTGGATCCTCACACTGCTGGCCGTCGTCATTGTGCCGCTGGCGTTCTTACTGGTGCTGTTGGTCGTCAAGTTCTCGCAGAAATATTTTGTGCAGCAACAAAAATATCTGAGCGACGTCAACGGCCATATCGAAGAAATGTACGGCGCGCATCAAGTCATCGAGCTGTTCAATGCGCAGGACGAGAGCAAGGTCGACTTTGCCGCGCTCAACAACAAGCTGGCTACGTCGGCGCGCAAGTCGCAGTTTATATCCGGTCTGATGATGCCGATCATGACGTTTATCGGGAATATCGGCTACGTGTTGACGTGTATCGTCGGCGGCATCCTGGTGACCAAAAGCGGACTGGGCGTCGGCGATATACAGGCATTCCTGTCGTATATCCGCCGCTTCAATCAGCCTGTCGCGCAGTTCGGCAATATCATGAATACCTTGCAGTTGACGGTCGCGTCGGCCGAGCGCGTATTCGGATTTTTGGAGGCCGAGGAAGAACACGAGACCGGCGACGAGAAACCGGAGAACGTGCGCGGCGGGGTCGAGTTCGAGCACGTTTCGTTCGGCTACGATCCCGAAAAGATCATCATTCACGACTTCTCGTCCAAAATCGAGCCGGGCGCGCGCGTAGCGATCGTCGGGCCTACCGGCGCCGGCAAAACGACGATGGTCAAACTGCTGATGCGCTACTATGAGATCAACGGCGGCGCGATCCTGCTCGACGGCGTCAATATCAACCGCTTCGACCGCAACAAGATGCGCGACGAGTTCGGCATGGTCTTACAGGATACCTGGCTGTTCTCCGGCACAATCCGCGAGAATATCCGCTACGGCCGATTGGACGCGACCGACGAGGAGATTGTGGCGGCGGCCAAAACGGCTTGCGCCGATCACTTTATCCGCACGTTAGAAGGCGGCTACGACTTCGAGATCAACGAAGAGGCCGACAACATTTCGCAAGGGCAGAAACAGTTGCTGACAATCGCTCGCGCGGTGCTGGCCGACCCGAAAGTACTCATTCTCGACGAGGCGACTTCGAGCGTCGACACCCGCACCGAACAGCTGATCCAAAAGGCAATGGACCGTTTGATGCAAGGCCGCACGTCGTTCATTATCGCGCACCGCCTGTCGACGATCAAGGACGCTGATCGGATTTTAGTCATGCGCGACGGCGACATTATCGAGCAGGGCAACCACAACGAACTGATGGCGCAAAACGGTTTCTACGCCGATCTCTACAACTCCCAGTTTTCCAAAGGCGTGACCGAGTAGGGAACATACATCGGCGCGAAAAACAAAGAAAACAGACCGAGCGATTTCGTTCGGTCTGTTTTACTGTCGGGACATACAAAAACGCCGTTCGCACTGCGAACGGCGTTCCGATTGGTTGCGGGGGTAGGATTCGAACCTACGACCTTCGGGTTATGAGCCCGACGAGCTGCCGACTGCTCCACCCCGCGTTATGCGCCCGTCTTTAGACGAGTAGCAATATAATAACACAGTTTCGCCGATTTGTCAAGCGGTTTTCGGGAAAAGTTTTCGCGCGGTCGTCGTTACGGGGTTCCCGTCGTGTCCGATGCGCTCGAACTTTGTCGACGGTCGAAGTTGTAGGGCGTAGTCGTCAGCGCGTCGGCAAGAGAATCGTCGGGGAATAGGTAACGATAGAGCGCAACGAAATAATCGTCGGTCATACCGGCGATGAAGTCGGTGACGGCGGTATCGGCGTCGACCAGCAAATGGCTATCTTTGTCACGGTAGCAATGCTTGTACAGCGATAGATTGACATGATGCTGATAAATGGGGGAGCCGTAGCAACGATTTTTAAAATCGTCGACCAGTTGTCCGTACATGTTGCGCATCATCGGTTGCACGTATAACTTATAAGGATCGGTTACGGCCGGATTGTCATAGATGATGTGATAGTTTTCGCCCGTGACGCCTTTCAAGGCCGTATAGACGTCCCGATCCAGTTTCAAGTAGGGTTTGCCCAAACTGTTTTTGACGATATTGGCGACAAGATTATTGATGATTTCGGCATTACGGTCGCCCAACATGCCACCCGTGGAGAAAGCATCCGATGCGGCCAACTTGAGTCGCGCGGCGTCCTGCCGATCCTTGCCGACGTAGGCGATCATGTCGCTGATCCGCACCACGCAGCCCTCAAGCGTAGAGGGACGCATAGAGTCCATGACGGCCGGATCGACATAACACTGCTCGAGCAATACGTCCAGTTCCTCGAAACTTGCCAGCTGCCCCGGGCGGTATTCGTCGAACGCTTTTTCGCCGCAGTGGCAGAGAATGCCGTCGTAGGTTTGTAGGGTCAGATTGGTGGCCGAAAGCTCTTTCAACACGCGCACGCTGTGTACGTTGTGTTTAAAGTGCCGACCTGTTTTTGCGTTGTACAGTTCGTTTAAAAAGTCCTCGCCCTTGTGTCCGAACGGGGTATGTCCGATGTCGTGGCCGAGCGCGATCGCCTCGATCAGTTCGAGATTGAGTTGCAGGGCGCGGCCGATGATGCGCGCGATGCGTGAAACCAGTTGCACGTGTAGCGATCGGCGGCTGATTTCGTCGTTGTTTTGGAACGAAAACACCTGCGTTTTGTCGGCGTAATGGCTGTAGTAAGGGTGGTTGAGAATTTTATCGATGTCGATGCCGAATCCTGTCCGCAATCCGTTGGGGTCGTTGCGGTACCGAAATCGCCGCACGGCCGCACGATCTGGCGTCGCATACGGAGACCGCCGCGCATCTTCTTCGTCAAAAATCCCCCGCAGCGTGTTTTTCTGTGTCTAATCCAGCGTAAAATAATCATTCATATATATAGTTTACCATATAAAAGAAGTTTTGTCAATATAAAGGATGACGGCCTCGTCACCTAAATTTTACACTATCATGATCCGGATTTGCTTTATAGAATTTCAATGTCTTTACTCCATCAGCCTTTTCAAAAACATTTTGCCCTCGCCCGATAAAAATTCCCGCACTCGGAAAAATTCGCTTGACAATATACGCATACTATGCTACAATATCCCTGTTACGCCATGGGGATATAGCTCAGTTGGTAGAGCGCTTGAATGGCATTCAAGAGGTCAGGGGTTCGACTCCCCTTATCTCCACCAATAGCGTTAAAGTTTGAACACCTAAAAACAGAATACATTTTTGTGAAAGGTGTCGCAGGTTTTATCGCATACCAGTAAAAGAAAAAGCGCAAGGCAAACAGCCTTGTGCTTTTTCTATGTCCCCACCCAGAGAACCCCACCCAGCGGAGCGTTAAAACGGCAAGTCGCTGTCGTCTATCGGTATAAGCGGAGGCGGCTTTTTTAATTCGCCCGTATGCTTGCTTACGGGCGTATCTTTGCTTATGTCAAAATTATATACTGCCGTTATACGCCGAAGAAACGCCGCCCACGTTTTAGGCTCGCTTTGCTGTATGTTTGTGTATTGTTCTTTCAATGAAAGGTTAGAAACGATATAAACAGTATCATAGCAAGCAACGCGGTTATAGTGTCGCCCTCGTATTCGTATCGGTTGCCCGTCCAGATAGTCCAATATTTCCGAGATTTTGAACGAACTGCGGAACTCGTCCAAAAACAATATTTTTTCGCCGTTGTAATCGTCTATCCAGCCGAACTCGTAATTTGTTGTTCTGTAAACGTCGTCATAGCCGTGTTTATTGAAAACGTAACTTGTTTTGCCGCACCCAGCCGAGCCGTAAATATAATAAACTTTCATATTTCGGAATACTCGTTTATACTTGTTTTCCAAATGCGACTGTCTAAATTCCCGCGCCCAATTTATAACTTTAATAAAACGGTTACCGTGTTTTTTAGATAGGTCGTAATAGCACATACCGCTTTCAATATCTTTCATAATGTCGGTTAAATCGGAGCGTTCGCCGATTTCCGCATATTCGCCCCATTCGTAGTATTGCGGACTTATGCGCGTGTCCTCGTCCATACAGTATAAACGGGCTTGCGTTCGTTTTCCTTTGCGTTGTTCAATATGCGCGTCCACGCCGATAGTATTTTTAGAAAGGTACTTTTTTATCGTGGTAAACCATTTTTGTTGCGTAAACTCAAAATAACCTTGATAGTGTTCCGTTCCCGTTTCAGGTGCTTTTTCTCTTTGAAAAACCACATAGCGCAAATCGGGTAAAGATTTCAGATAGGTCAAAAATTCTTGTTCACTTTGTACGGGGTTGTTTACGGTAAAGCACCAATCGCGTGCTTGTGATTTCTTTTTTGTTTCGGTCGTTTCGTCAGTAATAGAAAGGTCAATTTTTATTTTATCGTCCATAATACCCCCAAAAGTGTGACAGTGTGACGGGGTGGCGTGGTAATACTATACGCCACCGCGTGGGCGGCAAGCCGCCCACGCGCGTTGCCGCTATTGTTGTATCGGGTGAATTAGCGCGACTGGCGCAACGTATAAAAGCGTTTCGCGCTTGCGTTGCTTGCGTAGTTCCGCTTGCCGTTTGCGCTGTTCGCGGCGCAGCAACTTAAAATCTTTCATAAGTTCCTTTGTTACAAACTTTGTGTTCTTATTGAGAATAACCATTTTCGCCTTGTAGTCCAAAACGGTATCGTCTATTATCTCGCGGAAAAAGCGCGGCGGCAGTTGCGTGTCGCTTTCTTTCATTGCCGTGAGTACGTCTATATTCTCGAATATGACCGCTAATTTTTCCTTGTGCAGTTCGGTAAAGTCTAATTTGTCCATAGTTCCGAAACCTCGCTGTTATTGCTTTTTTGCTCGTTCTGATTGAAAAGCGGGTAACGCTTACACCGCGCCAGCATAGCCGCCTTGTCGTTGCCCGTGAGCGTTGCGGGCGTGGTATGGTAGTTGCCCGTCATACCGAAATAAAAGTATTCTTTGCCGCTGTAACTGTCAACAC
>JAAVYI010000034.1 GCA_022791055.1 Clostridia bacterium | reverse complement strand
AATAGAAGGCGGCTACTCGCTTACTGCTTCACAATTTGACGGACGCGAAACCTTATGGAAGAAGACACTTGAAGATAACGCAGAGATAGAAATACAAATTGATTTGAATATTAAAAGCGGTAATGCAAAAGTTGTATTTATTGATAGCAATAATGCCATAACCGTCTTAATAGAACGTTTACAAAACAATTCCAATGAACTAACAACGACAAAACTTGTTTCTTTAACTAATGGACTAAATAGGTTAAAGATTGTTGGATACGATTGCAAAGTCATAGACTTGAAAATATTATTTTACGATCCGCACATCGATAGCAACAGCTAAATTTCAATTGATCTTTGTAAATAATTTGCATTTAAAAAGCTCTCAAACAATTTGTTTGAGAGCTTTTTATAATCGTATGTATGAAGTACGCTTTTTGCCGATCTCTCTTTTTGAAAGTTATATTTCGCGCTTACTTAGCCTTTCAGTCCCGACATGGCAATGCCCGTGACGAAATATTTTTGCGCAAAAATGTACAGCGCAATCGTCGGGAGCAAGGCGACCACGGCCCCGGCCATGACGACCGGCAAATGATACTTTGATCGATCGTTTAGTCGAAACATTATTCGGAGCGGAACATGAATAGAAAAATCGGTTTCATCGCATCTATCATGATCGGTAGCGCCGTCACAATTTTTATGATTTGCTTATTGATCGCGCTATTTGCGCAAAACGCATTTACAGAAAATTTGAGTTACGGTGTATGCACCATTCTTTCGTGGGGCTGGGTCGCAACCGCCGTTGCCTACGCTTGTTATGCAAAAAATGAGACTGCGGCGGCTAAAATCGGCGTTTGCACAAGCGTCATGTATTCGACTATCATCAGTATCGTATACTTTACGCAACTGACTACCGTTTTATATAAATCGGTTGACGAAAAGATTTTGCAAGCCTTTTCATTTTCTGCGGCCGGCAGTTGGTTGTTTAATCTCGATTTATTGGGCTATGGTCTGCTTTCGATTTCTACATTTTTTATCGGATTGACTTACAAGCAAAAAATAAAATCGATAAAGCGTTGAAATGGCTTTTGATGTTACACGGAATCTTTTTTGTTTGTATGTTTGTTCCTATTCTGCCGCTACCCGCAAGCAATCAAGGCAACGGCGGAACGATAGCCTTGATTTGCTGGTGCCTATTCTTTTTACCGATTTGCATTTTATCGACTATACATTATAGAAAATTCAGCATATCGGAATGACTATACACGAAAGCATTGCAACAATATAAACCACATTATTGTATTTCTACACGAATAACTACAACAAAATCAGCAAGCTCTCCAAACGCACATCTCCGTTAAATATAGCCACAATCAAATCATCGTAAGGTTGAGGATCTCTCTTAAGATTGAGCGTATCTCCGATTTTTAATTTGAGTAGTCGGTCTCGGTTTATCATAACATTTCGCACAAACAAATCTTTAAGGAATACTTCTTTTTCAAGCGGCTTACTTTCATGCGGTTTTGCGTTTTCCTCGCCTACCCAAAAAACGCCTGTTTCTTTTCGAGCCGCGCGGCAAACTCCAGTAAGTACAGCGAAACGTCGCGCACATTGGCAAGTCGTTCAATGCGCCCGCCCGCATAGACCCTCTTGGAGATCGCGCCCGCGCCGCAAGCGAATACGCTCATGCAATCTTCCATCGTCGTAATGTTGTTGACGCAACGCGCGCCCGGTAGCGTGTAGCCGACATTTTCCAGGTTGCCGAGCATACGCTTTTGCCGATACAGGTAATACGGCGCATACCCGCACTTCGTCAACGTTTGCAAAGAATAATCGGTCATGCGTTCGATGTCCGCATTGGCGGCGTAAGCGGTGTTTTCGGTCAGTGTAGAACCGTTCTTGCGCGCCAATGTATGCACCGTAATATTGTGCGGTTTCAATGCGGCAACGGCGTCTAAAGTGTACGTAAAGTCGTCGATCGTCTCCCCGTTCAGCCCGGCGATCAAATCGGTGTTGATGATAAAGTCCTGCTTTTCCGCCTGTCGGTACGCCTCGAAAAACTGCTCGACCGTGTGCTTGCGGCCGATCGCCTCGAGCGTGCGCTCGACTAGGGACTGCGGGTTGATGCTGACGCGCGTCACGCCGTTTGCCGCCATGACCGCCAACTTCTCGGCGTCGATCGTATCGGGTCGCCCGGCCTCGCAGGTGTATTCGACCGGATAGGCGGCGGCTTGCAACACGCGCGACAAATCTTCCGCCGACAGCGCGGTCGGTGTTCCCCCGCCGATATAAACCGAATACACGCGATAGCCGTTGTCTGCCAAAAACCGACGGGCGGCTTGCAACTCGTCCACCAAAGCGTCGACATACGGCTTGATCCACGCCCGCCGCTTGTCGACCACCTCGGTGACGAATGAACAATACGTACAGCGCGAGGTGCAAAACGGGATATGCGCGTATAGATTGACCTGCTTTTCGTCGCGCACAACGGCGCCCTTTTGCGCTTGCACGATTTTGGCAAGCAAGTTTGCCTTTTCGTGCGACACGCCGTAAACGCGCTCGAGCGTGCGACAAGCGTCGGCCAAAGAAATACCGGTATCGGTCAACTCATAGAGCAAACGCGTCGGCCGAATGCCCGTCAAACTGCCCCACGGCAAGCGACGGCCGGTATACGCCGAAAGCGCCGCATAAACGGCCAACTTGGCATTGCGTTTATCATAGTTGATCGGCGACGTCGAGTTCGGTTGCAAAAATTCGGCTTGGAAATCGATCGGCGCGCCGTTGATAGACACGCGGTGCGCCGTATCGAAAACGTGTTCGACCGTTATATCTTCGCTCGCATCGGGAAAAAACTGCGCGACTTCCTCTCGCAGTTCGCTTTCCCACGCCGGACGGTTGGTGCGCACGCTAAACATACGGATTGTTCTCCTTTTCAAAGAACAGCGTCGTCGTGCGGTCGTGTCCCGGATAAACCGGATAATCGCATTTGAGCGTAAACAGCTTGTCACGGATCGAGCGGGTCAGCGTAACCGCGTCGCCGCCGGGAAAGTCGGTGCGGCCGACCGAACAGCAAAACAGCGTATCGCCCGAAAACAGCGCGCCGCCGACGATATAACAAACGCCGCCCGGCGTATGACCGGGCGTATGCAAAACGCGCACCGACTGCCCGCAAATCTCCGTTTGCGTGTCCTCGGTAAACAGCACGTCGGGGCGAAACAACGCGATCTCTGTGCCGCACAATTCCGCCATGTTGGCGTGCTCGAGCGTATGTACGTCGTCAGCGTGCATGTACACGGTTGCGCCGTCCTTTTGGAGCGCCGCGACCGCGCCGATATGGTCGAAATGCGCGTGCGTCAGCAGTACGGCGCGGCAGACCGCGTTTTCTTCCGCCAAAGCCGCATCGATCGCCGCTTTGTTCCCGCCGGGATCGATGACGATGGCGTCACGGTTAAAAAAAGTCAAAATATACGTATTGGTCATCACCGGCGACGTTGCCAGTGTGCGAATCCGAATCATGCGTTCTCCCTTGTGCTTATTGTCGAAATACCTTTTCGACTTCCGCAATCGCTTCCACCTTAGACAGCAACGTCTCGACCTGCTCGATATTCTGTACGCGCACGCCCAAATTGATGATCGCGCGCTGATTTTTATCCAGCCGCGCATTCAAACTGTCGATCGACAGTTTCAACCCGGAAATGGACGAAGTAATTTTAGCCAGTAAGTCGCCCGAATTGGCAGCCTCGATCTGCAAAGTCACGACAAACGGCGCCGTGCCGGCGTTGGCCCAGTGCGCCTCGATCAGACGGAAGTCCTCGATATTCTTCAAGTTCGGGCAAGACTTACGGTGAATGGCGATGCCGCGGCCGCGCGAGATAAAGCCGATAATGTCGTCGCCGGGTACCGGATTACAGCAACGCGCCAAACGCACCAACAAATCGTCATGTCCCTTGACGATGATCCCCTGCCCGTCGGTTTTGCGCACCGCGCCGACCGCGCGCTCGGGGCGTTTCTCGTTCTGCTCCCGCTTGTAAAAGTCAATCAGTTTGAGTAGGATCTGATTGACGGTAAAACCGCCGTACCCGATCGCCGCGTACATGTCGTCCATGGACGAAATGGAATAGCGTTGCATGATGACGTCGAGCCATTTGGGAACGAACAACTGACTGAGCGTAAACCCGCGCGCTTTTGCCTCATGCTCGAGCATATCCTTGCCCTTTTTGATGTTGTCGTCCTTCATTTCTTTTTTGAAGAACGCGCGTATTTTGGTTTTGGCCTGCGTCGATTTGACAAAGCGCAACCAGTCGCGGCTGGGGCCTTTGGACGCATTGGACGTGATGATCTCGACAAAATCGCCCATTTGCAACTTCGTCTCGAGCGGCACCATTTTGTTGTTGATCTTAGCGCCCACGCACTTATTACCCACTTCGCTGTGTACGCTGTATGCAAAATCGACGGGCGTCGAGCCTTCCGGCAGCGCGATCACGTCGCCCTTCGGCGTAAAGATAAACACCTGTCCGCTGTATAGGTCGAGCTTGAGCGACTCGTAAAACTCCTGCGGCGTCGCGGCGTCGCCTTGCACGTCCATCACGCCGCGCAGCCATTCGAGTTTTTCGTCCAAATCGGAATGATCGACGCGGTGTTCCTTATACTTCCAGTGCGCCGCAATGCCGTATTCGGCAATTTTGTGCATTTCGTAGGTGCGGATCTGAATTTCAAACGGCATTCCGTAACTGGTCATGACCGTCGTATGCAACGATTGATAATTGTTCGGCTTAGGCACGGCGATATAGTCTTTAAACCGCCCCGGAATCGGCTTCCACATTGTGTGGATCATGCCGAGCACTTCGTAGCAGTCTTTGACGTTTTCCACGATGACGCGTACAGCCGTCAAATCATAGATCTGGTCGAACGTCTTGCTGCCGCCCGCCATTTTCTTATATATGCTGTAAAAATGTTTCGGTCGCCCGCTGACTTCGCCGTTGATATGCAGTTCTTTGAGTAGCTCGGTCAGCCGCTTGCAAATGTGCGCGACCAAATCCTGCCGTTCGGTGCGCTTGAGCGCCACTTCGCATGAAAGACGGTCGTAAATGGCCGGGTGCAATACCTTCAAACATAAATCTTCCAACTCGCATTTCAGATAGCTTAAGCCCAGCCGCGACGCGAGCGGCGCATAGATTTCGAGCGTCTCTTTTGCCATCGCCATTTGTCGTGCTTCCGATATGCCGGAAATTGTGCGCATATTATGCAATCGATCGGCCAGCTTAATAAGGATCACGCGAATATCCTTCGCCATGGCAAAGAACATACGACGGAAATTTTCCGCCTGTTCCTCTTCCTTGGATTTAAAGGTAATTTTATCGAGTTTGGTGACGCCCATGACCAAATCGGCGATCTCGCCGCCAAACTGCGTGCGAACGTCCGCATCGGTCGCCGGCGTGTCCTCGATACAGTCATGCAACAGCGCGGCGGCTACCGTGCAATAGTCCAACCCCAGATCCAAAAGAATGTTGGCGACGGCAATCGGGTGTATGATATACGGCTCGCCCGAATCGCGCTTTTGGTCGGCGTGCATACGTTCGGCGAAGGCGCACACGCGGTCAAGCACTTCGATCTGCGCCTCGTTGAAAATCAGCCTGTAGCGAACTTGCAAATGTTTCATACGTTTTCACCGTCCTGCCGTAGCGACGAAACCAACCGATACGACGGAGAATCGGACAATTCCGTTTTGAAAAACGGATTGACGATCAACCGAAAATCGCCGCGCGCTATGCCGATCAGCTTCAACTCCATGAATACGATGACGCAGAACACGAATTGCGCCTCGGATACGGTTTCCGAAACGCGCAGCTTTTTGTAATACGAATAAATATTGCTTGCCGAAAGCGTTGCGTTGCGCTTGATCAGCTCATAACAGCGGCCGAACGTCTCGCGCGAAACGTCGATCGCTTGCACAAATCTTTTTCGGGAATCCTCTTCCGGAATATAAATTTCCGCTTTGGTATGCTTGTTAAGATAAGCCAGCAAGCCGTCGGAAATCGGTCTGTCGATAAATATAATGCGGTCGTAGCCGAACAAAAGCAGGTTTTCGTCAAACTCCGGCGCCACGATGATGCGCGAATAATTGTTTTTGGTTTGCGCGTATAAGAAATCGCGCAATAAAAGCGAATCGCCCGACAGGCGCACCGCCTTATCGTAACCCGCTTTATCGAATGCGACGACCAACGTTCCATAGGCTCCGCCCAGTAGATCGGCGAACTGCGTCTCCCGGTACGTCGAAACCCGAATCTTATCGGTCGGCACGCGTACATTGAGATTTTTAACGTAGTTGGCGGCGGCGGTGCGATCGTTAATATACAGCGATTGCGGGCGCACGGCGCGTAAAATCGATTTGACCGACGCGCGGCCATTGTACATGTTCCGTTGTAATTCCAAAATCAATTCCTTGTCGCCCTCGGACAAAAGAAAATGGTTTTGCTTGTAGAAATTGAACGCAAAGATTTGCAAACCGCTTTCGGTCGTAATCTGCGTATGGTTGGCATTCTTGCACAGCGTCACTTTTACGTTGCCGGCGCGCGTCAAAAACAGCGGCTTGGTGAAACTGTTTCCGGTCGGCTCCAACCGTTCGAGCGAGTCGACCAACTCCATATCGATCTCATCAAGCGCAATGTCCAAATCATACTGCATTTGCGGCAAAAACAGCGCGTCGGGAAATTTGGCAAGATACGTATTGACACGGTTTTTAAACGCCGCTATATTCTCCTCTCGAATCGAAAAACCGGCGGCCTGGCTGTGTCCGCCGTACTCGATCAAGAGATCGGCGGCAGCCGTCAAGATTTCGTAAACATTGATTCCGTCGATACTGCGGCAAGTCCCTTTGTAACTGTCGCCGGCATTGACCAAAATGAACGACGGGCGGCGGAAGTCATTGGTAAGCCGCGCCGCCACGATCCCGGTAATGCCTTTTTCCCAGGACGGGTGACTTAAGATTATGGCGCGATCGTGTACCATGTCTTCGTATGAAAGATCGGCCACGGCCTCGTTATAAAGCGCGTCGCAGGCCTCTTTCCGCTTCGCGTTGTCGTTATTGATCGACTCGATGATTTCGTCTGCTTGTGCGGGATCGGACGTCGTCAGCAACACAAATGCGCGGTACGCGTCGCCCATACGCCCTGCCGCATTGATACGCGGCGCCAATTTGTAGGCGATGTCGCCGCTGGTGATGTCGCCGTCTAAGGAAAGCCCTGCGATCAAATGCCGCAAGCCTAAGTTGAACCCGCCGTTGATCCGCTTGAGACCAAGCTGGACGATCAAGCGATTTTCGTCATATAACGGCACCAAGTCGGCGACCGTTGCGATCGCCGCCAAGTCGAGATATTCTTGCATTGCGTCGGTACCGCCCATGGCTTGCACCAACTTTAAGGCAACGCCGGCGCCGCATAAATAGTTGATCGGATAGTTGCAATCGGTCTGTTTGGGATTGATCACCGTGCATTCGGGCAACTTTTCGGCCAGTTCATGATGATCGGTAACGATCATATCAACACCGAGATCGAGCGCGTACTCGACTTCCTCATGTCCGGAAATGCCGCAATCGCATGTTAAAATGAGATCGGGGCAAACCGACTCGATAATGTGTTCGATCGAATCGATATTGAGGCCGTAGCCCTCCCCGATTCGATTGGGAATGTGCGTATAAACGTCCAGCCCGCGCGAAGATAAGTACAACGTCAAAATGGCCGAGGCACAAATACCGTCGGCGTCGTAGTCTCCGTAAACGACGATTTTTTCGTTTGCCTCGATGGCTTGCTCCAGTCGCGCTTTGGCCTCCGCCATGCCTTTCATCAAAAACGGATCGTGAAAATTCGCAACGTCCGGCACCAAAAATCTGTGAACGGCCGCCTCATCCGAAATCCCCCGCAGAACTAGCAGTTCGACGAGTTTGGGGTGCAGTTTCAACGTCTCGCTTAGGTGCCGGACGGTTGCCGCATCGATCGGATTATCGTTTCGTTTTATCAGTTGCAGATTCATACGTTCCCTACAAAATAAGCCTTCCGTCGTTACAGAAGGCTTATCGACTGTTATTTACTTATTCGGCAACAGCTGCCTTCTTGTCTGTCTGTACCTTGTCCTTCGGTTTACGCTTTCTGTCGCGTATGAGCGCCCAAATCGACGGTGCAATGAAGATGGACGAGAACGTACCGGCCAACAGACCCGCAATGATCGGCAACGCAAAGATACGAATATCCGGCACGCCGATAATGGCCACCATGCCGATCGTGATCAACGTCGTCAAGGTCGTATTAAACGAACGCAACAACGTGTCGCCGACAGCTTGGTTTGCGATGCGCGCGCCCGTAAGCATTTTGCCCGTTTGGGTTTTGACAGTCTCGCGCACGCGGTCGAAGATGATGATCGTGTTGTTGATCGAGTAGCCCAGTATAGTGATCAATGCGGCAATAAACGTGCTGTTGATCTCCACATGGAAAATCGCCATAAAGCAGAACATGATCAAAATATCATGGAACAGGGCGACAATGGCGGCCAAACCGCTCGACAACTCGAAACGGATCGCAATGTACGCCAGCATCAAAACGATGGCCAGTACGATAGCGGCGATCGCCGTCGTCAACAGCTCTCCGCTGACCGTCGCGCTGATAATATCGCCGTCGCTGACCAATCCGGAATAGGAATCGCTATAAGACAATGCCGATTTGAGTCCGTCGAGCTGTTCGGCGCTCAATTCCGTAGCCGACGTTTGCACGGTAACCGTTTTCTTATCTTCCGACAGCGTCACCGCCGACACCGATACGCCTTCAGGCAAATGCGCACGTACCGATTGTTCGACCGTCTCGAAAATCTTTTCGACCAACGGTGCGGAATAGGTCGCAGTGACCGTACCGCCGCTCGCCGTAAGCGTCGGAATGCTCTTGAAAATCGATTCTTGCAACGCCTGTTTCAAAGCCGGGTTGATCTCGTCCTCCATCGTTTCTTCCGAGGCAACCGCTTTATATTTGATATACAAAGAGGCTTGATCGCCGCTGCCCTGCTCTTGAATACCGGACAACTTGATGCCGTACTTTTCGCCTTGGTCGTTACTAAGCCCTTCGGCGATGTCGGTGACCATGTTTTTATAGTCTTGCTTGGTTGAATCGGTCAACTTGGTTCCCAGTTGCACTTTCATCGTGTAACCGCCGGCAAAATCCATACCCAAATTCAGCGGACCGCCGAGCGTAAAGGTAAAGATGATCATCATGATTGCCGCCAACACGACAACGCCGGCCGGGATCAAAAACCAAATCTTTTTCTTTTCGGTGATATGAAGCTCTTTATCGAGAAGGTTAGACAGTTTCATGATTGAGTTCTCCTTCCGCCTTCTTAGCTTTCTTCTTCGCCTCTTTTTCGGCGCGTTTTGCCGCAGCCTCGGCGTCAAGCCGCGCCTGCAATTCGGCGTCGGTCTCGTCGGCGCGGACATTTTCAAACGCCTTGCCGCGTTTCAAGTTGTACAATTTAGGATTGGTGCTGTTGAGCGTTACGACGTACTTGACGACCTTGCGGGTGACAAACAGCGACGTAAACAGCGACAGCACGATACCAATCAATAACGTCAAGGCAAAGCCTTTGATCGAGCCGGTGCCGAAAATCAACAAGAGGATCGCCGCGATAATCGTCGTCACGTTGCTGTCGATAATGGCGATCGTCGCCTTTTTGAAACCGGCGTGCGTCGACGCCATGATCGACTTGCCGTTGCGGTACTCGTATTTGATTCTTTCGGTGATGACGATGTTCGCGTCGACTGCCATACCGAGCGAAAGAATGATACCTGCGATACCGGGCAGCGTCAACTGTACCCACGGCAGAACGGCCAGGAAGAACAGCATCAACACCGTATACAACAACAGACAGAACGACGCAACGCCGCCGAATGCGCGGTAGAACACACACAGGAACACCATGACCAAAAACAGACCGACGGCGCCGGCGATCAGGCCGAGCAACAATGCACGGTCGCCGAGCGTCGCGGAAATGGTCGCGCTCTCCTTCAAGGAAAGCGGAATGTCGAATGTGCCGCTCATGATCTGATCCGCCAAATTCTTGGCGGTATCATAGTCGGCCATACCGTTGATGATGGCGCGGCCGTTGGTGATCGCAACTTCGATGGTCGGCTGCGAAATGGTACGCGGCTCCTCGCCTTCCTCTTCGACGACGATAGACATTGTTTTGCCGACGTTGTTGGACGTGGCATCGCCGAACTTTTTAGCGCCTTCGGAATTGAGCGACAGTTCGACGACGGGCGCGCCTTCGTAATAGCCGGCCGACGCTTTCAGGACGTGTTGGCTACCGGTCATGACGACTTCTTTTGTCTCGTCCAAAATAAACTTGACTTCCGCCGGTTTTCCGATGATCTGGAAAATTGCGGACGGGTTGTCCACGTCGGGAACTTCAACGCGCAACCGCGTGCTGCCCTCGCGCACAACGGTCGCTTCGGAATAACCTTTCGAAACGATCAAACTCTGCAAACGTGTTTTCGTGCCTTCCATAGCGGAGTCGAAATCCGATGCGCTTGTGTCCGCAGCCTCGTACACGGCGTAAACGCCGCCTTTTAAGTCGAGACCCAATTTAATGGAGTTCGCAAAAGATTTATATTTGGTAAGACCGAAATTAAACGAGCAGAATGAAAGAACGATGCCGATAATAAGCAATCCGCCAAGAATCGATAATTTAACGATTGCCGACTTCTTCTTCATCTACAGCCTCCAATTTACAATACATCTAATTATATAATACCGGGGCGCGGTTAGTCAAACGAATAAAGCCATTTTTTGCGCAAAGGTACCATTTATTTTGTGTTTTCGATACTGTTCACTGCAATAGCGCATTCGATCCTTTTTTTCATCAGCCGGCAAGAGACCTCGCAAGGCGTGTTGATCGAGCCGCCGTATTGAATGGCGTTGGCCGCGCAGCCGCCGCTACAGTAGTACTTCGCCCAGCACTTCATACAGTCCGGCTTTGCCGTCAGATTGTTTTTCGCAAAAAATTCGGCGATCGACGGTTCGAACGAGTTGTCCAGAACGCTGCCCATTTTGAACTGCGCGTTTCCGTCGAACTGGTGGCAGGGATAAATGTCCCCTACCGGATTGACGGCGACGTATTCGTTGCCCGCCCCGCAGCCCGACATACGTTTGCTTTCGCACGGGCCGTCGTACAGGTCGAGCATAAAATGGAAGAAATTAAACCACTTCTCCGTTTGGCGACGCTTGAGATATTCCGCGGCCAAAAGCTCGTACTGCCTCTCGAGATACGGGACATCGTCGGCATGGAGCGCCAGTCGGTGCGTCTCGGGTAACACGACCGGCTCTAACGAGATCTGATCGAACCCGTAATCGTTGAGCGCCAACGCATCGGCCGCAAAGTCCTTATTGAGCGCGGTGAACGTCCCGCGCACATAATACTGCTTGTCCCCGCGCGCATGGCGAAACCGTAACGCATTCGCAAGCGCACGATCGAACGATTCCCCGCCGCCCGCCGTTTTTCTCACCGAATTATGGACACTTTTTCGCCCGTCTATACTGAGAACGACATTATACATTTCGCGGTTGAAAAATTCGATCGCGCCGTCGTCTAATGCATAGGCGTTGGTCGTAATGGTAAACCGAAATTTCTTGCCCGTTTTTTCTTCGAGCGACCGCGCATACGCAACCGTTTGGCGCACAACGTCAAGATTCAAGAGCGGTTCGCCGCCGAAGAAGTCGACTTCCAAATTGCGGCGCGTCGCGCTTTTTACGATCAGAAAATCGATCGCAGCCTTAGCGACCGAAAACGGCATATTGAGCGCCTCCGAGCGGTACGTCCCGCCGTCGGCAAAACAGTACTCGCAGCGCAGATTACACAGATGCGAAATATTCAGACACATCGCTTTGACGACGCCGTGATAGACCGGCGGCGCAGTCGGCTGCGTCGGCGCATATAGCACGCCCTCGGCTTGCAACGCGGCCAACTCGGCGCGGGCTTCGGCGATTTCCGTATCGGAAAAACGAGAAAAAACTCCCGACGAAAGCTCATGGGGAGTGTTTTCCGATTTGACCAATTCGTGTGTCAGTTCATCGACTTCATAGACAGATCCGCTTTCGACGTCGAGCAAAAAATATCTGTCCAAGCATGTAAACGTATGTACCAACGACGCTTATTCCTCGTCTTTTTTCGGAACGTGTACTTTGATCTGTTGCTCGCACTTCTGATTGCCTACCGTGCAACTGGTCTTGCAAGCCGACTGGCAACTGGTCTGGCACTCGCCGCAACCCGTTCCGCAACCGCGTCTCATCGTGTCCTTGGCAACAACCTGAATATGTTTCATGTTTTCCTCCAACGAAATTGTATACCTCTATTATATACAAAGTCGCGGCTTTTTGCAAGCGTTTTGAACGCACACGGCGAATTTAATTGCGCCGACTGCCGCCCTACTTACGGATATTGGCCGCAATGATCCCGCTCAAAAGGCCGGTGACGCAGCCGATCGCCAAGTCGTTGAGAATTTTCAAACTCCATTCGAATCCGCCGCCCAACAGCGAAAAGATGACGAACGCAATGACGATATAAAAGAATCCGACGATTATGCCCTTAAGCCAACCGTTGACCGGTTGCTTTAAGCAGAACATACAGGCGACCAATACGCTTAAGCCCTTGATGACCTGGTTGATAATGGCGATCGCCGAAGTCGGTATATTGAAAATCTTAATGATAAACGCCGCGAGCAAAATCAAGATCAATGAGATAATGACCGCGACGGTCACGCTGATAATGACCTCGAATATCGGCGAATGCGTCTTTGCATTTTCCTTACTCATAAAAAACCTCCGCAATAACTTGTCTTTACACAAGTATACTATGCGGAGGTTTGTACACATATGCCTTACTTTTATTTTTTGCTTGCAGTCGATTTACCTTTTGCCGATCCGGCCGAACGGGTCTTATTGGCTGCGCCGGTCTTGGCGGCCGTATCCTTTTCAGCGGGTGCCGTTTCTTCGACGACTTCCTCTTTCATCTCTACCGGCGCGTCGGCGGCGGCCGTTTCTTCGGAAATGGGTTGCGCGGCCTCGACGGGCGCAGGCGTTTCGGCTACCGGCTCTGTTGCGACGGTTTCCGTCGGCTGTATCGGCGTAGGCGCCGCAACCTTGTCGATCACCTGGTACACGGCTTGAATGTCGAATACCATAGTGGTCTTGCTGCCTTCCGCGCCGGTCTCGATGACCATTTGCTTATCGACGGGCGAAAGTTCCTTGATCTCTTTCACCTCTCCGATGATGCCGCCGACCGTCTTGATGATGTCGCCCGGGCGGATCGAGTTGTACAACTCGTTGACCGCTTTATTGCGGCGCTTGTTGGTGAACATCGGCAGCACGATCAATACAACGACCATGACGACCAAAAGCGCGATCAGGATCCACTGCTCTGCGCCGAACGCACCGATCATAAATTTGAAATCCATTCGTTTATTCTCCATTTAAAAAGTGATACACTCACTGTATCACAAATGAAGAATTTATGCAAGCAAAATAATGCGCTATCTTGTCAATTTTAGCAATTTATCAAAATTCTATCAATTTTGTACCAAACATACGGCATCTTCTTTATAGCGCGCGTCGAACAGCTCACGCAAACGCCGCGCCAGTTTCTTGTCCGATAATTCGGTATCGATCACCAACTCGATCGGCGCAAGGTCGATCAGATACAACAGCAGTTGCTCGCTTTTGAGCGCGGTCAATCGGAAGATCCCCTTTTCCAGTTCTCCCGACAGTTTATATCCTTCCGGCGCCTCGCTCAACTCCAAACGCATGATCTTGGGATTGATGGCGCTGATCAAAAAGCGCAACAATTCGTTGAGGTTTTCTTCGTTATGCAAGTACACCGAGTTTTCGCAGGTCAACATGCAAATCTCGTCCCAGCGTTTTTTCAGTTCGGCAAAACGAAAATTATAAATGCCGTCCAGATTCATATCGGGCGTCAGCGTCAGCTTTTCGCGCATCAGATCGTGTTCGCACTCGCGGTCGAACGCGACCAACGTATGCAACAAAAGATGCAACGCCTTTTCGTCCAAAACGGGAACGCGCAACTTCTTTTCGATATATTGCATTTTGACAACGGTCGCAAACATCTCGACAAGGCCTTCCCGCACGACCGAAATCAGCTTGGATTTAAAGCGGTTTTCGCAAGCCGCCGACAAACTGATCCGACCGTGTTCGGCATAGACCGTCATAATGCCGCCCGTCTGCGTCAGACGGCTGCGTATCAACCGTTCGGCCGCAGAGATCCAATCGCTGTTATTTTCGTCCACACTGATCTTGATTTGATACATAACCTTCCTCTAAACTCTATTGTATGCAACGAAGCAAATTTTACGCACGGTAATTTGCCTTTAAAAGCTGTCCCTTAGAAAAAAGGACAGTCTGTCGCCTGTCCTTCTTGCTTTTTCGTCATGATCTTTGCTCGATTGTGCATTTTATGCCGTGTGTGCCAATGTTTCGAGACAGGCCGTAAGCGCCAGTTTCCCATGCTCGTAGGTCAAGCCGCCCTGCAAATACGCAATGTACGGCTCTTTGATCGGCGAATCGGCGCTCAGCTCGATCGACGCCCCTTGCACGAACGTCCCCGCCGCCATAATGACGGGGTGCGCATATCCCGGCATATCCCACGGCTCCGGCACAACAAAGCTGTCGATCGGCGAGGCTTTCTGAATCGCTTGGCAAAACCCGATGAGCTGATCGGCGGCCGCAAAGCGAATGCTACAGATAATATCGCCGATCTGTCCGTCGCGCGCAGGCAACGTTTCGTATCCCAACCCGCGGAACACTTCGGCAAACAACAGCGCCGTTTTGAGCGCCTGCGAAACGACGTGCGGCGCCATAAACACCCCTTGATAGAACGGTCTGTAGCTGGCCGCATACGAACCGACTTCGCACCCGATGCCCGGCGCGGTCAAGCGATACCCGATCTGCTCGATATAAACCGCCTTACCCGCGAGATAACCGCCCGTGGGCGCCAAACCGCCGCCCGGGTTTTTGATCAGCGAACCGATGACGACGTCGGCGCCGACATCGGTCGGCTCGCGTGTCTCGATGAATTCCCCGTAACAGTTGTCGACGACGACGATCGACTGCGGCGAGATCTTTTTCGCCAAAGCGATCGCTTTCGCTAAGTCCTCGACGGTGAACGCATTGCGCCAGCTGTAGCCGCGCGACCGTTGTATGAACACCACTTTGGGGTGTGTTTGCAATTTTTTTTCGATCGCCGCAAAATCAAACGACTGTTCGCGCAACGCGACGCATTCGAATTGCACGCCGTAATCGCGGAGCGAGCCGTTTCCGCTGCCGGTAATCACATCTTCGAGCGTATCATAAGGCATACCCGCAATCGACAAAAGGCAATCGCCCGGGCGCAACAGTCCGAACAGGCCAAGCGTAAGCGCGTGCGTACCTGACGCGATCGACGGCGACACGATAGCCGCCTCGGTATGAAAAACATCGGCAAAAATGCGGTTGAGCGTGTCCCGCCCTATATCGTCGTATCCGTAACCGTTGGTCGGCGAAAAATGCCGCATCGCCAACTTGTTGTTCTGAAACGCGCGCAAAACTTTTTCTTGATTGTATAATGCCGTCTCGGCAATCGTTTTAAACGTCTCGGCAAGCTGTGTTTCCGCCGCCGCGATCCTCTCCGTAATATCCATACTACCCTCTTTACTACCTGTCTAAAAATTGCCGTATCTCTTGTGCATGATCGGCAAGCGATTGCACTTTCGGATCGATATATTGTTTCTCGTGCGGCATACTTTTAAAGAACGTGATTTGCCGCTTGGCATAGCGGCGAGAATTTCGCTTGATCGTTTCCTTGGCCTCTTCCAGCCCGCACAGGCCGTCCAAATAGCCGATCAACTCTTTATATCCGATCGCTTGCATCGACTGACACGCCCGATACGCGCTTAATCGCCGCACCTCTTCGACAAGCCCCGCCGCGAACATTTCGTCGACGCGCCGCTCGATACGCGCATAGAGCGCGTCGCGGTCGGCATACTGCAAGACGAATAATAGATAGTCGTAGGGGCTTTCCGCCTGTACGGTCGCAACGCGACTTTTGGGCGCGCCGGTCGTCATATAAATTTCAAGTGCGCGCGTAACGCGTTTGATGTCGTTGGGGTGAATCCGCGCAGCCGACTGCGGATCGACCTCGACGAGCCGCCGATACATTTCGGCGGCGCCGTATCGCTCGACTTCTTCCAAAAGCTGTTCCCGAATCGCCGGTGTTTTCCCCGCCTCTCCGAAATTCATGTCCGAAAGCAAGGCGTTGATATACAGGCCTGTGCCGCCCACCAAAATAGGCACGCGGCCACGCGAAACAATGTCGGCTATACAGCGCGCCGCATCGGCCTTGTACTGCCCGACCGAATAGGCGCAATCGGGCGACACGACGTCGATCATATGATGCGCAATGCCACAGGTCTCCGCTGTCGTCACTTTACCCGTGCCGATGTCCATGCCGCGATAAATTTGCATTGAATCGCAGCCGACGATTTCGCCGCCGACCGCTTGCGCCAACCGTATCGCAGCACCTGTTTTACCCGAGGCCGTCGGCCCGGTGATCACCAAAAGTTTGGGCTTCATACGATCCGTTTAAACCACTTTTCCAATTCTTTTCTGGTCAGTCGAACGGCGATCGGCCGACCGTGCGGACAGTACAGCGGCGCGTCGGTTTCGATCAGTTGGCCGACCAATGTTTCCAGCTCGCCTTTAGACAGTTCCTCGTCGCCTTTAACAGCCGCTTTGCAAGCCGCTTGCATCAGCGCGTCGCGCAAAAGCGTTCCCGTGCGTAACGATTCCGTCGACAGACTTTGCAACAGTTGCGGCAGAAAGCTGTTAAAATCCATTTCCGAAACAAGCGACGGCACCGCGCGCAGTTCGAGCGCCGTTTCCGACGGTACAAAGTCGAATCCGAGCGATCGAATTTCGTCCGCGCGCTCGTTTAACAGCGCCATGTCGGAAGTCGAAAGCGGATAGGTATACGGGATCAGCAGCGGCTGCGACGCAACGCGCCCCGTTTCCGTCTGTTTTAAAAGCCGCTCGAATAAAAGACGTTCGTGCGCGGCGTGCTGATCGACGAGATACACGACGCCGGCCGTCTCTATCATGATATATGTTTTAAACAAACAGCCGACGATTTTATAGTCCGGCGCGGCGGGCAACGCCGTCTGCATCAAAATCGGCGGAACGGCGGTATCCTCTTTCGTGTAATCGACGGCGGCTGAGACTTCCCGCAGCGGCGCATTGTGCGTGATCGGTTTATCCGACGCCGTAGCCGCGGAAATCACTTTCGCAACTTGTGTGCGCCCGAACAAATCGGCGCGGTCGGTTTCATGCAATGTTGGCGTTGCATACATGCCGCTTTTGATCAGTTGCGTCGTAATCGGTCTATCGGGAACGTCCGGCGTATGCACGGCGCGCGTAACCGACTGCGGCGGCTCGTCTTTGAGCGTAATGCTTTGCGGTTGCTGCCGCGCCGGGGTCAAGACTGCCTCGATCGCCTCGCGTATCGCGCGCTTGACGAGCGGCAGATTGGCAAACTTGACGTCCAGCTTATTCGGGTGGATATTGACGTCCACCATATCGTGCGGCAGCTGCAAATACAAGACATAGACAGGGTACTGCCGTTTCATCAAAAAGTCGGCGTAACATTCGTAGACGGCATACGATATATCGGCATTGATGACGTACCGCCCGTTGACAATCAGCGTCTGGAACGTGCGGTTGTGCTTGGTAAAGTACGGCTTGCCGATATAACCGCGTAAACGGATACCCGACACCTCGCGGCCGACCGGCAGCATATTGTCGTACACGTCGCGCCCGTAGACGGCATACAAGGCTTTTTGCATATCGCTGCCGTCGGTCGAAAACACCGTTTTGCCGTCGACCGTGTATTTAAAGGCGACTGCGTAATCCGCCAAAATAAAGCGCGTTACGATATTGGTAATTTCGGCCTGCTCGATCGCCGATTTAGCCAAAAACTTTTTTCGCGCCGGGATATGCCCGAACACGTCGCGCACCGTGATAGCAGTACCTAACGGACACCCGCGCGCGCCTTGGTCTTTGATCACGCCGTTTTCGATTTCGATCCCGTATCCCAGTTCGGCGTCCGCCTGCCGAGACGCAAGCGTTACATGTGCGACCGCCGCGATACTGGGGAGCGCCTCGCCGCGAAACCCGAGTGTGCCGATCTCGTCCAAGTCGTCCACTATCTTGATCTTACTGGTCGCGTGCGGCATAAAGGCGGTCGGTACGTCGTCGGGCGCGATCCCGGATCCGTTGTCGGAGACGCGAATCAAATCGATACCGCCGTTTTCTATATCGATGCTGATCGCCGTAGCACCTGCGTCGATGCTGTTTTCGACCAGTTCCTTGACGATCGAGGCCGGACGCTCGACGACTTCGCCTGCGGCAATGCGATTGAATACGGCGCTGTCTAAGACGTTGATCTTACCCATGTTTCTCCGCCTTTTCTTTCAAATCGCACAGAATATCGAACGCGTTGCGCGGGCTGAGCAGATCGGTGTCGATGTCTTGTAAAATGCGCACGATCTCGTTGGATTCCGGCACATTGAAAATCGACAGCTGCTGCCCGGCCGACATTTGCGTCTTGCGGCCGATGTCCGCCGATTCGAGTTGATGCAACAATTCTTTGGCGCGCGACAACACGTCTTGCGGCAGTCCTGCAAGCCCCGCCACCTCGATCCCGAAACTGCGGTTGGCGCTGCCGCGCAACAGCTTGCGCAAAAATACGATTTCTTCGCCGACCTCGCGCACGGTCAGTTTGTAGTTCTTCACGCCGTCCAACACGCCTTCCAGTTCGGTCAACTCGTGATAATGCGTCGAGAACAGCACTTTCGACTTGAAATGCTGCGACATGTATTCGATGATCGACCAGGCAATGCTCAGCCCGTCGTATGTCGATGTACCGCGGCCGATCTCGTCCAATAAAACAAGACTGTTGTCGGTGGCGTTCTCTAAAATATACGATACTTCCGACATCTCGACCATAAAGGTACTGCGCGCCGTCGCCATGTCATCGCTCGCGCCCACGCGAGTGAAAATTTTGTCGGTCATGGCGATTTCGGCGGCGGCGGCCGGCACAAAATAGCCTATGTGCGCCATCAGCACAATGACGGCGACCTGCCGCATGTAGATACTTTTACCCGCCATATTCGGCCCGGTGATCAGCATGATCCGATTTTCGCCCGCGTCCAAATAGGTGTCGTTCGGCACAAAGGTCTCGCCTTTTAATAGCTTTTCGACAACCGGATGCCGCCCTTCGGAAATCTTGATATGCCGAACGTCGCGGCCGATGATCGGTTTGACATAGCGGTTTTCGCGCGCTAAGATCGCCCCGGAAACCAGGCAGTCGAGATACGCGATATTGCGCGCCGTCTCCATGTATGCCAACAATTTGCCGCCCAACTGTTTTAACAGATCGGAAAACAGTTCCAACTCGCGCGCCGTCGCGTTCATTGTCGCGTTGATGATCTTATCCTCGAGTATTTTCAACTCTTCGGTATAGTACCGCTCGCCGCCGGCGATGGTTTGCTTGCGGATATAGCGGTACGGCACGCTGTTGATCTGCGAATTGCTGACCTCGATATAATAGCCGAAAACCTTGTTGTGCTTAATGCGCAAATTTTTGATCCCGGTCAGCTTGCGCTCTTCCTCTTCCATTTCCCGAATGACTTTAACCGAGTTGGCCGACATCCGTCGATATTCGTCCAGTTCGGCGTCGTAACCGTCGCGGATAATGTTGCCGTCGCGGATAACGGCCGGCGCACGCTCGTTGACGGCACGGAAAATCAAATCGGCCTCTTCGGAAAAGTCGCCGATTTCGCCGCGCAGTTCCCGTAACAGCGGGCTGTCGCAACTGCGCAGCGCCTCCTGCAACTTCGGCAAAGCGGAAAACGACTTCGCCAGCGACAGGCAGTCGGGCGGCGTGATATTGCCATACGACAACCGACCGGCCAAACGCTCGATGTCGTACACCGTGCGGAAAGATTCCGCCATACTGTCGCATACGGCAACTTTGTTTTTCAGTTCCTCGATCGCATCCAGTCGGGCGTGTATGACGTTTTCGTCGTAGCTGGGCTGCTCGACCCATTTTTTGAGCATACGTGCGCCCATACTGGTCGACGTGTTATCCAATAGCCACAATAGCGAGCCGCGCTTTTTCCCGTCGCCCATCGTTTGCGTCAGTTCCAACGTGCGGCGGACGATCGGATCGATCGACATATACGCTGCTTCGTCTTCCGGTTTCGACTGGTTGATGTGCTTGAGCGCGCGTTTCTGCGTCTCGTTGACATATTCCAACAGCGCACCGGCCGCGCGCACGCAGATCGGACAGTCGCCGATCAATTCGATACTCTTTTGCGGCAACTGCGTTTTCAGCGTCCGAATCGCATTGTCGTAGTCGTATGCCGGCTCGGAAAAGGTACGGAACGGGCAAAGCGCGCCGAACTTGACCATCGAAAGTTCGACGCTGAACGCCAACATCGTTTCATTGCAAATGATTTCGGCCGGGTCGATCCGCGACAACAGCTCGTTTAAGCGCATTTTAATCTGTGCGTCGATATGCGCATGGTTAAATTCGCCGGTACTCATATCCAGCCAGGACACGCCCGCCTCTTTGCCGTCGTAGCAGATACTGGCAAGATAGATATTTTTATCGTTCGGCAGCATAGCGCTGTCGATGACGGTGCCGGGTGTAACGACGCGCACGACGTCGCGCTCGACAATGCCGCGCCCTTTCGTCGGATCGGTCAACTGTTCGCAGATCGCCACCTTATAGCCTTTGTCGATCAGCTTGCTTAAATAAGTGTCGACGGAATGATACGGCACGCCGCACATCGGCGCGCGTTCTTGCAAACCGCAGTCACGCCCAGTCAACGTCAGATCAAGCTCGCGGCTGGCGGTTACCGCATCGTCGAAAAACATTTCGTAAAAGTCTCCCAGTCGGAAGAACAAAAGACAATCTTTGTACTGATCTTTCAGCTGTAGATACTGCTGCATCATCGGTGACAGGCCCATGACAAATTCTCCTATCGTTTATCTTCGATCCTCTGTTTTGTTTGTTAATGCACCAAACAACTTGCTGTGTTCGGCACGCTCTGCCCGCACGGTCACAAAACGCCCCGTTAAGTCGGTATCGCTTGTAAACGCGATCGCGCGGCCGCAATCGGTTTTCCCGCCGCACACGCCGTCGGTATAGGTGTCGCACAGCACGCGGAACGTTTTGCCGACGGCCTCTTTTGCCAGTTGCGCGCCGATCTCCGCCTGTTGCGCGATCAAACGTCGAATGCGCTCTTTCTTGATCTTTTGATCGACCTGTTCCATTTTATCGGCCGGCGTACCCGATCGACGCGAATAGATGAAGGTATATAGATTGTTGTATCGGACGTCCGCGCACAGCCGCAACGTGTCGGCAAAGTCGGCTTCCGTTTCGGTGGGAAATCCGACCATCACGTCGGAAGAAAGCCCCGCGTCGGGCAAATAGTCGCGAATCATCTTGATCTTATCCGAATACTGCCCCGACGTATACCGCCGATTCATCAAGTGCAAAATGCGGTCGCTCCCCGCTTGCACCGGCAAATGGATAAAGCGGCTCATCTTATCGTTTTCGGCGATCGTGCGTACCACTTCTTCGGATAGGTCTTTCGGGTGCGACGTCATAAAGCCTACGCGGAACGAGCCGGGCAGTTCGCAAATTTTTTTGAGCAGTACGCTGAATGTCGCCCCGTCCGCACGGTCATTTCCGTAAGAATTTACGTTTTGACCCAGTAGCGTAATTTGCGGGTACTGTTTGACAAGCGTTTCGGCCTCTGCCAAAATGCTGTCGATCGAACGGCTACGCTCGCGTCCGCGCACATACGGAACGATACAGTACGAACAAAAATTATTACAGCCGTACATAATATTGAGCCAAGCGTTGACGCCGCTGTCTCTATGTAAAGGCACATCGTCTACGATTGCCGCCTCGCGTTCCCAAATATCGACGACCGATGCGGTTTCGGACAATCGGTCGAGATACTCGCCGAACCGGTGCAGATTGTGCGTACCGAAAATGATGTCGATAAACGGACACCGTTTTTTCAAGCGCACGGCCGCGCCGTCCTTTTGCACCATACAGCCGCACACCGCCACCACGATTTCGGGGCGCCGTTCTTTCAATTTTTTGACAATACCTAGGTTACCTAACACGTGCGTTTCGGCCGTTTCGCGTATGCAACAAGTGTTGAATACAATGACGTCGGCGCTGTCCTGCTCGGCGGCGGCGCGATAACCGCGCGACTCCAAAATGCCGGCCAACTTCTCCGACTCATGCACGTTCATTTGACAACCGTATGTATTGATATAGTACCGTTTTTCCATAGCGCTTCCCTTTCATTATAACAAAATCTTTAAAAATTGTATACTAAAAAAGCCCGCTTGTATGAAATAAACGGAAAAATCTTATACTAGTGCTATGCTCAAGTCGCGCAAAATCGTTACCGTCATCTTACTGTCGTTGGCAGTCGTTCTGCTGGCGGGCGGATTATTTTGCGTACTGCTTTTAGAGCCGGCAGTCCCGTTCGGCCCGCGTCTGGATGAGGCACGCCTGGCGCATATCGAGCGCACGGTCACCGTTTTGGACAACGACGGCAATCCGCTCGTCGATCAGATCTACGACAATAACAAACGCTATATTCCATTGACCGATATTCCCGAACATACGCGCAATGCGTTCATTGCGATTGAGGACAAACGGTTTTACAAGCATAAAGGCCTAGACTATCGCCGCATTGTCGGCGCGGCGCTCAAAAATATCAAGTCCGGATCATTTCGCGAGGGCGCGTCGACTATCAGCCAACAACTGATCAAGAACACGCATTTGAGCAACGAAAAAACGATCGGCCGTAAAATTTCCGAAATGCGCATTGCGCGCGAACTCGAACGGCGTTACAGCAAGGACAAAATACTCGAAACCTATCTCAATATCCTGTACTTCGGCAACAGTATGTACGGGCTGGGGTCTGCGGCGCACGTACTGTTCGACAAGACGCCCGCCGAACTGACGGTCAAAGAAAGCGCGGTACTGGCCGGTATCATCAACAATCCGTCTAAATACAATCCGTACCGCCACGCCGACGCGGCGCTTACGCGCGGCAATTTGGTTCTCAAGCAAATGCTGGACAATCGCTTGCTCAGTCAAGCGGATTATCAGGCGGCTTTAGACGAGCAACCGACTTTCCGACACCGCAATTTGGCGCAGGATCAGTATGTCAACGCCGTTATCCGCGCTGCGGCCGATGCTTTGGGGATCGATAAAGACGAACTTTTCAAACGGCAATGCACCGTCGCCACGTATACCGAGCAAGCCTTACAGGACAAACTGAAATCGATCATGCTGTCGAATGCGGACGAACTACAGACGCGCGGCGTAACGCAGTACCGCGCGCTTATAACCGAAAACGCTACGGGACAAATCGTCGCTTCGGTCGGCAGCGCGCCGACCGACATTTCGGCGCTGCGGCGGCAACCCGGTTCGACGCTCAAACCGCTATTGTGCTACGCGCCGGCTTTGGAAAAGAACAGTGTCTATACTTCGACGCCGATCCTCGACGAAAAGATGTCGTTCGGCGGCTATGCGCCGTCCAATTACAAAGATCTTTATTACGGTTGGGTGACATTAAAAGACGCTCTCAAACTGTCTTTAAACGTTCCGGCCGTCAAAATGCTGGAAAGCAACACCGTCGAATATGCCAAAGCGTTTGCCGAAAAGTCGGGCATCAATTTCGACGAACGCGACAATTCGCTCAGCTTAGCGATCGGCGGCATGACGAACGGCGTCACGATCGAACAGATCGCAGGCAGCTTTCAGACATTTGCGACCGGCGGTATTTACCGAAAGCCTGTTTACATTCGTTATATCGCCGACCGCAACGGCAAACTGTTATATCAGGACTCGCACGCAGCGACGCGCGCCATGCGGGACTCGACCGCCTTTTTGATCACCGATATGCTGTCGGAATGCGCCCAAAGCGGCACGGCAAAGAAGCTGGCCGCATTTGAGAATGTAGCCGCAAAAACGGGAACAGTCGGCACAGAGAACGGCAACAGCGACGCCTACTGCATTGCTTATACGCCGCAGCACACGATCGCCGTTTGGCTGGGCGGCGACATGGACAACGGCGTTTCCGGCGGCACATACCCCACCCGCATAGTCAAACGGATCTTGGAAACGCTACGCGACAGCGGCCGGTTCTTATGTCCGCCCAGCGTCACGCAACTGGAGATCGACACCGAGGCGCTCCGCAACGAGCAGCGCGTACTTTTGGCGGGCAACGACGTGCCGCCGCGCTACAAGACTAAAGCCTATTTCTCCGTCGATCACCGTCCCACCCGATATTCCACCCTGCAAAATCCGTTTTGGGACTTTGAAAACTTTTTCGACGGCCTGTTCGACAATTATCTGCTCGAGGATACTTTTTCGTAATATAAATATTCGCCGTCGATCTTGACAAGAATTTCGTCGCGCCAAGCGACCTCTTGTACATCGGTAATGAGCGCCGTACCGTCCTCTTGGACGATGCGCCAACCGTCGGCCGTCTCGATCAAAAATCCATCGGCCCCGACGACCGCTTGCACAAATTCTTGCGCAATGATCTTTTTCTCGGCGAGTGAATATACGACTTTTTGCGTGTTATCGACGACACAGCCGAATAAAATATCGTTGTCGAGCGTCGCATACGGCAGCAAAACCAAATCTTGATTCGTAGCGGATAGCGAAACATAATAATAAGCTCCGTCTCCGAATTCCGGATCTTGTTGCAATAAAACATATTGTTCGGTCGCAGCGACAACTATATAATAAGCATCGTCCGGGTTTTGGTATGAAAAAACCTTTTTACATGTTGCATCGTAAACATCCCAAATGTAATCATCGTCCAAACCTGCCGAATATCCGTTTGTAAATAATACCATTTCCATATAGGGAACTTGATTAACAAATCCGGATGACGTCACATAATAATATGCATCGGACTTTGCAAGTCTGACGATACACGCATCATTTTCCGGCGGCGTAATCAGCGTATAGTTGCCCGTAATATCGGGAAATTTACGGTTCATGACTTTTCCGTCCAACCCGTACAGCGCAAGATCACCGTCTTTTCTGAGATACCCGTCGGCTACGATTTCGACGTCCTCTGTGCCTAATAATACCGGTTCGGCCGTTGCGTCCGACAAGTCGAAAACGGCGCATTCTCCGTCCGAAAATGCCAAAGCCGTATTGCCTTCGTATTCGATTCGTGTATAGGCGCCGTCTAACAAAACTTCGCCGGAAATGTCGATCAGTTTCCGGTTGCCGACGGCATCGCAGACTACATATTTATTTTGTTTAAATGTCGCCGCCCGCAAATCGGTATCGCAAGCGGTAAGTCGGCCTTGTCGGTTCAACCAAAAATGTTCGGCCCCTTTTTCCACATACGCGTAATCACCGAAAAACGGCGTAGCATAGGTAAAGCCGTCGGCAAAACAGTTGTACCCCGTAATCGTAGGATTCGCCGGCTCTTCCGGAGGTTCCGGATCTTTGTCACCGGGATCGGGCGGCGTCGGCATGTCCGGATCCTTATCGTCGGGATCGGGCGGCGTCGGTGTGTCCGGCGCATCATCCGGATCCGGCGGGGTCGGTTCTTCCGGCTGTTCGGGATCTCCTTCGTCCGGATCGGGGTTCGGTTGCTCCGTTTCGCCGTCATTTGTTCCGGGCTGTTCGGTAATGCCGGGTTGCACCGACGGTTCCGGCTGCTTACATGCTACCGTACCGAACGCAACGCAAAAAAGCAGTGCGACGGTAATCAAACAACTCACACATTTCTTCATTTGTAAAAACTCCTATATTTAATTTTTATTTGTGTGCTATGAAATACGTATAACCTCCGCAGTCGCAAATACAGTATCTAGAAGCCCTTCCGCGTCGGGGATCTTGGCGATCTCCTTTCGAACATGCTCGAGTGAAGGACGCGTAACCGGCTTATCGGGAAGAAAAACCGTACAGCAGTCCTCAAATGGCTGTATCGATGTTTCATACGTATCGATTTTTCTGGAAATATCAATGATCTCTTGCTTGTCCATGCCGATACACGGCCGAAACACCGGCAGGCTCTCGACAGAATGATTGGTGACGGTGATACTCTCCAACGTCTGACTGGCGACTTGCCCGAGACTTTCCCCGTTGACGATACAGCCGCATTGCCGCGAGAGCGCAAAACGCTCCGCCAGTCGCATCATAAAACAGCGCATGACCGTGATCATGTAATTGGGATCACAGTATTGATGGATCGCCTCTTGTACTGCGGTAAACGAGGCGCACACAACCGACATAGACCCGGCATAAACACGCAACCGCGCGGCCAGTTCCAACACTTTGTCTTTTGCCTGTTCGCTGGTATACGGATAGGAATGAAAATGGAGCGCGTCGAGCGTCAATCCGCGTTTTGCCATCATATAGCCGGCGACCGGGCTGTCGATACCGCCGGACAGCAACAGCAAGCCTTTCCCGGCGCTGCCGACCGGCATACCGCCCGCGCAGTCGATTTTATCGGCATATACATATGCGTTCCCGTCCTCGCGTATATCTACATTGACCGTAAAGTCGGGCGTATGTAGGTCGACGTGCAACTGCGTATTGCCGTCGAGTATGCGCGCGCCCAATTCCGCCGCAACCGCAGGCGAAGGCATGGGAAAACTTTTTCCCGCGCGGTGAACGTTGACCCGAAAGCCGCCGCGCTTGTCTGCCGCGAGCGCGACCGCCGTATCCGCTATCGCCTCGAAATCGGCTGCTACGCGAAAAGCAATGCTGAGCGACTGCAACCCGAACACCGTCTGCAACCGCGAAACGACGGTCTTTTCGATCTCCTCCGCGTAGTCGGAAACCGTGTACCGACCGCGCCCGAAATGCAACGAACACGGCAAATCCGCCAACTTCTCTTTGATTGACCGAATGAGCAAGTTTTCAAAAAACTGCTTGTTCTTACCCTTGAGAAACAGCTCGCCGAAGCGAATCAAAATCACTTTATCCATGTATCTTTCCTCGTAATGTCTCTACGCACTCCCGTATGACGGCCACACCCGCAGCGATCTCTTCGTCGGTCGTCTCCGTACCCGGACTGATCCGAATATTGCCTTCGATCCCGGACGGCGAAACGCCCATACTGCGCAACACGCGGTTATCTTTCGACTTCGACGAACATGCCGATCCCGTCCCGACGCAAATACCGCGGTCGGACAACATATGCTGCAAAATTTCCGCCTTGACGCCCTCGAACGAAACCGACACGATATAGCCGCTGTTACAATGCGGGTCGCCGTTGATACGGCTGTTGGCAATCGTGCAAAGCTGCCGCCGCAAACCGTCGATACATTGGGGCGCTTGGCTATGATAACAGGCTGCCGCTGCGGCAAAGCCGACAATGCCGGGCGTGTTTTCCGTGCCCGACCGCAAACCCCGTTCCTGCCCGCCACCCACCAACAGCGCCGCCAAGGGATGTTTTGCGTACAGCGCGCCAATGCCCTTCGGCCCGCCTATTTTGTGCGCGCTGATACTGTACAGATCGACGTCGAGGTACAAGAGATCGGTGCGCAGTTTGCCGAATGCTTGCACCCCGTCGGAATGGAACAACGCGCGCGGCGCTTTGCTGCGTACGACGCGCACCAGGTCGGACAGCGGATTGACGCTCCCCGTCTCGTTGCTACAGTGCATCACGGATACCAACGAAGTATTTGCGTCGACAGCCCGCTCGAATGCCGAAACGTCGATCGCTCCGCTTGGCGCTAGCGGCACCGTGCGCACGTCGACGCCGCGCGCTTTCAATGCAAAAGCCGGTTGGTATACCGACGGGTGTTCACCCTCGGAAATCACAATATTGCCGTTTTTATTTTTGAATCCGGCCTGCATGACCCAGTTATTGGCTTCGGTCGCGCCCGATACGAACGTCAACGTTTCCGGCTTAATATTGAGCGCCGTCGCCAGCGTTTTACGCGCGTCCTCGACGCGCCGCTTGACTGCAAGCCCTTTATCGTACAAAGCCGACGGGTTGTAATACCCCTCGGCCATCATTTCGCAGCAAGCCTTGACGGCTGCCGCGCAAACCGGGGTCGTGCTGGCATTGTCCCAAAACAAATTCATTCTTCGACTTCCTTGACCTCATACGTTTTGAAACTTTTGTCCAGTACGGTAATTCGGGTAACGCATTTTCTTAAGGCCATGATCATGTCGTTATTCGGGGTAAAATGAAGGAGATACCGCACCCCGTCCGCTACATAATATATATAGTAGATTCTTTCTTCGTTTTCGTAGTCGGTAATCGCAAACAGCTTTTTAATGTCTTTACTGGACGCGTAACGGTCGTAAGCCTCCGACTGAATATTGCCCAACGACTCGAATCCCGCGACAGGCGCCTCCAACATTTTTTTTCTTTTCTTGCGGTTGACGACTTTGACAATGCGGAAAATACTGCCGTTCAGCACGTAGTCGAATTCCAAACTACTGCGCGCGATAAACCGCCCCAAAAAGATAAACAACAAGATAAACGGCGCCATGCCCAACACAATATACAACAGAGCCCACAGGATCACCATCGGCCCGGCGTCTTCTTCCGACCCGATCGGCATAAACCAACCGAACATAAAAATAATCAACACGATCGCCACGCATACATAGCGCAAGATCGTCAGTACGCGGGTACGTTTGCTGTGTTTGTCGATACCGGGGTTGTCGACCGACTGTTCAAAATAAACTTCCATTTCGTCGCTCCTTAACTATTCCGCCGAATGCTTGTCCGGATCAAACGCCGTCAACGTGAATATAAACGTTGCGCCGGCGCCGGCGTTACTCTCTACCCAAATGACCTCTTTATGCTCGTCGATAATCTTTTTGACAATCGATAGCCCCAGTCCCGTACCTTTTGCTTTGGCCGGCGTTCTGGCTTTGTCCGCCATGTAAAACCGATCCCATATCAGCATCTGATCCTTTTTGCTGATCCCGTATCCGTTGTCCTTTACGGTGACGTACACCTTTTTGCCGTGCATATTGGTCGTGACCGCGATCTGCGAATTCGGCGGCGAATACTTAATGGCATTGTCGATCAGGTTCGACAACACCTGAATAATTTTATCCCGATCGGCATAGACAAAACATTCCTCCGGCATCAGTCCCAACGCCAAGCGCATTCCGTGCTTTTGTAAGTTCGGCTCGAACCGTTCGGCAACCTGGCGGATCATCTCGCGGATCTCAAACTTTGTCAAGTTCGGCGGATTTTTCCCCGATTCCAACCGCGACAAATCGAGCATGGAATTGATCAGTAAACTCAGCCGTTTCGATTCGGTCAAGACGATTTTCAAATACTTGTCTTGTTCGGCCGGCTCAATCGTGCCGTCTAAAATCGCCTGTAAAAAGCCCTGTATCGAGGTAAGCGGCGAGCGCAATTCGTGCGACGCGTTAGCCACAAACGACTTGCGCATCAACTCGAGGCTTTCGAACTCATTGGCAATATTGTTCATGCCGATCGCCAGACTTTTAACGTCCTTATCCACGCGCTTTAAGTTCAGCCGCATACTGTACTCGCCGCTCGACAGTTTTTTTGTCGCGTCCCCGATCGTTCGGATCGGCCGCACCAACATTTTATAATGCACAAACACGAACACCAGAATTTCGGAAACCGCGACAATCGCGACGAGGATTCCCAAAAGCAACCTGTTTTCCGCATTCAGCCGCGGCAGTCCGAAAAACAGCGGAAAGAAAATCGTAGCCGCCAGCGTCGTTAAAAAAAGCGTCCAGCGAAAAATACTGTTGGTGACGATCTTCATACGACCTCGAACTTATATCCGACGCTCCAAACCGTCACCAAACTCCAGTTGGTGCCTAAGCCGAGCTTTTCCCGTATGCGTTTAATATGTACGTCCACCGTGCGCGAATCGCCTTTGTATTCCTCGCCCCACACTTTTTCGAGCAACTGTTCCCGCGTAAAAACGCGCATGGGATTTTTTGCCAAGTAGTACAACAACTCGATTTCTTTGGGCGGCATCTCGACTTTTACGTCATTGACCTTGACAATATAGTTGCTGCGGCTGATAAACAAATTTCCGATGCGAATATCCAGCATATCGGTATTTTCGGTCGGTTGGGTCCGCCGCAAGACCGCTTTGATCCGAGAAATCAGCTCTTGCGGCTCAAACGGTTTTGTGACATAATCGTCCGCGCCGCAGTCCAAGCCGCTGATCTTATCCATTGGCTCGCCCTTGGCCGAAACTAATATCACAGGGACATTGGAAAACTTACGGACAGCCGTCAGCGTTTCGTAGCCGTCCATACCGGGCATCATGATGTCCAGTAGAACAACGTTGAAGTCCTCTTCCGCCAACTGTTTGACGGCAGCCTTTCCGTTGTTGCAAATGTGCGTTCGGTAGCCCTCTTTGATCAGATATAGGTTGAGCAGTTGGCAAATATTATCGTCGTCGTCGACTATTAAAATTTTACAATTTGCCATGTTTTTATAACCTCGAATCGAAAATCTTTCTTTTATTATACAGTATACGACGATAAAAGACAAGCGGTTTTTTCATATTTTCGTTTCGACTTATCCTACCACTCGCGCCACTCTTCCGTAACATCGTCGGGTACGTCTTTTAAGCCGCGCGCAACGGCGCTGTTTTGAATGATCTCCCAAATCGATTCCCGCGCATCGGTCTCAATCAACGAATACTCGGTTTTTTCGTTCAAGCGGTTGAGCGACAGAACGACTTTTTTCACTTCCTGCATAACGGCTTCGTCGGAAACCGATTTCATATGTCCGAGTTTGTCCAAATATTTACGCAACAACTTTTCGCAAGCCGTAATATGCCGTTTCCCGTATCCGCAGTCTTCGTCCTCTTGCATATAGGAAATCAATTCGGCGATCACGGTCTCGCGGACTTGCTTTTTAAACGCAACTATATCCATAAATCGCTTCCTCTGCCCGTCACCGATTTTACAGATGCGGGAAGTCCATTTTCTGCCCGGTCAGTATATGCACGTGCAAGTGAAACACCGTCTGCCCGGCGTCGTCGCCCTGGTTGATGACAAGTCGATACCCGCCTTCTAAGCCCAATAGTTCGGTCAGTTGCGGTATTTTTTTGAGACAGACCGCCAAATCGGCAGCGTCTTGCTCTGTCATTTCCGACAACAATTTGTAATGCCGCTTGGGGATCATCAAAAAGTGCCGCGCCGCTTTCGGCTCGATGTCCTTAATAATGATCATACGTTCGTCCTCGTACATTTTTGCGGAAGGAATTTCGCCTTTGATGATCTTACAAAAAATGCAATCGTTCATAATAGTTCTCCTTTTACGCCTTGTAAATAATTTTCTTGTAAACGTACCGGCACCACCGTATCGACGGCAGCGCCCAATACATACGTTTTGATATAGTTTTCGGTATACCCTTCGGCATAGTCGCCCGCAGTCGTTTCCAAATACACATTGTGTTGCGTGCCGCGTTGCGCGTCGAAAAATTTTTGACGCAAGCGTTCTTTCAATTCTCCAAACGTATGCGCCCGCGCGATCCGAATGTTCTGCGGAACTTGCCGCATAGAATCGGCAACCGTCCCCCGTCTTTGGCTGTACGGAAAAACGTGTATATCCGAAAACGCGATCCGCTCGACGTTTTCCAGCGACTGCCGGTGTTCCGAATCGGTTTCTTCGGGAAAACCGGTAATAATGTCTGTCGTAATACCGGCATTCGGAAACACGTCCCGAATCATTTCGACTTTTGCGCCGAATGCGCACATATCGTAATGCCGATTCATCCGCCGCAAAACGGAATCGCAACCGCTTTGCAAAGAAAGATGGAAATGATCGCAAAAGCCGGCCTGCCGCATGGCCGCCAACAACGACGGCGAAATCACGCCGCACTCCAACGAGCCTAGCCTTTTGCGCGCGTCAATATCGGCAAGCGCCCAAATCAACGTTTCCAAATCGCTACCGATGTCTTTCCCGTAAGCCGACAGATTGATGCCGGTCAGTACCAGTTCGCGCGACACAGTCGCAGCCGTGCGCGCTTCGGCCAAAACGCTTTCCACCGGACGGGAACGGCTTCGGCCGCGCAGATACGGGACGATACAATACGAACAAAAATTATTGCAACCGTCTTGGATTTTGATGTAGGCACGAGTCCGCGTCGCTTCGGGCAATAAATCGTCTTCATAACATACGGGCAATGATTTTACAGAATCATCAGCCTCCGCATTCCGCTTTTGCCCTGTTATGTCTGACATTATATGTTCGACAAACGCATTTTTTCCGGCCGTACCGGAAATCAATCGCACATTCGGACGATTTTTATACTGTTCGGACGCGTACTGGCTACTACAACCGCAAATATACACCGGCGCATTCGGATTAAACCGCGCCGCTTTCGCCACCAGCTGGCGGGATTTTTTATCCGCCTCCGCCGTGATTGAACAGGTATTCAATATGTAGGCATCCGCTTTTTCCCACTCGGTCGAAACATGATGCCCACACGCGGCCAAACGTTTCACAATCGCCTGTCCCTCATATTGATTGACCTTGCACCCAAGAGAATATACAACAAATTTCATGCGTATTCCCCCAATGCGTTCATGACAAGCGCCGCAACAACAATGTTCGCCGTCTCCGCGCGCAAGATACGTTTTCCCAGCGTCACCGGCGTTACGCCGGTGCCTATCAACGTCTCCGCCTCCTCGTCGGCGAAACCGCCTTCCGCGCCAACGACCACAGCTACCGTGCGTATATTCGCACCGTCCAAACGGCTCAAATAGGCAGACAAACTATATTCGGTCGCTTTCTCATACGGGAAAATGACTGCGTCAAATCCCCGCAATCGTTCGGGCAGTTCGGAAAAATCCGCCAAATCGACTTTCGGATACCCCGCACGCCCGCATTGTTTGGCCGCTTCCATGCAAGTACGTTCTACCCGTTCACGCCTGGTCATCGAATTTTGCGGCACCGCATATTTTGTCGTCATCAGAACAATTTCGTTTACGCCCAGCTCAGTCAGCTTTTGCGCCGCCAGTTCCGGCTTGTCGCCTTTCATCAAGGCCGAAAAAACCGTCATATGCACGCGCGGCTCGCAAAGATTTCTCACCCGATCGAGTTGCGTCAAAACGCTGCTGTTCTTATCCACTCGCTCGATTCTATACCGATAATCGTACCCGTCGCCGCAACACAAAATCACTTCGTCTCGCGGTTTCAACCGCAAAACACGCGACAAATGCGTATGCTCATTGCCGTCCAAAACGACGGTTTCCGTAGGCTGCCGTATAAAAAAACGTTTCATAAAACCCGAAAGGCAAACGCCTGCCATTCTCCTTCTCGCAATGCATGTTCCAAGCGCATTGTCGCCGCATACACATCCCGTACTTCGTCCGCGCGTGCATGGATCAAACCGCTGATGATTACCACGCCGCCCGACTTTACAGACTTGCCGATCGCTTGATATAATTGCAATAAAATATCTGCCGTAATATTCGCAACGATACAGTCGGCTTGTCCGCATGTGCCGTCCAGCAAATTGCGATTTTCTACCGTTATTTGCTTAGACACGCCGTTTAAAGCTGCATTTTCTCTCGACGCAACGACAGCATTATCATCTATGTCAGACATAAGACATGTTTTTGCGCCCAGTTTTACAGCCGTAATGCCCAATATTCCACTGCCGCAACCGACATCGAACACGGTTTTATCGGTCCAATCGTATCGCTGTAACAAACGTATACACATGCTCGTGGTTTCGTGATTGCCGGTACCGAACGCCATACCCGGATCAAGCAGGACTTCTATCCCGGCATTCTTTGCCGACAACCATTTGGGAACGATCGTCACCTTATCGAGCGCAATCGGCTTATAGTATTTCTTCCACTCATTCTCCCAGTCAGATGAGGCGAGCGTCGTCCACGTGCATTCCAGCGAGCCGACATCTCCGCCGACGCTACGCAAATTCTCCAATTCCGACAGGAAATTGTCCGGTTGAAACGATTCCGGAAAATACCCACTGACATATACATTATGATCGTTTGTCAGCAAAGCGTCGTCGTAATAGTCCCAAAAGCGTTTATCTTGTAACACCTCTCGCACATCTTGCGCATCGACAATCGAAGTGCCTTCGCTCCCCGCATCCATTAAAAGCAGGGAAACTATATCGGAAAATGCCGACGTCGTAACTACAGTTGCTTTTTTATAATTCATGTTCTGTTTTCCGCACATTTGTATTGCATGATAACAAATAAGCCCTTGATATTACAGGGGCTTATCTGCTTATCGACTATTTTTTGAAAAATTCTCTTGCCTTATCGTACTGATCGGGCTTTAGGCTTTCGTTCAATTCTTTGATTTTTCCGCGCTGCTCTTTGGTCAAGTTTTTCGGCAGCTCGATGTCGACCGTTACCAACAAATCACCGCTGACGCCTTTTTTGACGTTTTCGATGCCTTGCCCTTTCAGCTTGAACGTCGTTCCGCTTTGCGTGCCTTCCGGTAGCGGAAACGCGATCTTATTGCCTTTCAGTGTCGGGACAAAAACCTTATCGCCCAAAAGCGCTTGCGTAAACGTGACCGGCAAATCAATCAACAGATCCAAGCCTTTGCGCTTGAAAAACTTATGCGGCATGACATTGATCATCAGCACGAGATTGCCGGCTTTTGTACCCGAACGGCTACGCTCGCCCTCGCCCGGTACGGTCATGATCTGCCCGGGTTCCACACCGGCCGGGAACGTGATCCGAAGATTGGCATTTTTGCGAATCAACGCGCGCCCGCCGCAAGTCGGGCAAGGCTCTTTAATGATACGACCGGAACCGGAACACACATTACAGGCCTTCATGCTGACAACACGCCCGAATGGGGTCTCTTGCGCAAAACGCACTTTACCCGTACCGCCGCAGTTGTTACATTTGACATACTGTGTGCCGTTTTTAGCGCCCGTACCGCGGCAAGCCGCGCACGGCTCGAACCGATTGACGCTGATTTCCTTGGAAACGCCGAAAGCCGCTTCTTCAAACGTCAAAGTCACATTGAGCGATATATCGCCGCCGCTCGATCCGCCGGACTCTTTGCGCTCGCCGTTGAACATGTTGACAAATTCGTCGAAGAACGATCCGCCCCCTGCGCCGCCGGCGCCACCGCCGCTCGATCCGCCGAAACCGGACGACGCCGGTTTGTCATACGCCGCACGCTTTTGCGGGTCGCCCAACGTCTCATACGCCTCGTTGATCTCCTTGAACATGTTGGCGGCGTTCTCGTCACCGGGGTTCAAGTCGGGATGGTATTTCTTTGCCAGCTTTTTATATGCGCTTTTGATTTCCTCTTCGGAGGCGGTTTTCGATATACCCAGGATCTCGTAATATGATTTTGCCATGTATTCACCCATCACGCTTGCGCGGCACATACAGCACCGCAGCGCCCAATCAAACTCTAGACGGGGAAAACCGGTTCAGCCCATAACAGGCCTTACCGGCGCCCATCATTCCGTAAATCGCCGCGACCGAATGCTTCCGCAACTTCGGCATAACTTGCCTCGCTATTTACGTACACGCAAACGATTTGACTCGCTTGCCACATTACACAAACGGATTATTCCCCGTCAACGACTTCTGCGTCCTCGACGACAACGTCCTCTTCCGGTTGCGCACCGGCCGCCGCACCGCTCTCATACAGTTTGGTGAAGATACCGTTGGAAAGTTTCTGCAACGTCTCGACCGCATCGCGGATCGCCTCGAGATCTTCGGTCTTGATGACCTCTTTGACGTTCTTCATCTCTTTTTCCAGTTCGTCTTTATCTGCCGGATCGATCGAAGCGCCGTTCTCTTTCAAGAACTTCTCGATACTGAACACCAACATATCGGCCTGGTTTTTCGCCTCGACAACTTCCTTGCGCTTGTTGTCCTCGTCGGCGTACTTCTCGGCGTCTTTGATAGCCGACTGGATCTGCTGTTCGGTCAGGTTGGACGACGCGGTAATGGTCACGCGCTGTTCCTTACCGGTACCCTTATCTTTCGCCGATACGTGTACAATGCCATTGGCGTCGATGTCAAACGTAACTTCGATTTGCGGAACGCCTCTCGGTGCCGGCGGAATGCCGCCCAACTCGAAACGCGCCAACGTCTTGTTGTGCGCCGCAATTTCGCGCTCGCCCTGCAAAACGTGAATGTCAACCGAAGGCTGCCCATCGGTAGCCGTCGAGAATACCTGCGACTTTTTGGTCGGAATGGTGGTGTTTCTCGGGATCAGTTTGGTAAAGATCCCGCCGACCGTCTCGATACCGAGCGACAACGGCGTAACGTCCAACAAAAGAACGTCTTTTACCTCACCGGCCAAAACTCCGCCCTGGATCGCCGCGCCGATCGCAACGCATTCATCCGGGTTGATACCCTTAAACGGCTCTTTGCCGGACAGCTTTCTGACCGCCTCGACAACGGCCGGGATACGGGTCGAACCACCGACCATGATAACCTTGTCGATGTCGTCGGCCTTGAAACCGGCGTCGGCCATCGCCTGCTGCGTCAGTTTGATCGTCTTGTCGACCAGAACCTGCGACAAGGCCTCGAACTTGCTGCGGGTCAACTCGTACTCGAGATGCAACGGGCCGCTCGCGTTCGCCGAAATAAACGGCAGGCTGATATTGGTTTTTTGCAAGTTGCTCAATTCGATCTTGGCTTTTTCGGCAGCCTCCTTCAAACGCTGCATAGCCATACGGTCTTTCGAGAGATCGACGCCGTTGTCCATCTTGAACTGCTCGACCAGGTAATCCATGATCTTTTGGTCGAAGTCGTCGCCGCCCAAACGGTTGTCGCCGGCCGTTGCGATAACTTCGAACACGCCGTCGCCGATTTCCAAAATGGAAATATCGAACGTGCCGCCGCCGAGGTCGAAGATAAAGACTTTTTGGTTGGCGTTCTGGCCCTTATCCAAGCCGTAAGCAAGCGCCGCGGCCGTAGGCTCGTTGATGATACGCAGAACTTCGAGACCGGCAATGCGGCCGCTGTCCTTGGTCGCCTGACGCTGTGCGTCGGTGAAGTACGCAGGAACGGTAATGACCGCCTGGCTGACCGTCTCGCCCAAATACGCCTCGGCGTCCTGCTTGAGCTTCGCCAAGATCATCGCCGAAATCTCCTGCGGCGAATAGTCTTTCTTGTCGATGTTTACCTTACGGTTGGTGCCCATATCTCTTTTGATCGAGATAATCGTTCTGTCGGGGTTGGCAACAGCCTGGTGCTTCGCCACCTGACCGACCAAACGCTCGCCGTCCTTGGCAAAACCGACAACCGAAGGCGTCGTTCTTGCGCCTTCCGAGTTGGGAATAACGACCGGTTCGCCGCCTTCGAGTACGGCAACGCAGGAATTGGTCGTTCCCAAGTCGATTCCGATAATCTTACCCATTTTCTAGTCCTCCATGAAAACTGTATTTTTTATATAAAATTCGTCCGAGCGCTCCTTACCGGCAACACCCTGTCGAAACGGACGCCTATTTTGCGACCTTGACGATGCTCGGCCTAAGTAGCCGCTCACCCATTCGGTATCCCTTGTTGAACACCTCGACAACCAAACCTACTTTGTCCGCATCCTTGACTTTGACTTGCATAATCGCGTTGTGTACGGTCGGATCGAACGGCAAGCCGAGCGCCGGTATTTCGGTAACGCCGAACTGTCCCAACAATTCGGTGATTTGGCGATATATCATCTTGACGCCCTCGGCGACCTTTTCGTCGGTGATCATCATGATCGCCTGCTTCAATACGTCGAGTACCGGCAACAACTTTTCGATCACCTCGCAAATACCGTCCTCTTTGACGCGCTTGTTACCGTCGTTGGTGCGCTTGCGATAGTTGTCGAAATCGGCTTGCATTCGGTTTACCAAATTGGCAAGCTCCTCCGAACGGCTCTTTTCCTTGGTCGCAATCGCTTGCGCTATCGAAAATTGCTGGTTCAGGTTGGCAAGCTGCGCTTGCATTGCTTCGAACTTATCCGCTTGGGGCAAGTCTTTTTTTTCGTCGGCCATTACGTCCTCCCTCAGTCGTTTTCTTTTTCTTCGTTTTCGTCCGCCGTCTGTTTCTTTTCAGGCGCAGCCGGCAGCAAATTGATGGTCTTACCGATATAATCGAGTACGGAAATAACTTTCGAGTAATCCATGCGGATCGGTCCGATCACCCCGGCATTGCCTACGTTGACGCCGTTGACCGAATAGTTTGCCGTAACGATCGCGCATTCCGGCATTCCCTCGCGGAACTCGTTGTCCTTTCCGATCTTGATGTTTAAGTTCATGTTGTCGTTATTTTGCAAAACCGGCACCAATTCCTCTTTTGCATCCAACAACTCAAGCATGGCCTTGGCCTTGGCCAAATTCTCGTACTCCGGCTGCTCGAGAATCTTTGCGCTGCCCTCTAAAACGATGTCCGACAGCATCTCGTCGTGCGCGTAGTTCTTGAGAATTTTGATCACCGTCTTGAATACGCTTTCGTATTCCTTTCGCACCTCGCGTATCAGCGCGTTCGGCTTGGTGATTTCCGAAATCTTATGATTGCCGAACGACTCCGTCAAAAAGGCCGACGCTTGCCGGAAATAATCGTCGTTCAGCCCCGCCGGCACGGTGATAGCGGTATCTTTGAGCACACCCAAATTGGTGACGATGATGATCAGCGCGGTCGTGTCGGTGATATTGACCAACTTGATATTGGTGACGGTCGCATCCTTGACGTTTTGCGCATATGCGACACTGGTCAGGTTGGTGATCTCCGAAATGACTTTGGCGGTGCTTTTGAGAATGTCGTCGATCTCGGTGACCTTGCGATTGAAATACCGCTTGACGATCTTCAGCTCGCCGCGCGTCAACTTGCGCTTGGGCATCAGCTTTTCCACGTACAGCCGATAGGCTTCGGCCGTCGGAATGCGGCCGGCGGAAGTGTGCGGTTGCACCAAATAGCCCATTTCTTCCAACGCGGCCATTTCGTTGCGAATGGTCGCAGAGCTGAGCGCGGGCAGATGGTTGGAATGGATCTCGGAACTGGAAATCGGTTCACAGCTATTGATATAACTGTCAACTACCGCTTGCAGTATTTTCTCCTTACGGCCCGATAAGCCCATACATCCGGCGCCTCCGTTTTAGCAATCGCCCCTTTAGAGTGCTAGCAGTATTATAGCGCAATTCACAGCGTATGTCAAATCATTACGCGCCTATTTTGAAATAATTTACCACCGCTATATAAGCGCAATTATGATACTGTTCATTATATAAAAAGCGTCGTCGTTCAGCCGCAACCGCCCAGCCGAAATGTCCAGTAAACCGCTTGCGGTCAGCCGCTCGATCTCCGCCTTTTTCTCCGCGAGCAGATCGCGCCTAAAGCGCGCTTTATAGGCTTGCAGATCCAACCCGTATGCCGTGCGCAACGCCAACATAATATATTCTTCGCGCAACTCGTCATCGGACTCGCAGATCTCCGTCCTCGCAGCGCCGGTCACATAAGCCGCCACGTTTTCGGTGTTGACACAGCGCGTGCGCCCGTCGAACGAATGCGCCGCTGCCCCCAGCCCCAAATACGGTTGCATCGTCCAGTATTTCAAATTATGCCGACTTTCCTGCCCCGCCCGCGCGAAATTGCTGACCTCGTACCGCGCGTACTCGGCCGCCGCCAACCGCTGTCGGCAAGCGTCGTACATCGCCGCCTGCCTATCGCTATCCGGCACGTACCCGCGCGCGTACAGCGGCGTATTCTCTTCGACCGAAAGCGCATACAAAGAAATATGCCCGGGGTCAAGGCGCAAAACCGTTTCCAAAGAATCGAGCGCGTCTCGTTCTGTCTGCCCGGGCAGTCCCAACATCAAATCCACGCTGATCCGCATCCCCGCCTGCTTTGCCCGCTCGAATGCTTGCATAAACTGCGCGAACGTGTGAATGCGACCGATCGCGCCCAGCAATGCGTCGGACGTCGTTTGCAGTCCGAGGCTGATCCGATTGACGCCGGCATCTCGGCATTCGGAAAAAAATTCGTCACTCGCCGAATCGGGGTTGGCCTCTATCGTGATTTCTGCGTTTGTCGCAATCCGGTTGTGCGCGCGCAGCGCCTGTAAAATCGCAGAGATAGCGCCGCGATACAGTGTAGACGGCGTTCCGCCGCCGATATAGACGGTATCCGCGTCAAACCCGGCTCGGCGCTCTATTTCGCGTAGCAATGCCGCGACATAGATCTTTTGTCCGGAAAAATCGGTACCCGACACAAACGAGCAGTAGGCGCAACGCGATTTACAAAACGGAATATGGACGTAAATACCGCCGCTCATTTATCCAACTTCAAAACCGACATAAACGCCTCGCTGGGGACTTCGACACTGCCCACCTGCCGCATACGCTTTTTGCCTTCCTTTTGCTTTTCCAACAGTTTCTTTTTCCGCGAAATGTCGCCGCCGTAGCACTTGGCCAAAACGTCTTTGCGCATCGCCTTGACCGTTTCGCGCGCGATGACTTTACCGCCGATCGACGCCTGAATGGGAATCTCAAACAGCTGCCGCGGGATCACTTCCTTGAGCTTTTCGGCCATGTTGCGGCCGCGGTCGTAGGCCTTGTCCCGATGTACGATAATGCTCAGCGCGTCGCATACCTCGCCGTTTAGCATGATGTCCAGTTTGACCAGTTCACTGGTCTTATAGCCTTTCAATTCGTAGTCGAGGCTGGCATAGCCGCGCGTGCGCGACTTGAGGCTGTCGAAAAAGTCGTACACGATTTCGTTGAGCGGGATCTCATACAAAATGCGCACCCGTGTCTTATCCAAATATACCATGTCGATATACTCGCCGCGCTTGTTTTGGCACAGTTCCATGATCGTGCCGATGTATTCGGGCGGCGTATAAATTTCGGCCTTGACAAACGGCTCCTCGATATGATCGATCTCGGCCGGCGACGGCAGGTTCCCCGGATTGGTGACCGTCAGCACCTCGCCCGACGTCTTTTGCACGCGGTAATTGACACCCGGCGCGGTGGTGATCAAGTCGAGGTCGAACTCGCGCTCCAACCGCTCTTGGATAATTTCCATGTGCAACAAGCCCAAAAAGCCGCAACGGAACCCGAATCCGAGCGCTGCGGACACTTCCGGCTCGTAAAACAACGCAGCATCGTTTAATTTCAGTCGCTCGAGCGCGTCTTTCAAGTCGTCGTATTTGGATCCGTCGGACGGATAAATACCGCAGTACACCACCGGTTGCACCTTTTTATAACCCGCGCACGGAACGGCTGCCGGCCGAAGCGCGTCGGTGATCGTATCGCCGGGCGCGGTATCCGCCACATTCTTGATACTGGCGGAAATATAGCCGACATCGCCGGCATAAAGCGCCTCGACGGCAAACGGCTTGGGATTGAAACAGCCGACTTCGACGACGTCGAACTCCTTGCCCGTCGCCATCATGCGGATACGCGTACCCGCTTTGACAACACCGTCGATGACGCGTACGATACAGACCGCGCCGCGATAGTTGTCGTAATACGAATCGAAAATCAGCGCTTTTAACGGCGCGCTCTCATCGCCGCCGGGCGGCGGGATTAAGTCGACGATCTGATCGAGTACGGCGCCGATGTTTATGCCTTCTTTCGCGCTGATACAAGGCGCGGCTTGCGCGTCCAGGCCGATCACGTCCTCGACTTCTTTACGCGCATCGTCGGGACGCGCGCCCGGCAAATCGATCTTATTGATGACTGGCAATATTTCCAGATTGTTGTCCAGCGCGAGATACACGTTCGCCAGCGTCTGCGCCTCCACCCCTTGCGTTGCATCGACGACTAACAATGCCCCCTCGCAAGCGGCCAGACTGCGGCTGACCTCATACGTAAAATCGACATGTCCGGGCGTGTCGATCAAGTTGAACGTATATTCGACGCCGTCCTTACTATAGAACATACGCACCGGCGTAAGCTTGATGGTAATGCCGCGCTCACGCTCGATGTCCATGCTGTCTAAAAGCTGTTCGTCCATTTCGCGCGCAGAGACGGTGCCGGTGCTTTCAATCAAACGATCCGCCAACGTAGACTTTCCGTGATCGATGTGCGCGATAATACAAAAATTCCGAATGTGTGTTTTTCTGTCCATACGTTACAAATTATAGCACGGAGACGGAAAAAAAGCAAACCTTTCGCACTTATATTGATATTTTAGGCGAAATGACGCTTAAAACATTTGATTTCACTACGCGGAAATGGTATACTGAATGCGTGAGCGTATTGATTCGCATATAAATCGCTCGTTTGAACAAACGACGTTCACCAATAAACGAATAAAGAGGATTGCATGGATAAAATCGGTTGGTTGCTGCAAACGCCTATTGCGCACCGCGGTCTACATACCGACGAGTTGCCCGAAAACTCGTCGGCCGCATTTGAAAACGCTATTCGGAACGGGTATCCGATCGAGATGGATGTTCGTATCATCGACGACGGCACCGTGATCGTGTTTCACGACGATAAACTGGCGCGCATGACCGGTAGCGACGGCTATGCGTCCACGCTCAAAGCCGCGGATCTGGACAATCTGCGGTTGGCGGGTACCGACGAAAAAATACCGACCTTCGAGCAATTTTTGACACAAATCAACGGCAGAACGCCGCTGCTGATCGAGATCAAAAACGAGGCGAAAGTCGGCGCGCTCGAAAGCAAAGTGATGCAAATGCTCAAAGGCTATACCGGTCGTTTCGCGGTACAGTCTTTCAACCCGTATTCTATGGAGTATTTCAAACTGAACGCGCCCGATATTGCCCGCGGACAGTTGTCCTGCGTATTCGATAAACGGATCTTGACACGACTCAAACGGTATTTGCTCTCTCATCTGAAGATGAATCATGTGTCTTGCCCAGACTTCATTTCCTATTCGATCGACAACCTGCCGAATAAATATGTGACCAAAACCAAACTGCCTGTGTTGGCCTGGACGGTGCGCAGCAATACCGAGGCCGAAAAAGCCGCGCATTGCAGCGACAATATCATCTTCGAAAAATTTATACCGCAACAACCTTGATGAACGAATTTTTCAACGCGCTGAAAAATAAACGAGCGCGCAAAGAGTACATAAAATCGATGATCGTCGGCACGACCGCGACGATCCTCGATTTTTTGGTGACCGCTTTGATCCTGTTCATCGAAGGACACGACCATTTCACCGGCTTTATATCGGTTTTTACCGGCGCGACCATAGACGGCGTGCCGCACGTTACCCCCACTTCTATCTATATGACGGCCATCGTGCTCAGCTTTTTGGTGTCGTTTCTATTCAACTATATTATGTCGGTGTTCTTTGTCTACGAATACGGAAACGTCGGCAAGAATAAAAAGGGCTTTATCAAATTTTTGATCTTTACGCTCATCGGGCTTTCGATAACGACCTTAGGCAATTACATCGGACACACGCTCATCGGCGGCAACGTTTGGCTGGTCAAATGGATCGTCGTTCTGATCGTGTTCCTGTTCAATTTCTTTACGCGTAAATATTTCATCTTCAATATCGCGCTCATTCAAGACGACGAAAATACAATCAATTTATAATTCGCCCTCTTATGCAAAAACGGCCGCTCACCCAAGCGGTCGTTTTATCGTTATGCGAAAGACTATCGATCAAACCGTAAGTTGCGCGTACAGGCGTTCGGCGTTATTATATAAGAGACTGGGGAAAATCATGCTGCCGGCCAACCCGATCCCGTATAGAATTATCCAACTGATCAAGCTGCCCAACCATTGCATGGGAATAATCGCCGTCAGCATGATCGACACGATCATAATGACGAACGTCACGCCGATATTGATAAACATCGGCAGTATCGCGCTGCGATTGTTTTTGACCGCTTCATTGGGCGTTGCCCAATGCAATTTCGGCCGACACAGGTCGAAGTACATGACGAAATGCACATAGCCGTAATCGTACAAGGCCAAAAATCCCATTGACAGCAAAACATGCAACCACTGCCCGCCCATGATCAGCATAACGATCAGACCGGCAACGATCGACACCGCCGAAATGATCAGATACAGATAGCTTTTGGCACGCAGTTGGTCGCGCGGGGCGACCGGAATCATTTTGCTGTATAAAAAGGCCTCCCCTTCTCTGCTGATACACGTTGCGGCGCCGATATTCATGCCGATGCCCATCATGGCTATAAAGCTGGTACACATAAACCCACTGATCACCGATAACAACTGTGCTGCCGCCGCAATCTCCTCCGGTGAACCGCCTTCTGTCACCCCGCGGTTAAACGAGAATCCTACGACGATCATCATAATCGGACAAATGATGATGCCCGAAAGCGACTGAAATGCAAACGCCGGGGTGCGGATCAGTTCGCGCCACTCCTTTTTGAGCAACGATTTGATAACGCCGCTCGACGAATAGGCAACGTTTTCCTTGACCTTGCGCTTCCCGCTCTCCAGCATTTTTTCGGCGCTACGCTTATATACGGCGTTGGAAATCAGTACCGTCAACACGATCAACACTGCAAAACTGCCGATAAAAATCGCAAAGTTGACCAGCATGGACATCGGCAAAGAAAGCCCGTAGACGTGCGTCATGGTAGCAAACCGCGCGATCGCGGCGAGCGGAAACAGAATATTGCTAAACGTAACAAGCGGCTTTTCCATCGACTGTGCAAGCTGTTGCCAATACGCGCTACCCATTTCGATATTGTCTGCCGCCCCCGATATTTGATTGACGAGCAATGCATAGCCTCCGAAAAACAGGCCGAACAAAAGAATGAGAACGATCGACGACAGCACGCCTTTGTTGCGGAAAAAGCTGACTACGTACATCAAGGGGATCGCGATGATCGAAGCCAACAAAAGCGGCAACGCCGGAACTATCAGCATGGCAAACAACATGGTGATGTAGTACACCGCGCCCATATGCGTAACGATACCGGCCGTCAGTAAGCACGGCAGCAACAACAGAATGGACAAAACCGATTCGGCAGCATACACAACGGTCAGCTTAGCCAAATAAACGGTTGCGGGCTTGACCGGCAGCGCCATAAAAAATTCGGTGTCCTTGGAAAAGTAAACGGTATTCAGCATGGAGATCAATCCGAATATCAGCACTGCCATGCAACCGATTGACAGCAACACGGTGATCAGCTGACTGATCATGCCCGCCTGCCCCATGATTGCGCCCAGCATATACGTGCCGCCCGTCATCATACCGGCCACCATCAAATATAACACGCCCAGCCCGATAAACGCCGCCCAAATCGCGCCCGAATCCTTTTTACTGCCGCGCCGCAGCATATTGCGTACCAGCAGCCGCGTGACGATCCAATAGTTTTTCATGCCTGCGTACCCCCGGTCACGGACAGGAAAATTTCTTCCAGCGACTCGTCGTGCGCTTGCGCCTTGATCTCTTCGAGACTGCCGACCGTCATCAGCTTCCCTTTGAAAATAATGCCGACGCGGTCGCACAGCTTTTCGGCGACTTCCAAAATATGCGTCGAGAAAAAGACGGAATTTCCTTCTTTGCAATGCTCGCGCATTAAGTTTTTCAGTTCGAAACTGGATTGCGGATCAAGGCCGGTCATCGGCTCGTCGAGTACCCAGAGTTTGGGATTATGTATTAAAGCGCCGATAATATTGATCTTCTGTTTCATGCCGTGCGAATAGCTTTTGATCGGCTGATCGAAGGCATCTTTTAGCTGGAATTTCTCCAAAAGGTTTTCGGCACGCGTTTTGCGCAGTTCCAACGAAACGCCGTATATATCGGCCATAAAATCGACATACTCGCGCCCCGTCAGCTTGTCATACAAAATGTGACTGTCCGATACATAACCGAAATTCATTTTAGCGGCAATGCTGTCGGTCACAATATCGTGTCCGGCAATGCGGATCCGCCCCGCCTCAAACGGCAAGATCCCCGTCAATGCCTTGATCGTCGTCGTTTTTCCCGCGCCGTTGGGGCCGAGAAAGCCGAAGATTTCTCCCGGTTGCAACTCTAAACTCAAGTCGTCGACCGCCTTGACGCTGTTCTGCGCGTAAGATTTACTTAAATGTTCGATGCTCAGCATTTGCTTTTCTCCCGACTTTTCAATCTATATATAGTATAACCGAAAGCTACCCCCCCCCGTCAAGCATACGGAGGTGGATAAACGATTTTTTTATCTGTTATTTGTAGTTTTTTTGCGAATCGTCTTACTGTACCTCTGCTTGCGCCGATGCGCACAACCGATTTTGCAACACCGTTACGACAACGCTCAACGTCGAAAATACCAGTAGAACGATCGGCACGGCATAGCCGGCGACGGCATCAGCCTTATTCATCTCGTTTTGCCCGATCATGAAATCGATGAATTTCGATCCCGTGACGATCGAAAGGATCAGGAACACCGCGCCGATCGTACACAGTAGCCCGGCAAGTCCCGCGCCACTTGTTTTTATTCTTATCCAAAAATTCGATCGTCACTCGCAAGCCTTTTATATCGACCTGCGGCGATACGGTAAATTTTGACCCTAAACTCGCTAAATCCGTATTGACCTCCATGGTAATATCGTTGTTATTCGCCGCTCGCGTAAACGGCGCAGTCGAGTCGCCTGTTGTCGTTTGCCCGTCGTTTTTTGTAGCGAATTGTACGCATTTTACAAACCCGAACAGCGCTACCGCGATCAAAATGATGATCAGCATCATGACGAACAAAGGACGCGCCCCGCTACTGCGGAATCCGTCTCCGCAACGATTTTGTGCTGCGCCGCCGCAACACGGGACGTATCGTCTGTTTTTGTTTTTTGCGTGACTTTTTCCTTTATGAGCAGCTTTTTGCCACAAAAGATACAATAAACGGACTCCAAAGGATTCGCCTTTCCGCAATACGGACATTTCATTCGCACACTCTCGAACGCGCCGCCTCCTATCAATCGATTTCACCAAACCAAAAAAAATGAACTATACAAGCATATCAATATAGTACCACATTACCCCCCCCCGAACTCAACCACAGTTGAACACTTTTTAGCTCGTCGCGGGAACTGCTATATAATACTCTAAGCCTATAAATATTTAGGCTACGTACAGTATACACCTAAGTCCCCCCCCCGCAAGCGAATCGACCCCGTTTTTGAAAATTTCTCAAAATTATTTTTCTGTCCGAGATTATTTATTTGTTTATTCCCTCCGTGATATGCCTTTCATTGTGTTGAGGATAGCACAGTTTCTCGTAATGTAAACCGACAAAAAATTGTTGCGGAAAATATGAATGTAGGATAAGCCAGACACAGTTATGTTTGGCTTTTTTGTTACGCCTCACTTATTTGTATCTCATATGCTTCGTTATTTCAAGTCGATTTCGTCAATTGCCTTCATCCGTCGCGGATTTCGGGGCTTGGATTTCTAGCAGGTTTATCGTATGCATTGAGTGAGAATCTCTGTTTTCCATCTTCAGCTCGCAATTTCAATCAGTGCGGTCCGATCACTTCGTCGAGGGTAGGGATTGCGGACGACGCGCCGATGCGGGAAACGGTGATTGCCGAACACTTGGCGGCAAACGCCAACGACGAAGCAACGGTATGCCCGCTCGCCTTGCGCATAGCGAGCGCGCCGATAAAAGTGTCTCCCGCTGAGGTGGTGTCGACGGCCTTAACCTTCTCGGCCGGACAGTACGTCAGCGAACCGTCAAGGTAGTAGCAACCTTTTGCGCCGAGGGTAATTAACGTTTCGCCCACGCCGCAAGCTGCAAAGTACGTATACACCTGTTCGGCCGCCGATTCGCCGTCGACGGCAATACCGGTCATCAGCTCGCTTTCGGTTTCGTTCAAAACGATGAGGTCGACGTTTTCGAGAAAATCTTTGCCGATCTTAACAGCCGGCGCAGGGTTCAAAACGGTATACATACCCTTTTGTTTGGCTTTTCGCAAACATTGTTTGACCGCATCAAGGTTGACTTCAAGTTGCGTTACAAGCAAATCGCCTGCTTCGGCGTGTGCGTCCAGGTAGCCTTCGAAGTCGTCGAACGATACTCGATCATTGGCGCCAGCGTCGACGACAAGCACATTGTCGTTTTGACTCTTATCGAGCAAAATGATACATACGCCGCTGTGTCCGTCCTTAACGGCGACGGCGTCCGTTTCGACGCCGTAGGACGCCAGCGACGAGACGAGATCCTTGCCGAATGTGTCGCTACCGACCGCGCCCATGAACAGTACCTTCTCGCAACCGAGTTTTTTGCAAGCGACCGCCTGGTTGGCACCTTTGCCGCCTTGGTTGATAAAAAAGCCGCTACCCTTTAACGATTCCCCCGTCATCGGCATTCGGTCGGCCTGCATGACGAGATCGGCATTGATACTACCGAGTACGAAAACTTTCTTCATAACGCCGCCCCTTACTCGATCACCAACATGGCGACCTTGTGCGACTCGAGGTCGATCGCCACGTTCGCCTTGCCGTCGGTAAGCGCGCCCACGCTCTTGGACGAGCCGTTGCCGATGACCGTCATATCGCCGTTTGCTACGCCGTAATCGCGTAACGCATTGAGCACAAATCGAATCTTCTGCGTTTTATCGGTGACGTTGCAGAAGAAGATCGCCGTTTTACCGTTCGCCGTATACGCCGAAACGACGACGTCGTCGGTCGAAACGTTACCGCGCATACCGACACCGTTGTTGTAGTTCTTGTTGTAGAAGGCGTATTCGGTCTTGCCCGTTCCGATTGCCGGTGCCTTGACCGCTTTCCCGTATACGAGATAGTCCTTGCCGTATGTGGCGCGCGCCGAGAACAGTTCACCGATAAATGTAAGCATATCGTCGTCCAGCTCGACCGCCCGCAAGTACTCGTTCTGATTCAAAAATTCGTAGTTATATTCGACCAATCCGCCGTTCAACGCCGTCTTGGCCGCCACGGAATAGTACCCTTTCCCGAGCAAAACGTCGGCGTTCAAATATCCGTCCATACGCAAAGCGCCGTATTCGCCGTACACATAGTCGAACAGCGGAATCGTCTCGGCGCTATTGTTCCGAATGACGTTCTTAAAACGGTCGTGTTCCATCCAACTCATGGCGCCGCCCGTCGCGCGCGCCTGAAAATAATCGACGAACGGCAACATCTGTTCGAACATCAGTTCTTCGCCGACACTGTAAATCTCTTGCGAAACGGCATATTCTTTGGCCTGCTTGATTTGGTTGAGCGCGTCGGAAACGATGTTGACCCGCGTGCCGTGGTTATGCGATGTGTCGTAACAAAACAGCGGATGCACGGCCGAAATCGCCACGTCATGATAAAACCCGCTCGCGCCGAACGTTTGGCGGTAGTCCTTTTCGATGTCCAACCGCGCGTTTAACCAATTCGCGCTCGCCGGACACTGGTAATAGTACTGTACGCCGTTTACCAACTGTCCGTAGCGTTGCAGATCGCCTTCGCCGGATTTGATGATGTTGTTGCGGTCGGTGTTCAACTCGGAGAACGTGTTAAACTCAAAAAATGTTAACAGGTCGTCGTTCTTTTTGGTCAGTTCGACGGCATAGTCGGATTTGGAAAACAGGATATTCAACAGCTTCCCGCCCGCCTTTTCTTTTAACTTATTGTACAGTTCTTCCTGCTCGATCTTTGTCAACCTGCCTGTAAACGGAAAACCGAAGTTGACAAGCGCCGTTTGCTCGTACAGCGTCTTGTTGATGTCGGCGCGATCTTTGGCAACACCTTGGGCGCACCACTTCTGCTTTTCCGCCCAAGCGCGGTACCGATCGGCACACTCCTGCCACGTGCCGCTGGTCAGATTGCCGATCGCAACATCGTAGCCGAAGTCGTAATCGCCGCTTTTGACATCGCTCGGGAAATGGTGCAAACTCATGCGCAGTTTGCCCGCAAACCCGGTGCAGGTAAAACTTTTGACGGTTTCCCCACCGTCTAGGGTCGACAGCATGAACCCGCCAATCCCCTTGGAATAATACCCTTCGAATTGCATCGGCACATTCCAACCGGACGGGTACATACCGTCGTCCTTGCCGATCCCGGCAAATGTTGTGCCGTTGAAGTTGGTTACGGGGTCGTTGAACAGCATACCCATGGCGACCGGACTGACGAAATAATCGGTTTCCCGCGCGTACAGGCTTTCGACATTTTCGAGTATCGGATACTCGACGCTGACGACGTAATCGTTGCGGTCGTTGTTGATAATCGACGGCGCAAATCGCACTTCGTCGGCGTCGGCCGTCAAAGACACCGCCGCTTCGACGCTTACTGCACCGAAATTCCAACGAAACCGTACCTCTTTTTTGTCGGCCGTATCGGCCACGACCGAACGGGAAAAGCTGTCAAACGCGCCGGCGTCGCCGCTCTTTTTGCACAGTTTGACCGCCGTCGCGCCGCCGTTCCGTACCAAATACAGTTTGCTTTCTTTGTTGACGTATTCGGTCACCGCGCCGGTTTCGGCGTTCAGCTTGATTCGCACCTTGGCGTTCTCCAAAGTGACGGCATTGTCCGCGTCGGTCATCGTCAGGCTGTCGCTGCCTCCCACGTCGAGATCTTGCAATGGGTTCTCATAGATTTCTTCGTAATAAAAGTCATTGCCACCGGCACAGCCAAAAGCGCTTGCGGTGATGACAGACGCCAAAAGCAGTGTTAAAATTTTTTTCATAGAGATCCTCTTTATCGAATAATGGCTCGTAATTTTTCAAGTCCTTGTTGTAACGTGTTTGATGCGCCGAAAATACTGCTCGTGCCGCCGACGAAAATATCGGCGCCGTTGGCACGCATGACAGCAGCATTGGGATAGCTGACGCACCCGTCGACTTCGAGCATGACGTGCGCATACCCGCGCGCGTCGAGGTACGTTCTGGCGTCGGCAATCTTATCGAGCGTCTGTTTGACAACCTTTTGCCCGGCGAACCCAGGGTTGACGGTCATCAACAATATAAAATCGACGTCGCAAACCAGATAGTCGAGTACGTTTAACGGCGTGGCCGGATTGAGCGCAACGCCTGCCTTCGCGCCGCGATCCTTGATTTTGGCGACGGCGCGTTGCACATGCGGCGTACTCTCGTAATGCACCGACACCAGATCCCCTTCCCGCAGATCGAACCAATCGATTTTATTTTCGGGATCGGTCACCATTAAGTGGTAGTCGAACGGAATCGAAGTGATCGCGCGCAGTTGTTTGACGACGCTCTCCCCCAGCGTGATGTTAGGCACGAAGTGACCATCCATAATATCGAGGTGCAAATATTCGACGTCGTTCTTTTCAAACGTTTCGAGCGTGCGTTTTAAATCGGTGAAATCGGCACACATCATCGAAGGCGAAATTTTTCCCGCTAGCATAGGCACTCCTTATTTGTACAGCGGACCGAGGTCCCGACAAGCCATAAAGTCGGCGCTCTGCCGGCACTCCTTGCCATAGGACGCCCAAACGTGCGGACGGAAAATGCGCTCTGCCGGCACATTATGTAAGCTGACCGGAATCCGCAACATGGCGGCAAACGCCAACGCTTCGGCGCCGATATGCCCGTAGGTCAAACAGCTGTGGTTCGCGCCCCAGTTGGCCATCACATCGTACACGCTTTCGCACCCTGCCGTTCCGATATTGGGGACAAAGAAGGTCGACGGCCACGCGCGGTCGGTGCGCTTTTCGATAAGATCGGAAACGTCGCGCGGCAGGTTGACGGTATACCCTTCGACCACCTGCAACACGGGGCCTAGCTTGTTTACGCGGTTTAAACGCATCATGGTAACCGGCATTTCGGCACGGGTAACGAAATGCCCGCTGAATCCGCCGGCCTTGAAGTATTCCAGATTGGCCGGATGGTACGAAACTTCCCGCAAGGTAGCTTCGATGTCCTTATTGTCAACCTTCCACCACTGTTTCATTTCGGGCACCCCGTTTTCGGTCATCAGCCCCGCGCCGTCCAAGGCCGCCGCGCCGCTGTTGTTGAGGTGGATAAAGCCGTTTTCGGCCTTGCCTGTCAACTTTTTACCGGTCACGCGCTCGATCGCCGCCGGACTCCAATACGTCCGCACGTCGGCGAACAGACTGGCTTGCTTAGTCAGTAGCGTTTGGAACAGCATCGTCAAACCGTTGAGTGTGTCGTTTTCTGTGGCAAGCGTGATCGGCGCGCGCACCCCATTCCAGTCGAACGACGAGTTGAGAATACTTTCGGCAAAGTCGCAGTTGGGTAAATAGTCCGTCCACTGACGCTGGCCTTGGAATCCGCCGGCGATCGCGCCTTTTCCCAAACTTTCTTCGTAGTAACCCTTTTCGGCCAGCTTGGGATTGCCGCGAAAAATATCTTTGATAATGACGGCCATCTTGATTGAGTATTCCCAATCCTTTTCGAGTTGTTTGCGATCATGTCGACACGTCGGCGGATTATAATAGTCTTCCCCTTCGGTAATATGATTTTTAACCCAGTCGTAGGCCTTTTGATACTCGGCCTCGTCGTAAATTTTCTTTTCGATGCGACGGTTGATTTCGGACATATCGATCCACTCGGCGCGCATACCCAAATAGTTTTGTAGCAGCATGGGATCAAGAAAACTGCCGGGGATTCCCATCGAAACGTTCCCGATGGCTATGTAACTGCCGTTCTTCATTTCGCCGACCGCCGTCGCGGCCTTGGCGAACAGCACAATCTTTTCGGCTACGTCCTCCGGGATGGTGTCGTCATCGAGGTCTTTGACGTCCTTGCCGTAAATGGAAAACGCCGGTAATCCCCGCTCGGTGTATGCACTCATGGCACAGGCCAAATACACCGCACCTGGGCGTTCGGTACCGTTAAAGCCCCATACCGCTTTCAACGTATGCGGATTCATGTCGATCGTCTCGGTACCGAAACAGAAGATCGGCGTCACCGAAAGCGTAGCGATCACGCCGTTGGCGGCAAAGTATTCGTCGACCTTGACCGCCTCGGCCGCGCAGGTAATCGTCGTTTCGGCAACCAGACATTCGACCGATGTACCGTCCATATAAAATACGTTTTGTTCGATCAGTTTTTTGGCGGCTTGCGCCATTTGAAGGGTCTTAGCCTCGGTCTTGTACCGCACGCTGTCCCTGCCGTCGTTTATAGGCCGTATGCCTATCTTCCCTTTCATTCCGTATACTCCTTGATTTTCAATATTGACTTGGTTGTTGCGACACCGACGCGCCGTTATTTCATGCCGGTAATGGCGATGCCCTCGATAATTTTCTTTTGGAACACACCGAACACCGTCAGCGGTATTATCAACGACATGACCGTCGCGGCGATGACGATGCCGAATCGACTGGCATACGAACTGCTCAAAAGGCGAATGACCTGCATCACCATCGCTAAGTTCGGTTGGTTGACGATCGTAAGCGTCGGCCACAGAAAACTGTTGTAGTTGCCCATGAACACCCCGACACCGATAACGACCATAGGCGTGACACTCATCGGCAGAAAAATTTTATAGAAAATTTTGAACTTAGACGCGCCGTCGACCACTGCGGCTTCCTCGATGTTCTCGGGGATTCCGAGATAAAACTGTCGAAAGAAAAATATGTTGTAGGCGTTGGACGCCGCCGGTATAATCAGCACGAATACCGTGTCCATCATGCCGAGCATATTGACGACTTTAATCGACGTTAAAAGAATGGTAATGCCGGGGATAAACATGGTACACAAAAAGTATATCCACAGCACGTTTTTACCGCGAAAGTTAAGCCGAGCGAATACATACCCCGCCATGGTGTTGACGGCCAGCGACAACGCCGTCGCGCCCGTGGCAACCAGCAGCGTAACGAACAGCGAACGTACAAAACCGTATCCGTTCAGCTTCATTTGAAACACCTTGGTAAAGTTGTCGAGGGTTGGATCCTTGGGAAAAAAGGTGTTGGGAATACCGAACAGTTCGGCGCGCGGTTTGAACGCCGCCGGCAGCATCCAAATAATCGGGAAGAGCAACACGGCGGCAACGACAAACCCGACGATCGTATAGATGACGGCTTTCTTTTTCTTCATATCTTAGTCCTCGGATTTTTTCGACCGCATCAGCCCGAACGCGACGGCATTGATGACGAGTATGACAACCATAATGACGAGTGCGCCGGCGATGGTGACGTTTTGCGTGCGCGACGAGTCACGGAAACTGTTGTACAGATACAGTGCCGGCGTCAACGTGCGGTTTAGCGGACCGCCGCCGGTAATCATGTACGGAATGTCGAGCATCTGCATATTACCCGTGATTAGGTTGATCAGCATCAGGATAAAATAGTTGGTCATGCCGGGAATGGTGATGCGGATCATACAGGTAAACGCGCCCGCCCCGTCGATAGCGGCGGCCTCGTAGTAGTCTTTGGGAATGTTCAGCAGTCCCGCCAACATGACGAGCGTATTATACCCGAACCCGCACCACAGCGTCACGGCGATGACAACCGTCTGCGGCCATATCCCCTGCGTCAAAAACGAGATCGGTTCGAGCTTCATAGCAACCAGAATCGACGTAATCAAACCGCCGCCGTAGTTGAGCAGAAACGTAAAGATGATACTGGTCGCCACGCTCGAAATCAGACACGGGACGTAAATGACGATCTTGACGATACTGCCGCAACTCGAATGCATTCCCTTGACGATGTGCGCAAACAAAAACGACAGCACCAACATCAATGCGGTGATAATGACGGTAAACAGGATCGCGTTGCCGAAAGACTTCAAAAACTCCGGCGTTTTCAAAATGTAATCGAAGTTGGCGAATGTGAACGCCTTGGTGGTGTAGTCCTGAAAGCTCTCCCCGATCGCCATCAACAGTGGTAGCACGCCGAAAATCGAAAGAATGGCGAATGCCGGAAACAGCATCCCGTAGGCCGTCAGGCTGTCTGCCGCTTTGTATTTTTTTCGGAAAACGGCTTTCATACGCTACCCTCTGTATTTGGGATTGGCCGTGTAACTGCTTCGACGCATGATGGTGTCGATCTCGTCGATCGCCGTGGCGTGCCGACTTGCATACAGGTTGTCGAAAGTATTTTTGTCGCAATCGACTTGCATGGCCGAGAACAGCATACCGACGGCGTGCGAAATATCCCACGGATACGTAGCCTCCGGGATCCCATTGTTCGCGACCTCGTTCATAACGGCCGTCCACTGTGCATCGACGTCGCTTTCCTTGGTTGCAAGGTAGTCGTACACGCTCTTTTGCGGCGGCTGTTTGGAGTTGTATGTCACTTCGAAGTAACTTGCCGTGCGGGCAGCGCTGTCGGTAAACATCCATTTGAGAAAAGTCGCTGCTAAATCTTTGTACTGCGAGTCCGCCGAAATGAGATATGTCCAGCCGCCGTTGGTCGAGGTGATGCCGGTTTGATCGCCGCTCTTAGTCGGCATGACGGCCACGCCGATCTTGTCGGCCATTTCGGGATAGTAGTGCATGATGCGGGCAATCGACCACGAGCCGCCCATGCACATGGCGAGCTTGCCTTCGCACAGCGCATCGACGAGATCCTCGTAGCCGAGCGGCGTAATGTTGTCAATCGACGCATAGCGGTTTTTCGCCATGTCGTAGAACAATCTGGCCATGTCCTCCCAACCGTCTGCGTCCATACGGGAATTAAGCCAACTGTCATCGACGGCCAAACCGCCGGTCGCGCTCTGCTGCATACCCCAAGTCGACCATGCCAGCGTGGAACTGCCCGTCGGCATCCCCATCGGGTAAGACGCAACGCCCATCTTCGGCTTGACCGCCTTACAGGCTTCCAGCAACGCCGCCCACGAAGTCGGCGGTTCGGTCACGCCGGCGCTCTGCAAGATATCCTTGCGATAAAAGAACATCGACCCCGGCTCGACCAACCACGGGAAAGCATAGTATTTCTCGTCGAAAGTCACCATATCCAACACGTAGTCGTACACGTCGTCCCAGACGCCCGCCTCGAAATAATCGTTTAAGGGCGCCGCATACCCGTTTTTAACCTGCGTGTACAGATCAGCGTACTGTACCATATAGATATCGAGCTGACTGGAATTGGAACGTGCCACTTCGATAGCTGTGTTGTATGCGTCGTCTTTGGGGAAGAATTTGACGTCGATCTGGATTCCGTCGTCCAAGATACCGTTAAATTCGTTGACTAAGCTGTCGAGGTGGTCGTTTGCATAGTCCTCGAACATGCGCGCGTAAAAGACCACTTTTTGCGCGCCCTCTTCAACGTTCTTGCCGCCGTTCGGGTTGCAGGCCGTCAAACCCAATGCACCCAACGCGCAGGCGGCCGCCAATAAAACAGATACGATTTTTTTCATGGTTATTCCTCCATTTTTGTGTATGTATACGGGTTATCAATCGCCGCCTTGACGCATTTTTTGATAAGCGCGTCTTGCATGTCGGTCACGCCGACAGGTTTCCATGTCAGGTCGTCGGGGTTTTTGCCCGTCAACATACAGATGTACGCCAGCCCTGCCAAGAATCGCCCTTGCACGTAGGACATGTGCAAACCGTCGCGATACAGCAAACTGTTCTGCAAGCCGCCCTCGTTCAAAGACGTGTAGTAGGCATTCTCGATCGCCGTACCCACCGGCAGATGGGTATAGAACTCGTCGAACTCCTGCACCAACTGCCGCGTCCAAAACATCATCTGACGATATTGCACGCTGTGCTTGTTGTCGTACAGGGCAAATGTCGGGTCGGTCGTTTCGTCATGATAACCCCACGACGTATAGAACACGAATTTAACGGCGGGATTGGTGCAACGCGCCTTGACATAATCGAGCATATATCGCACCGTTGTCTTGTCGCCGGTCATGTATGCTTCCACGCCCGCCCATGCGCTGCGCTGTTGTAAAGACACGATGTCCCAGTCCTCGTCGGCAATGCCGTCGTCGAGTGTATGGCCGTATGTTTCCGTCCAACCGCCCGCGCCGCTCTTGCGATAGTAATACACGGCGTTGTTTTCCTCGGCGTTCTTCTTGTGATCTTGCAAAGCCGTCCCGCCGATGTGCAGTTCGCCGACCACAATATTTTTGATGCCCAAGTTCTTGGCGATCTCGATAAAATACTGCTTGGCGTCTTCCGAATGGCTGTTGCCGATCATCAACAGTTTCAAGCCGTTCGACGCGTCAAACGTTTTCAACCCGTTGCTCGGTTGTTCCTGTTCCCCGCCGGTGTTGCCGGTATTGTTGCCCGGCTGTTGACCGCCGTCCTCATTCTCGGGCGGGTTCGTCGGCTTATTCCCGCACCCCAGTACGCCGAACATACAAACCGCCGCCAATATAATACTCAAAATTTTTTGCATATTCTTTACTCCTTGTTTCCGATGCATTTTCTTCTTTTGAACAACACGATCGCCGCCGGTACGAACAACAGCAAGCCGAACGCGCCGAACGACAGTACGCTGGAACCGCACCCGCAGCCGCGTTTACTCTCACCGACCGTCACGGTCACTATCTTTTCGAGGTCGATGCCGGCGATGGTACAGCGCACGGTCACCGTCGTCGTGCCTTCGCCCATGACGACCAAATAACCGCTCGAAACGGTGGCGACTTCACGATTGGACGAGAGAATCGTCACGCCCGAAAGTTCGGTCGATACGCTGCCGTCTTCCAGTAGAACAGCGACCTTGATTTCGGCCAAATCGCCGACGGCAAGCGCTCCGTCTCCGATCGTGACTTGCAACTCTACCGGTTTGACAGTTTCGCCGAGAAACACATCGTCGATTTGCATACCCAGTCCGAACGTAGCGTTGCCGACAATACTGATGACGACGCGATACTGTCCTTCTGTCAGCATGGCGGTATGCGCAATCTGTTGATACCCGTTAGTGCCGACGTCGATCCCGAATGTCGATACTCGCGGGCTTCCCATTTCGTAACCGTCGTCCAGCTCGATAAATCCGATACTGACATCGCCGCCGAATCCGTCAATCCCGGTAGCAAAGAAACGGTTAATATACGCCGATACGGTGTATTCCCCGGCGGGAAGTGTCACGTCCTGATAGATTTTGACGTATCCCATAGCGGAAATGTTTTCGTCCCAGGGACACGGCGCCATGCACCAGAAGTTACCCTGTCCGGTGCGGGCAAAGATGTTGTCGACGCTCTTGTCGACGCCCGCACCGACCGTGGTGTCAATCTGCCAGCCGATCCCCAGGGGATTCAGTTCCTCGTAAAACTCCGCACCGCCGTCGACCAGCAAATCGCCCGTCACCGTAAAGTCGAGTTGCTTTTCAATCGTTTTCCCAAAGTACGCAGCTTTTACGGTCAGCGTCGCGCGCCCCTGCGACAGACCGTACACATATATACGGTCGCCCACCGTATATACGATCAGTACTTTGGAATCGGATACGGTAAACGCCAAATCCAGTTGATCCTCGCGCACCGTGTCGCCTTTATCGGTGGTAACGCCGACATTTAGTGTCAGGCTGTCGCCGGTAGCGATGTCGGTTTTGTCGATCAAAGTTTCAAGCGTTTCGAGCGCAAAAGCGGTCCTGGCGGTAAACCGGATCGCATTGCTTACAAGCGTTTGCCCGTCGACGGAATACGTTGCCGTCACTTGGGTCTGCCCGTCGGCAATACCGGTAACGACGCCCGCCGCCGAAACGGCCAGTACGGTCGGATCGCCCACCGTAAAGGTTACATTCGATAGGTCCGTCGCTTTTTCGTAATAGTGAAACGGATAAATAACCTGCAACGACAAATTCGCGCTGTCGATATCCAGTTCGATTTGCGTCTTGCTCGCAGTAAGCGCCAGCCCCTGCGCTTTGACTGCGTCGGTCTTTGCCGTCACCTTTTTCAGCGACGCATCGTCGATATTATAGCCGCCGTTTTGATCACCTCGCTGAGCATTGGCATAGCCGAACACGCGCACGATCTCGTGTTCGCCGGTATGGAAGTACACTGTGTACTTGGTCCAAGTCGTCGTGATGTCCTGCGGTTTTATGGCGATCTCGTACACCGGTTCCCACACGTCGGCAGCCAACGGATCACGGAATCCTAAGCGCACCTCGTTATCGGGGCAAGGGAAACCCGACCATTTAAGCAGCCAAAACGAATACTCGTAGGTGGTGTTTTTCTCGACGCGCACATCTTGATAGAACCCCGGGAAATTGGTTTCGTTCAGGAAGTTATCCCATTGATACGTGATCTTGAAGCAACGACTGCCGCCGATACCGCCGTCGTTGTTGCCATCGAACCCGCCCATGACGCAGTTCCAATTCTCGGTTTGCAGTTGTTCGGCGTTCCCGCCCGTGATCGTTTCTTCAAACGACGGGTTTTTCAATAAGTTCTCCCCGTCCGTAAGAAGGGGCAATGCCGTACCGATCACCAATTCGTCGGATGATTTTTCGTAAACGGTGAACGGCAGTACAAACGCTTCCCCGTCGATCGTCACCGTGATTTCGGCCGTTCCGACACCACGCGGCGTAACGATACCGTCGGTCGACACCGTCGCCACGTTCGTCGCCGAAGTCTGGTACGCGACCGTGCCGGCATAGTCGACAAGCGGTACGGAATAGCCGTATCCATAATCGGCGGTGATTACCACCCGCTCGCTATCGCCACCGACGTACCCGACCGACGCCGACAGCTTGGCGCCAACGGTATATTCGGCCTCCGCGTCGACGCTATCGATCTTTTTCATCGCCGTTTCGTCGATATAGAACGCGCGGTAACTGACCGTGCCCTGCCCTTGCGTGTAAAAGAAGATGCGCAACGTGTCGCGCTCGCCGCTGTTGACGGCGTATTGGTAAGTTTGCCAATCCGTAGTCAACTCGTTTTGCAAAACGACGTACTCGGTTACAGGATCCCATACATTGCCAGCTTTGGGATCCCTATACCCCACGCGAAGATCGGCTTTATAGGCGTTGTCGAGCCGCGCCTTGAACGTCACCAAATAATCGGTGTTCTTCTCAACGGCTACATCTTGATACACGCCGGGATACGTATTGTTCGACGGTCCGTTACTCGTCCAACCGTAACAAATTTTCAACGACTGCGCGCCTTCGGTCTTGAAACCGGTAAACGGGTCGCACCAAGCCACGTTACGCCAGTTCCCGACAATGTCGGCATCCGACGTGGACGACGGCAACAACGTTTCTTCAAATCCTGCGTTTTGGAGTAGATTGTCGCCCGCGGTAACGAAAATGTCGTCGTCCACCCGAAACGAGGCGGCGTGTGCCGACGTAGCGGCAAACCATACGGCGCACACCGACGCGACCGCCAGGCACAGTACCGACGCGACCGCCGAAAGCAGCCGATTTTTACCGTGTAACTTGTTTGTCATACCGATTTCCTATTCCTTTTGAAAAGTAGCGCCGCCCCACATACCAAGAGAAGTATACTTGTACCTACTCCCGCGCCGAGGCCGCCGACGGTCGAATTGCAGCCGCGACCGCCTCCGCCCGCGTTCTCATTCGTATGGTCGAAGCCGTCGCAGTGATAGTGCCCCTCAGTTCCGCAATCTGCCGCCGCATGGTCGCCGCCGTCGCAGTTGTAATGTCCTTCCGTTCCGCACGCCGCGTCGCTGTGGTCGAGGCTGTCGCAAACATAATGCGTGCCGCAGTTCGCCAAACCGTGTTCACCACCTTCGCAAGCGTAATGTTCGCCGCAGTCTAACAGTTGATGTTCACCATCGCACTTATTGTGTCCCTCAGTTCCGCAATCCGCCGCCGCATGATCGTCACCGTCGCAGTTATAGTGGCCTACCGTTCCGCAATCTGCCGCTATATGATCGCCGCCGTCGCAGTTGTAATGTCCGTCTGTCCCGCACGCCGCGTCGCTGTGGTCGAGGCTGTCGCAAACATAATGCGTGCCGCAGTTCGCCAAACCGTGTTCACCACCTTCGCAAGCGTAATGTTCGCCGCAGTCTAACAGTTGATGTTCGCCGTCGCAGTTATAGTGTCCCTCAGTT